>JBOGID010000227.1:0-38598 GCA_050742295.1 Acidimicrobiales bacterium | reverse complement strand
TCCCCGACCAGCCCGTCGCCCCCGAGGAATTCGCAGCGACCATCGGCGACGTGCCGGCCGGCGCCGACGCAACGACTGCGCCCGCATCCGCGACCGCACCGGCCCAACCATCGACGATTGCGGCGTGGGCTGCAGGGGACGTCGGCGACAGCGAGTACGAAGGCGCACCATTCGCCCCTCCCCCCGACGAGGCAGGGTTTGCCGCAGCGGCCCTGCCGGCCGATCAGGAACATCCGTGGACCGCGGCCCTCGCCGAGCCGCCCGACCACGCTCCGCACGACGACTGGCTTGTCGAGGACCCGTGGCCCGCACCCGCTCCCGAACCGGCGCCTACCGAGCACACCGAAGCCGCCGAGCCCGCCGAGCTGTCCCTGAACGAGTTGCTGGCCGAGGATCTCCCCATTCCCGAGGCCGTCACGCCACCCACCACCGAGAAGGAGACGACCCGCATCTGGCTCCGTGACCTCCTCGACGAGGAGCTGTCGATCCCCGACCCCGCCGCCGTCGCCGGCGGCACCCAGGAAACGGTCCCGGAGCCGGAGCAAGACTACGTCCCGCCGCCCCCTTCCCGCCTCCTCACCAACCTGTTCGAGCCCGACCCCGAC
The DNA here is from genome assembly GCA_050742295.1 of Acidimicrobiales bacterium. Lineage (GTDB taxonomy): Bacteria > Actinomycetota > Acidimicrobiia > Acidimicrobiales > AC-14 > JAHFUQ01. The sequence goes on along the minus strand of JBOGID010000227.1, from coordinate 37,993 downwards.
GATCCCCTCGTCCAGTCGCTCCGAGCCCGCGAGGAGCAAGACGATCCCCGCGAAAGTTGATAACGCTGCTAGGTGGCTGGTGTTACTCGCGATCGGCGCTTCGCGCCGAGGCGGCCGACCTACCCCTGACGAGCCCTTTTGCGTTGCAGCCGAAGCTCCAACGGGGCGGTCGGCCGCCGAAAGAGGGTTTGACACCAGCCACCTAGCAACTTTCCTGTGAGGTGAACGACGCTCATGCCGCTGGACCCCAACCGCTGGACGCTCAAGACCCAAGAGGCGCTCCAGGCCGCCGCCGAACTGGCCCGCCAGCGCAGCCATCCCGAGGTCACGCCCGACCACCTGCTTTCGGCCCTGCTCGGCCAGGAGGACGGCGTCGTCCTGCCCACCCTCCAGCGGGCCGGCGTCTCGCCCCTCACCCTCCGCAACAGCGCCGATGACGCCCTGGCCAAGCTCCCGCGCGCCTACGGCGGCACCGATGCCCAGTTCTCGCGTGACGCAAGGGACGTCCTCAACCAGGCCGACGCCGAACGGGAAGGCCTCCACGACGAGTACCTCTCCACCGAGCACCTCCTGCTCGCCATGGCCAAGCGGATCGGCGTCGACCGCAACGACCTGCTCAACGTCCTGAAGGAGGTCCGGGGCTCCCACCGGGTCACCAGCCAGAGCCCCGAGTCCACCTACGCCGCCTTGGAACGGTTCGGCCGTGACCTCACCGCAGCAGCGAGACAGCAGAAGCTCGACCCCGTCATCGGCCGCGACGAGGAGATCAGACGGGTCATCCAGGTCCTGTCGCGCCGCACCAAGAACAACCCCGTCCTCATCGGCGAGCCGGGCGTGGGCAAGACGGCGATCGTGGAGGGCCTGGCCCGACGGATCGTCGAGCAGGACGTCCCCGAGGGCCTCAAGGGCAAGAAGGTATGCAGTCTGGACCTGGCCTCGATGGTCGCCGGTTCCAAGTACCGGGGCGAGTTCGAGGAGCGCCTGAAGGCCGTCCTCAAGGAGATCGCCGACTCCAACGGCGAGGTCGTCACCTTCATCGACGAGATGCACACCGTCGTAGGCGCAGGCGCGGCCGAGGGGGCCATGGACGCCGGCAACATGCTCAAGCCGATGCTGTCCCGCGGCGAACTGCGCATGATCGGCGCCACCACCCTCGACGAGTTCCGCAAGCACGTCGAGAAGGACGCCGCTCTGGAGCGCCGCTTCCAGCCCATCTACGTGGGCGAGCCCAGCGTCGAGGACTCCATCGCCATCCTGCGGGGGCTGAAGGAGCGCTACGAGGTACACCACGGCGTCCGCATCCAGGACGCCGCCCTCGTGGCCGCCGCCGTCCTCTCCAACCGCTACCTCACGGGGCGGTTCCTCCCCGACAAGGCCATCGACCTCATCGACGAGTCCGCCAGCAAGCTGCGCATCGAGATCGACTCCCTGCCGACCGAGATCGACGTGATCGAGCGCCGCATCCGCCAGCTGGAGATCGAGCGGGTGGCCCTGTCCAAGGAGACCGACGCCGCCTCCCAGGACCGCCTCCAGTCCCTCGACTCCGAGCTGGCAAACCTGCGCGAGCAGACCAACGCCATGAAGGCGCACTGGCAGTCCGAGAAGGACGCCATCAGCCGCATCCGCGCCCTCATGGAGGAGCTCGAGGCCAAGAAGGCCGACGTCGAGCGCTACGAGCGGGAGGGCGAACTGGAGAAGGCCGCATCGGTGCGCTACGGCGAACTGCCCGACCTCCAGGCCCAGGTCGAGGAGGCGTCCGCCCACCTGGCCGAGCTCCAGTCCGTCCAGAAGATGCTCAAGGAGGAGGTCGACGCCGAGGACGTAGCCGAGGTCGTGAGCCGCTGGACGGGCGTGCCCGTCTCCCGGCTGATGGAAGGGGAGGTCCAGAAGCTGATCCGCATGGAGGACGTCCTCCACGAGCGGGTCATCGGCCAGGTCCATGCCGTCTCGGCCGTGGCCAACGCCATCCGCCGGAGTCGCAGCGGGCTGTCGGACCCCCACCGCCCCATCGGCTCGTTCCTGTTCCTGGGACCGACGGGCGTGGGCAAGACGGAGCTGGCACGAGCCCTGGCCGACTTCCTGTTCGACGACGAACGGGCCATGGTCCGCATCGACATGAGCGAGTACCAGGAGAAGCACACGGTGTCGCGCCTGGTCGGCGCCCCCCCGGGCTACATCGGCTACGACGAGGGCGGCCAGCTCACCGAGGCCGTCCGCCGGCGCCCCTACGCCGTCGTTCTCCTCGACGAGATCGAGAAGGCCCACATGGAGGTCTTCAACGTCCTGCTCCAGGTGCTGGACGACGGCCGCCTGACCGACGGCCAGGGCCGCACCGTGGACTTCACCAACGTCGTGCTGATCATGACGTCCAACCTGGCGGTGGAGCCCGAGGCCTTCTTCCGGCCTGAGTTCCTCAACCGCATCGACGAGATCGTGCGGTTCCGCCACCTCGGTCCGGAGGACATCGAGCAGATCGTCCACATCCAGCTGGCCCAACTGCGGGACCGCCTGGCCGTGCGCCGCCTCAACCTCGACGTGACCGATGAGGCCGCCTCGCTGCTGGCCAGGAAGGGGTACGACCCCGTCTACGGGGCCCGTCCCCTCAAGCGGGTCATCCAGCGGGAGATCGCCGACAAGCTGGCGTTGGAGCTGCTCTCGGGCCAGTTCGCCGAGGGCGACACGGTCCGGGTCCAGGCTGCAGGGGACGATTTGGTGCTGAAGTAGCACCCCGTGGTCGCCAACCGCTGGGACGAGTCCGAGGCGGCGCGCTGGGTCGGGGACACTGCCCAGCGGATCTACACGTCACGGCTGTTGGGCGTCGACCCTGACCTCGTCCTGCACGGCGGCGGGAACACGTCGGTGAAGGTGGCCGGCGCCGACGTGTTCGGCGACCCGGTGGACGTGCTGGTCGTGAAGGCCAGTGGTGCCGACCTGTCCGAGGTGGACGAGTCGGGCTTCGCGAGGCTGCGCCTCGACCACGTGCGGCGGCTGGCCACGCTGCCGGCGTTGTCCGACACCGACATGGCCCGCCAGATGCTGGCCGCCGCCCTGGCGCCGGGCGGTCCGGCGCCGTCGGTAGAGGCCATCCTCCACGCCGTCCTGCCCTTCACGTTCGTGGACCACACCCACGCCGACGCCATCGTCACCGTCGCCAACACCGTGGACGGCGAGGCCATGGTCCGTCGGGTGTTCGGCGGAGGCATGGTCATCGTCCCGTACGTGATGCCCGGCTTCCTGCTGGCCAAAGCCGTCGCCGCGACGGCGATTCCAGTCAAAGCCACCGGCATGGTCCTCATGAACCACGGCATCTTCACGTGGGGCGAGACGGCCCGAGAGTCGTACGACCGCATGATCGAACTGGTGTCGCAGGCGGAGGCGTACGTGGCCGAGCGGCGCCGGCCATCCCCGCCGATCGTGACGCCGCACGCCACGCCCGAGCTACGAGCCGCCATCTCGGCTGCGGCCGGCGTCCCCATGATTGTGTCGGCCGCGCCTGCGCCCACGCCTCCGTCGGACGTCACCCAGCGCGGCCCCATCACGCCCGACCACGTCATCCGCACCAAGCCGTGGCCACTGCTCGGTACCGACGTGGACGGCTATGTCGCCCGCTACCAGGCCTACTTCGGCCGACACGCCGGCGGCCGGAACCTCCTACCCCTCGACCCTGCTCCTCGCGTGATCCTCGACGGCGGCCTGCTGTGCGCTGGCCGAACGGCCAAAGACACCCGCATCGCCGCTGACATCTACCGGCACACGCTGCGCGTCATGGGCGACGCCGAAGCGTTAGGCGGCTACCGTCCCATCGGCGAGGCCGACCTGTTCGACTTCGAGTACTGGGAGCTGGAGCAGGCCAAGCTGCTGCGCGCGGGCCCGCCCAAACCGTTCGCGGGCGAGATCGCAGTCGTGACCGGCGCCGCCAGCGGGATCGGCCGGGCCTGTGCGGCGGCGCTGCTTGCCGAGGGCGCGGCGGTCGTCGGGCTCGACCGCAACCCCGAGGTGAAGGCCGTGTTCGACGGCGACGCCTGGCTCGGCATCGAGGCCGACGTCACCGACGACGAGGCGGTGGGCCGGGCCCTCGAGGACACCGTCCTGCGCTTCGGCGGCCTCGACATGCTCGTGCTCAACGCCGGCGTGTTCCCGCCCAGCGCGCCCGTCGCGGGCCTGACGCCCGATGTCTGGCGCCAGACCATGGCCGTCAACCTCGACGCCAACGTGGGGCTTCTGCGCCACGCCCACCCGCTGCTCCGCCTCGCGCCCCGCGGCGGCCGGGTGGTCGTCGTCGGGTCCAAGAACGTCCGCGCGCCGGGGCCGGGCGCCGCCGCCTACTCGGCGTCTAAGGCCGCGCTCACCCAACTGGCCCGGGTCACGGCCCTCGAATGGGGCGCCGACAACATCCGGGTCAACGTCATCCACCCCAACGCCGTGTTCGACACGGGCGTGTGGAGCGACGAGGTCATCGCCGAACGAGCCGGTCGCTACGGCATGACCGCCGCCGAGTACCGCACGAACAACCTGCTCCCCACGGAGGTGACCAGCGCGGACGTGGCCCGCCTCTGCGTGGCCATGTGCGGTCGTGCCTTCGCCAAGACGACGGGCGCCCAGGTCCCGGTGGACGGTGGCAACGACCGAGTCGTCTGATTCCGGAGCCGGTAACCTCGCAGGCAGTCGACAGGGGGAGGGCGCGCGGGCTTCAACCAACCGGCACGGTGCGCCGGCGGGTCACGCAGACGCACGGCGCCCCGGCACCGACCCGCCGGCCCCGGCGAGACGAGGTGCTCGCCCTGCACCAGACGATCGGCAACCGGCGCGTGGCGCGCCTCTTCGAGCCATCGGCGCCGGCCTCGACCGCCTCTCCGTGCTGCGGCGACGAGGTGATCCAGCGCAAGATCGGGTTCGAGCTGGAAACGGGGATCCCCATCACGATCGAATGCCGCGACGACAAGTACCGCGACCCCAACGTCTTGACTGACGGATGGAAGCAGCCGGTTCCCGGTGGGCACAACCTCATGGCCGACCACTCGCCCGGGCACGTCAGGCAAGATCCAGGCGATTTCGACCAGTGGCCGATCGTCGAGTTCGTCAGCAAACCGGTCAGCGACACGCAGGACCCCGACGACTTCGATGCGCAGGCCACCAAATGGGTGAACCTCCTCGGTCGGATCCGGAACCTGATGAACGGGACGCCGCCGCCCAAGCAGCTCAGCGACGTTGTGTCGGCGGCGACACCCGCCAAGAGCATCGGCTACGTCGACAACCAGACGAAGACGGGCGACCGGGGCCCGAACTCGGTCTCGGTGCAGTACACGTTCGGCGCGCAGCTGGCCAAGATGAACCAGGTCTTCCTGTCGCTGAGCAAGGTCGCCGACAACACGGGCGGCGGCAAGTCGATCTGGGAGAAGGCGGCGGCCCTCAAGACGGCCAGCGACAACGTGGAGCGGATGGTGCCCGCCCTCACCAAGAAGTTCCCCACCTATTCGACCAAGTTGTTCGAGGGGAAGGCCTCGAAAACTGCCAAGAAGCAGCAGGGTGCCACCGAACTGGCCGACGTACGTGGCTACCTGGAGATGGTGAGCGCGTACCTCGTCGCCGGCAGCACAGTCAGCAGCCGCGGCTATGTCAAGAACCGGGTGGGGATCTTCTTCAAGAGCAAGCTCTCGACGGTGCGGAACAAGCTTGTGGCCGAAAATCCCTACGCTGCCACCCTGTTCACCGTGCCGGGGAACCGCACCTGGGTGAAGGCCAAACTCATGGCCGTGAACAACCGCGCGGCTGGCGAAGACCTGTTCGAGGGCATGAACGATCCGACGGTCAGCGCCTGGATCGACGAGGTGTTCGGCGGTACCGACGATCGAGTTTTCGAAGCGGCGCGTAACCCGTGGTCCACCGAGATCCAGCCCGGCAAGGTGAAGGGCAAGCGCGCCGCCGTCATGGAGATGCGGACGCCGGGCACGGTCTTCTCGGCCAACGCCGCCTTCGACCTCAACGCCGACCGACCGGCCATCGTGGCCTACCTGCGTCGGCTGTTCGAGGCGAACCAGGCGGCCCAGGGGCTCTAAGCCTCGGACGTAGCCTCCAGCCGTGATCCGGCTGCCCAACCCGTGCCTGGTCGTGCTGGTCGGACCGTCCGGCAGCGGCAAGTCCCATTGGGCGGACCGCTGGTTCCCGCCCAACCACGTCCTCTCGTCGGACCGGATGCGGGCCCTCGTCGGCGAGCACGAGCACGACCAGCGGGCCGGTACCGATGCCTTCGCCGTCCTCGACCTGGTGCTCGACCGGCGCCTCCGCCGCAAGCTGTTCACCGTCGTCGACACCCTCGGCCTGGACGCCAAGCGCCGTCAGGCCTACGTCGCTCTGGCGCGCCGCCACCGGGTTCCGGTCGTGGCCGTCACGTTCGACACACCGCCGGCCGAGTGCCGGGCCCGCAACGCCAGGCGCAGCCGGCCTGTACCACCGAAGGTCCTCAGCGGCCAGCTCAAGCAGTGGCCCGAGGTACAGGCCGCGCTCGACGGGGAAGGCTTCGACTCGGTCCACGCCGTCGCACCGGTCAGAGTCGTCGACCGCGAACTGCTCCATGCTCCCGCATCCGCCAAACGCCAACAGGAGAGCCCTGTGCCCCTCGACTTCGGACTCCACGTCGCCAGCTTCACCTGGCCCGGCGGCCCACCCGCCCTGGGCGCCCGCCTGGCCACGATCGCCCGGACGGCCGAGGACGCCGGCTTCACCCACCTCTCGGTGATGGACCACTTCCTCCAGATCCCCCAGATCGGCCGCCGCTGGGACGAAATGCTCGACAGCTACACCGCCCTCGGCTACCTCGCCGCCCGCACGTCGAGCGTGAAGCTGCTGACGCTGGTGGCGGGCATTACGTACCGCAACGTCGCCCACCTCGGAAAGATGGTCGCCACCCTCGACGTCTTGTCGGGCGGACGGGCGATCTGCGGCCTCGGCGCCGCCTGGAACGAGGACGAGCACCGGGCCTACGGCTGGCGGTTCCCGCCCGTCAAGGAACGTTTCGCCCTCCTGGAGGACGCTCTCCGGTTCCTGCCCCTGCAGTGGGGCCCGGGCGCACCGCCGTTCCAGGGCAAGGTCTTCACGGTGCCCGAGGCGATCTGCTACCCGCGACCTCTGCAGGAGCGGATTCCGATCATGGTCGGCGGCGGTGGCGAGAAGAAGACCCTCCGTCTGGTGGCCGAGTACGCCGACGCCTGCAACCTCTTCGGCGACGTCGAGAACGTGCGCCACAAACTGTCCGTGCTGCACCGCCATTGTGAGGACGTCGGGCGTGACCCCACGGACATTCGGGTGACGCAACTGTCGGGCGTCGTCGTCACCGACGGCGCACCGCCGGAACGGGTGGCGGCACGGGCCACCGCCGGCACCGTCGAGGACCACATCGGCCGCTACCGGGAGCTTGCCGAGGCCGGGGTCCAGACGGCGTTCGTCCGGTTCGCGAGCGGAGGCGGCCCCGACGACATCGAACGGTTCGCCAAGGTCATCGAGGCCTTCCGCCCATGACCGGGTGCTCGGCGCCTTGGGGGGCGTAGCGGTGACTCTTTTCGCCGACGTGGTGGCGACGTCGCAGCGGGTGGCGGCGACGCCGTCGCGTACGGCCAAGGTCGCGGCCCTCGTCGACCTGCTGCGCCGGCTCGAACCGAGCGAGGTCGAGGCCACCGTCGCCTTCCTCAGCGGAGAGCCCCGGCAGGGACGCATCGGCGTGGGCTGGGCCACCGTCTCGGCCGCCGGCACCACCCACGCCGCCGAGCCGTCGATCACCATCGGCGACGTCGACCGGACCATCTCCCTGTTGCAGGCCACCATCGGCGCCGGCTCGGTGGCCACCCGCTCGGCCGCCCTCGTCAACCTGTTCAGCCGCGCCACCGAGGACGAGGCCAAGTTCATCGGAGCCCTGCTGACGGGCGGCGTCCGTCAGGGGGCCCTCGAAGGCGTCATGGTCGACGCCGTGGCCAAGGCCGCCTCCCTGCCCCTGGCCGCCGTCCGGCGGGCGGCCATGTTGGCCGGCAACCTATGCGAAGTGGCGGCGATCGCGCTCACGGCGGGCGCCGACGGACTGGCGGCCGTGACGCTCCGGCCCATGCACCCCGTCCTGCCCATGCTCGCCGCCAGTTCGCCCGACGTGTCGAGCGCGCTCGAACTGACGGGCGAGGCGTCCGTCGAATGGAAGCTGGACGGGGCCCGCATCCAGGTCCACCGGGACGGGGACGACGTCCGCATCTTCACCCGCAACCTCAACGACATCACCGAGCGCTTGCCGTCGATCGTGGCCGCCGTGAAGGCCATGCCCGCCACCTGCTTGATCCTCGACGGCGAGGCCATGTGGTGGGCCGAGGAGGAGGCCGGCGCGACGCCCGAGCGGTTCCAGGAGATGATGAGCCGCTTCGGGAGCCACGCCGGCTCCGACCAACTGGCGGCCCGCTTCTTCGACATCCTCCACCTCGACGGCGAGGACCTGCTCGACCGTCCTCTCACCGGCCGCCAGGTCGCCCTCGGACGGGTCGTCGGCCCGTGGCGCATCCCGTCCATCCTGACCACCGACCCCCAAGAGGCCGCCGCCTTCTCCGACGCCGCTGTCGCCGCCGGCCACGAGGGTGTCATGGTCAAGACCGCGACCTCGCCCTACGACGCCGGCCGTCGGGGCGGGGCGTGGCGAAAGGTCAAGCCGGTCAAGACGTTCGACCTGGTGGTGCTGGCCGCCGAGTGGGGTCACGGCCGCCGCCAGGGCTGGCTGTCGAACCTCCACCTCGGTGCCCTCGGCCCCGAGGGCGAACCGGTGATGGTGGGCAAGACGTTCAAGGGCCTCACCGACGATCTCCTGGCCTGGCAGACGGCCGAGTTCCTGGCGAGGGAGACGGGCCGTAGCGGCATCACCGTCTACGTCCGCCCCGAGCTGGTGGTCGAGATCGCCCTCGACGGCGTCCAGTCCTCCACCCGCTACCCGGGCGGCATCGCCCTGCGCTTCGCCCGGGTGAAGCGCTACCGCCCTGACAAGTCCCCCGCCGAGGCCGATTCCCTCGAATCGCTCCGGGAACGGGAACTGCTCTGAGAATTCCCAAATTGGGTGTCGATCCGGCGGCCCGCTGTTCGTCGTAGCAACATCGTCGGCAGGGGCCGGCGGGGGAGCACACCGACAGGGAGGAACCCATGAAGTACATCTGTCTCATCTACGCCGACGAGCAGGTCCAGGCCGAGCAGGGCGAGGCGCTGTTCCACGAGTACAACGTCTTCACCGAAAGCGTGATCGCCGCCGGCAAGCTCGTGGCCGGTGACCCGCTGGAGTCTGCCGCCACCTCGACCGTGGTCCGGGTGCGCGACGGCGACACCCTGACCACCGACGGCCCGTTCGCCGAGACCAAGGAGCAGATCGGCGGCTACTACATCCTCGACTGCGACGACCTCGACGAGGCCGTTGAGTGGGCGGCCAAGATCCCCAGCGCCAAGACGGGCGGCGTCGAGGTCCGTCCCCTCTTGAAGATGTGATGGCGGACGCCGTCACCCGCGCCGCTCGTGAGGAATGGGGACGGGTGACGGCCGCCCTCATGCGGGAGTTCCGGGACCTGGAACTGGCGGAGGACGCCCTGCAGGACGCCGTGGTCGTCGCCCTCGAGACCTGGCCGCTGCAGGGCGTCCCCGACCGCCCCGGTGCCTGGCTCCTGGTCACCGCCCGCCGCAAGGCCCTCGACCGGGTGCGGCGCCAGGCCGTGTTGGCCGGCAAGTTCTCGATGCTGGCGGCCCCCGAGTCCACGCCCGAACCACGAGATCCCAACATGATCGACGACGACCAGCTGTGCCTCATCTTCACCTGCTGCCACCCGACGCTGTCCACCGAGGCCCAGGTGGCCCTCGTCCTGCGCAGCCTGTGCGGCCTCACGACACCGGAGATCGCCCGTGCCTTCCTCGTGCCCGAGGCCACCCTGGCTCAGCGGCTGGTCCGGGCCAAGCGCAAGATCCGGCTGGCCGGCATCCCCTTCGCCGTCCCCGCCGACCACGTGCTCCCCGACCGCTTGGCCGCCGTGCTGGCCGTTGTCTACCTGGTGTTCAACGAGGGCCATGCCGCAACCGCAGGTGACGCTCTCGTCCGCGCCGACCTCTGCCACGAGGCCGTCCGCCTGGCCCGGCTCCTCGCCGCCCTCATGCCCGACGAACCCGAGGCCCACGGCCTCCTCGCCCTCCTGCTCCTCACCGACGCCCGTCGCCCGGCCCGCACCGACCCGGACGGCACCCTCGTCCTCCTCGAAGACCAGGACCGCTCGCTCTGGGACCGCGCCGCCATCGACGCCGGCCTCGCCGCCCTGGCCGCGGCCGCCCGCCTGGCCCGTCCCGGTCCGTACCAGCTCCAGGCCGTCATCGCCCGGGAGCACGCCGTCGCGGCAACGGCCGCCGATACCGACTGGCCCGCCATCGCCCGACTCTACGCTCGGCTCCAGGCAATGACCGGTTCGCCCGTCGTTGCCCTGAACCGGGCCGTCGCCGTCGCCATGGCCGACGGTCCGGCGGCCGGCCTGGCCATCCTCGACCAGCTGGACGAACTCGACACGTACCACCACCTCCACGCCACCCGGGCGGACTTCCTGCGCCGCCTCGGCCGCCGTGACGAAGCCGCCGCCGCCTACCGGCGCGCCCTGGCCGTGGTCACCAACCACGCAGAGCGAGCGTTCCTCGAGGGCCGGTTGGCGGGCCTCTAATACCGCCAGCGCCGGTCCCCACGGCGGTACACTGGTCGGACCGCAGGCAGTTCGTTCGGAGGAGTGGCGCGTGCCCGGAACCGTCGTCGTCGGCACCCAGTGGGGTGACGAGGGCAAGGGCAAGCTCACCGACCTGCTTGCCAAAGAGATGCAGATGGTCGTCCGCTACCAGGGGGGCCACAACGCCGGCCACACCATCGTCGTCGGCGAGGAGCATTTTGCCCTCCAGCTGGTGCCGAGCGGTGTGCTCTACCCGTGGGTCACGCCCGTCATCGGCAACGGCGTGGTCGTCGAGCCCGGTGTCCTCATCGAGGAGATCGACATGCTCGAGGGCCGGGGTGTCGACACCAGCCGCCTCTGCCTGAGCGGCAACGCCCACCTGATCATGCCCTACCACCTCGAGCTCGACCGCCTCACCGAGCGGTTCCTGGGCAAGAACAAGCTGGGCACCACCAAGCGGGGCATCGGGCCCGCCTACGCCGACAAGGCGGCCCGCGTGGGCCTGCGGGTGCAGGACCTCCTCGACCCCAAGATCTTCCGCGAGAAGCTCGACGTGGCCCTCAAGGAGAAGAACCTGGTCCTGGCCAAGGTCTACAACCGGCTCGCCCTCGACGCCGACGAGATCGCCGACCGCTACCTCGGTGAGCTGGCGCCCCGCCTCGCCCCCATGATCGCCGACACCGTGGGGCTGGTGAACGACGCCCTCGACAGCGGCGCCAACGTGCTGTTCGAGGGGGCCCAGGCCACGTTCCTTGACCTCGACCACGGCACGTATCCCTTCGTCACCTCGTCCAACCCGGTGGCGGGCGGGGCGTGCATCGGCGCCGGGGTCGGCCCCCGGGCCATCACCCAGATCATCGGCATCGCGAAGGCGTACGTCACCCGGGTCGGCTCCGGCCCCTTCCCCACCGAGGTGTTCGGCGAGGTGGAGCAGATCATCGTCGGGCGGGGCCAGGAGTTCGGCACCGTGACCGGCCGCCGCCGCCGCCCCGGCTGGTTCGACCTGGTCATGCACCGCCAGGCGGCCCGGCTCAGCTCGTTGACCGAGGTGGCGCTGACGAAGCTCGACGTGCTCGACACGTTCGACAACATCAAGGTTTGCGTGGGCTACGAGGCGGATGGCGAGCGCTACGACCACATGCCCTACCACCAGTCCGTCCTCCACAAGGTCACGCCGATCTACGAGGAGCTCCCGGGTTGGAACACCGACCTGACCACGTTCACGGAGTGGCCCGAACTGCCGAAGGCGGCGCAGGACTACGTGATGTTCCTCGCCGAGCAGGGCGGCGTCCCGATCACGATGGTGGGCGTCGGGCCGGGCCGGGACCAGTTGGTGCGCACGCCGATGGCGCCCGTCGACCCCTACGGCGGCGGGCGAGGCGACGATGACGACGACGACGAGGACTGGAACGACGACGGCGGCGAGTGGGGCGTCGGCCCCGGCGTCCTGGTGATCTGACGTGCGGGTCTGCATCGTCGGAGGAGGCGGACGGGAACACGCCCTGGCGACCGTGCTGGCGCGATCGGGCCACCACGTCGTCGTCACGCCCGGGAATCCGGGGATCCCTGCGTCGGTCACGCTGGCGCCCGAGGACGTCGACGCCGACCTGTACGTGATCGGCCCCGAGGCCCCCCTCGTCGACGGCCTGGCCGACCGCCTGCGGGCCGCCGGACGGCTGGTGTTCGGGCCCGGTGCCGACGGCGCCCAGCTCGAAGGCTCCAAGGCGTGGATGAAGCAACTCCTCGTCGAGGCGGGCGTGCCGACGGCCCGCCACGGCGTGTTCAGCTCGATCGACCTGGCGGTGGCCTTCCTCGAAGAGCTGTCCCCGCCCTACGTCGTGAAGACCGACGGGCTGGCCGCGGGCAAGGGCGTGCTGGTGACGGGCTCTCTGCCGGAGGCGACGGCCGATGTGGCCGCCAAGCTGAGCGGCGAGTCGTTCGGCACCGCCGGCCTGACGGTGGTGATCGAGGAGGCGCTGGCGGGGCCGGAGCTGTCCCTTCTGTGCGTCTGTGACGGCAAGCGGGCCGTCCCCCTGGCCCCGGCCCAGGACTTCAAGCGGCTGCTGGACGGGGACGCTGGCCCGAACACGGGCGGGATGGGCGCCTACTCGCCCGTGCCCCTCGCCGGCAAGGACGTCGTCGACGAGGTCATGGAGCGGGCCGTGGACCCCACACTCGCCCGCCTGCGTGAACTGGGGATCGACTACCGCGGCGTGCTGTACTGCGGGCTGATGCTGACGCCCGACGGCCCCAAGGTGCTGGAGTACAACGTGCGGTTCGGCGACCCCGAGGCCCAGGCCGTGCTGCCCCGCTACGCCGGCGACCTGGCGCAGCTGCTGGCCGAGGCGGCCGCCGGCCAGCTGCGCACCGAGCCAGAGTGGGACGGACGGCCGGCGGTGACGGTCGTGCTCGCCACCCACGGCTACCCCGTGGCTCCCCGCCTCGACGACGTGATCGGCGGCCTGGAGGAAGCCGCCGCCAAGCCCGGCGTCACGGTGTTCTCGGCCGGCATGGGCCCCGGAGGCGTGACCGCGGGAGGACGCGTGCTCAACGTGACGGCCCTGGGCGACGACCTGGCCGACGCCCGGCGCCGCGCCTACGGCGCCGTTGGCCGCATCTCGTGGCCCGGCATGCAGTACCGCACCGACATCGCCGAACTGGCGGCGACCCTGTCCCTGTGACGCCAAGAGTCGCCATCCTCATGGGCTCGCCCAACGACAAGGACAAGATGGCGCCCGCGGCCAGGACGCTGGCCGAGTTCGGGGTCGAGGCCGAGGAGCACGTGCTGTCGGCCCACCGCACGCCGGCCAAGGTGGCGGAGTTCGCCCAGACGGCCCGGGCCAACGGCTACGTCGCCTTCATCTGCGGCGCGGGCATGGCCGCCCACCTGGCCGGAGCCGTGGCCGCCAACACGACGCTGCCGGTCGTCGGCGTCCCCCTGTCGGGCGGCGCCCTCAACGGCGTCGACGCCCTCTACGCCACCGTGCAGATGCCTCGGGGCATCCCGGTGGCCACGGTGGCCATCGACGGCGCCATGAACGCCGCGTTGCTCGTCGTCGAGATGCTGGCCATCGGTGACGATGGCCTGGCCCGCCGGCTCGACGAACGGCGGGCCGCCGGACAGTGAGGTCGTGATGCCGTGATCCCCCGCTACTCGCTCCCGGAGATGGCGGCGCTGTTCACCGACGAGGCCCGGCTCGCCAACTGGCTGGAAGTCGAGGTGCTCGCCACCGAGGCGTGGGCCCGGCTCGGGGTGGTGCCCGAGGACGACGCCAAGGCCGTCCGTGAGCGGGCGCCAACCGTCGACGCCGCCTTCGTGGCCGCCGTCAACGAGCGGGAGCAGGTCACCGACCACGACGTGGCCGCGTTCGTCGATGTGGTGCAGGACGCCATCGGTCCGCCCGCAGCGGGCTGGGTCCACTACGGCCTGACGTCCTCCGACGTGGTGGACACCGCCCTGTCGGTGACCCTGACGAGGGCCGCCGACCTGCTCATCGAGGCGTCGTCAAGTCTGGTGGCGAGCCTCACGGCCCGGGCCCACGAGTTCCGGGACACGCCCATGGCCGGGCGCACCCACGGCATGCACGCCGAGCCGACCACGTTCGGCGTCAAGGTGGCCCACTGGGCCATGCAGGCCGACCGCGACCGGGCCCGCTTGCGGGCCGCCCGCCGGGCCATCGCGGTGGGCAAGCTGTCGGGCGCCGTCGGCACGTACTCCAACATCGACCCCGCGGTCGAGCGTGAGGTGTGCGACGCCCTCGGCCTCACGCCCGTGCCCGCGACCCAGGTCATCCCGAGAGACCGCCACGCCGAGTACCTGTGGGCCTGCGCAGCGGTAGGCGCGACCGTCGAGCAGATCGCCACCGAGATCCGCCACCTCCAGCGCACCGAGGTGGGCGAGGCGGCCGAGCCGTTCCGGGCCGGGCAGAAGGGCAGCTCGGCCATGCCCCACAAGCGCAACCCCATCACGTGCGAGCGGCTGGCGGGCCTGGCCCGGGTCCTGCGGGGCAACCTCGGCGCCGGCTTGGAGAACGTCGCCCTCTGGCACGAGCGCGACATCTCCCACTCGTCGGTCGAACGGGTGATCCTGCCCGACTCGTCCCTCCTGGCGTACTACCTCATGACCAAGATGCGCACGGTCTTCGACGGCCTGACCGTCAACCCCGACCGCATGCTGGACAACCTCGACCGTTCCCTCGGCCTGGTGTTCTCCCAGCCTGTCCTGCTCGCCCTCGTCGCCTGCGGCCTCAGCCGGGACGAGGCCTACCGCATCGTCCAGGAGGACGCCCGGACGGCCTACGCCGAGGGGCGCCCCTTCCGGGACGTCCTGGAGGACGACGAACGGGTCCTCCTCAGCGCCGCCCAGCTCGACGAGGCGTTCAGCCTGCAGCGGGCGCTGCGCAACACCGGTCCGATCTTCGACGCATTGGAGAACATCGACGCATGACCACGAGCGAGCCGCTCAACCTTGTCCACCGGGGCAAGGTCCGCGACATCTACGACCTCGGCGCCGACCGCCTGCTGATGGTGACGTCCGACCGGATCTCCGCCTTCGACGTGGTGATGAACGAGCCCATCGCCGACAAGGGACGCGTCCTCACGGCCATGACCGCCTACTGGCTCCAGCAGGTGAAGCACCTGGTCCCCAACCACCTGCTGTCGACCCTGGCGCCCGACGAGGCGGTCGAGCAGCTGGGCCGCGACCTCGACGGGCGGGTCATGGTCGTGCGCAAGGCCGAGATGCTGCCCATCGAGTGCATCGTGCGGGGGTACGTGGCCGGGTCGGCATGGAAGGAGTACCGGGAGTCGGGCACCGTCCACGGCATCACCGTGCCGCCCGGCATCGAGGAGGCGGGCAAGCTGCCCGAGCCCCTGTTCACGCCTTCGACCAAGGCCGAGGGGGGCGACCACGACGAGAACCTGTCGCCCGACGAGGCCGCCGAGATCGTCGGGGAGGACGTCTACCGCCAGGCCCGCACCATCTCGCTCGCGGTGTACGAACGGGCTGCCGGGCAAGCCGCCCAGCGGGGCATCATCGTGGCCGACACCAAGTTCGAGCTGGGGTGGATCGACGGGCGGCTGTGCCTCTGCGACGAGGTGCTCACCCCCGACTCGTCGAGGTTCTGGGACGCCGAGGCGTGGAACCCCGGCACGACGCCCCCGTCCTTCGACAAGCAGCCGCTGCGCGACTGGTTGGAGGCGAGCGGGTGGGACAAGAAGCCGCCGCCCCCGTTCCTGCCCTACGACGTGGTGCGGGCCACCCGCAACCGCTACCGGGCCGCCTACGAGCGGGTGACCGCCAACACGCTCGCCGACTGGGCGGGGGTGTCGGCGTGAGCCGATTTTCGGTGCTCGTCGAGGTGCGGCCCCGCGAGGGGATCGCCAACCCCGAGGGCCAGACGATCCAGCGGGCCCTGGCCGGCTTGGGCTACTCCGGCGTGGCCGGCGTGCGAGTGGGCAAGGCCATCCGGTTCACGGTCGAGGCCGACGACGAGGCCGCCGCCCGCTCGCAGGTCGAGGAGTTGTGCCGGCGGTTCCTCACCAACCCCGTCATCGAGGACGCCGACATCCGCCTGGAGGCGGCGGTATGAAGCGCGTCGGCATCGTCGTGTTCCCGGGATCGAACTGCGAGCACGACGTGGCCGAGGCGGCGACCGCCGCCGGAATGGAGCCGCAGCTGCTGTGGCACGGCGACCAATCGCTGGGGGACGTGGACGCCGTCGTGCTCCCCGGCGGGTTCGCCCATGGGGACTATCTGCGCCCCGGCGCCATCGCCCGTTTCAGCCCGGTGATGGCCGCCGTCGAGGTCTTTGCCCGGGATGGCGGACCGGTGATCGGCATCTGCAACGGCTTCCAAGTGCTGACCGAGGCCGGCCTGCTGCCCGGTGCCCTCCGCCAGAACCAGGCCCTGAAGTTCCTCTGCACACGGGTAATGACGCGGGTTGAAACGGGTCGATCGGTGTTGACGGGCGGGGTCGGGGTCGGCACCGTTCTCAACCTGCCCATCAACCACTTTTCGGGGGCCTACACGTGCCTTCCGGAGACGCTCGCCGAGCTGCGGGCCGAGGACCGTATCGTCCTGCGCTACGTCGACAATCCCAACGGATCGGTCGACGACATCGCGGGAATCTGCAGCGCCGAAGGCAATGTGGTCGGCCTCATGCCCCACCCCGAACGGGCCTGTGACCCGCTCGGATCGTCCCAGGACGGGCTCCCGTTGTGGGCCAGCCTGGCCGGGCTTCAGCCGGTGTCGCCGCCCCTTCTGATCCCGGCATCGCGCAGCACCGATGATTCGACACCCGCCTCACGCCACGCGCGGTAAGTGACGCCCTTGCGGCGCCCGTAGGGCTCCGCCGACGCCACGAAGGCATCCTCCAGTTCTTGCAGATCGACCCCATCCTCGCCGGTGGACAACTCCTGCTGCAGGTCCATCCGTTCTTGGACGAGGTGCAGGCGCGTCAGCGGGTCGGCATTCGGCAAGCGCTCCTCGATGGCAGACAGGCGCCTCCGCATCGATTCGGTCGTGCGCTTGCGGCCCCGCTTGGGCTTGTGGGCCTCGAGCGCTTCGAGGTATCGGCGGACGGCTCTTCCCTGGTCGCGCCCCTCGGCGAGGGCAGCCTTGTGCGAGGCGGACATGGGGGATCTTGTCTTTTTCGCTTTGGTAGGCATTTGAACGATTGTGACGCCTCGAATGGGGAATTTCAAGTTCCGGGATGCGACCTATTTCGATTGTCAGAACTCACTCTCGGTGATGGCCCCGTCCGGTAGCTTGATGCCGTGGCCGTTTCTGTTGGTTCCTCACCTCCGCTCCATCGCGCCCTCGGCCTGACCGACGACGAGTTCGCGGCAATCGAGGCGATCCTGGGGCGGGCTCCGAACGAGCTCGAACTGGCCATGTACGCCGTCATGTGGTCCGAGCACTGCTCCTACAAGTCGTCGCGGCGGCATTTGCGTCGCTTGCCCGTCGAGGCGCCGTGGGTGCTGGTGGGGCCGGGCGAGAACGCCGGGGTGATCGACGTGGGCGACGGCATCGCCGTGGCCGTGCGCATCGAGAGCCACAACCACCCCTCGGCCATCGAGCCTTACCAGGGGGCCGCCACCGGTGTCGGCGGCATCCTGCGGGACATCTTCACCATGGGGGCCCGGCCCATGGCCGTTCTGGACTCGCTCCATGTGGGCCCTCTGGACGACCCCCGCAGCCGGTGGCTACTGGAGGGGATCGTGAACGGCGTCTCCGGCTACGGGAACTCGGTGGGTGTCCCGACGGTCGGTGGCGAGGTGTGCGTGGGCTCGTGCTTTTCGGAGAACCCCTTGGTGAACGTGATGTGCCTCGGGCTGATGCGCACCGACCAGCTGCTGCTGGCCCGGGCCACCGGGGAAGGCAACCTTGCCGTGCTGCTCGGCTCGTCGACGGGCCGGGACGGCATCGGCGGGGTGAGCGTGCTGGCGTCGGCCGGCTTCGGCTGCGGCGACGGAGCCGGTGACGACGCCAAGCGGCCCAGCGTCCAGGTGGGCGACCCGTTCGAGGAGAAGCGGCTCATCGAGGCGTGCCTCGAGCTGTACGACGCCGGCGTGGTCACCGGCATCCAGGACCTGGGCGGCGCCGGCCTGAGCTGCGCCACCTCCGAGACGGCGTCGCGAGGTGGCATGGGAATGGACGTCGACCTGCCCGCCGTCCCCCTGCGGGAGTCGGGGATGGTGGCGGCCGAGATCATGACCAGCGAGTCCCAGGAACGCATGCTGGCCATCGTCGAACCCGGCGACATGGACTCGGTGCTGGCCATCTGCGCCAAGTGGGAGATCCGGGCGTCGGTGGTGGGCCGGGTGACGACGGGGGGTGCGCTCCGCATCCTGGGTGCCGGTGGGGACGTGCTGGCCGATGTCCCCGCGGCGTCGCTGCACGAGGACGCGCCGAACTACAACCGCCCCTTGTCAGTTCCTGCTGATCGGCAGGCGCGTCGCGCCGATACGCCGGACCGGTTGCCGGCGCCGGCGGACTGCGGCGCCGACCTGCTGGCGATGATCGCCGACACCCGGTGGGTGTGGTCCCAGTTCGACCACCAGCTGTTCCTGAACACGGTCGAAGGTCCCGGTGGTGACGCGGCCGTGCTGCGGCTGAAGGCGCCGGGCCTGCCCCGGTCGGACCGGGCCCTGGCCCTGACCGCCGACAGCAACAGCCGGTGGTGCTCGCTCGACCCCCGTGCCGGCACGGCCCTGGTCGTGGCCGAAGCCGCGCTGAACGTGTCGTGCGTGGGTGGCCGGCCGGTCGCCGTGGTGAACAACCTCAACTTCGGCAACCCCGAACACCCCGAGGTCATGTGGGAATTGTCCGAGGCCATCGACGGCATGGCCGAGGCATGCCTGGCCTTGGGCGTGCCCATCGTCGGCGGCAACGTGAGCCTCTACAACGAGTCCGGCGGCCGCGACATCGACCCGACCCCGGTGATCGGCATGGTCGGCCTGATCGACCGCTTGGACCGGCGCCCGCCCGCGGTCGGGTTGGTCGAGGCCGGGGTGCTGCTGCTGCTGCTCGGCGACAGCGTCGAGCCGACCCTGGCCGGCAGCCGATGGGCCGACGCCGCCCACCGCCACCGCGGCGGCGTGCTGCCCAGCCTCGACTACGCCCGCCACCAGGCGGTGTGCGGGCTGATGCGTGACCTGTCGGCTGTCGGCCTCCTGGCCGGTGCCCACGACGTGGCTGATGGTGGCCTCGGATTGGCCCTGGCCGAGATGGCGGTGCGGAGCGGCGTGGGCTTCCAGGTCGCGGGCATCGCCGACCACGGGGCCCTGTTCAGCGAGGCCCCGTCCCGGGTGGTCGTGTGTGTCGCCCCGGCCGACGTCGAGGCCGTGACCGAGGCGGCTGGGTCAGCCGGCGTGCCCGTGACCGGCCTGGGACGCGCCGTCGGCGACCGCCTCCAGATCGACGGCCTCGTCGACCTGCCCCTTGCCGAAGCCGTCACCCGCTGGCACGGCCACCTCCCAGAAACCATGGCCGCCGCCGCCGAGCACTGAGACCACGAGGTGAGCATGAGGAACCTGTGGTGGAAGGGCCTTGGTCCACCTGGCCGCACTCCTGGTCGCGTGCGGCGGCGATGGCCGCGCCCGCGTGCCCGGCCAACCCGATCGCCGGTACGGTGCCGGACGTGACCCAGGCCGCCGGCGACTTCGACGGCGACGGCAAGAGGGGCGTCCTGCGTGCCTATCGCCTCGGCGCCGCCTGGCACCTCCAGGTCGACCTCGCCGCGGGTGTGGCCGCGGACGCGACAGTCACGCCCCCAGGGCCCACGAACATCGCCGCCAACAACGGTCACCGTCAACCTCAACGGGAAGAGGGCTGGAGGTGAACTACCCCGGGCCGGGGGCCTGTGAAGGTTCACCTGAACCGGTCACGCGATGGGCCGCACCCCGCCACAACGACCATTGGGAACCAGGCTCTCTGCCAACCTTCAAGGGGGCGAGCCGGCCGACTTGCGTTGGGCCGGGCACCGGCGGCCAGCCGGCCGGTCCCCGACCACCTGGCCCGCCTGTGGGAGAATGGCTGCGTGCCTCCCGACTCGGGACTGGCCGCCCCCCTCGAGTCCCCCGAGCTCAAGGAAGCGTGCGGCGTTTTTGGCGTCTACGCGCCCGACCGTCAAGTGGCGCAGCTCACCTTCTACGGGCTCTACGCCCTCCAGCACCGCGGCCAGGAGTCGGCGGGCATGGCCGTCAGCGACGGCGACGACATCACCGTGGTCAAGGACATGGGGCTGGTCACCAACGTCTTCGACGACCGCACGCTGGCGCCGCTGCAGGGCCACCTCGCCATCGGGCACGTGCGCTACTCGACGACGGGGGCCAGCAACTGGGGCAACGCCCAGCCCATCTACCGGCCGGCGCGGGGGGGCGGCCTGGCCCTGGGCCACAACGGCAACCTGGTCAACACGGGCGCCCTGGCCGCCACCTCCGGCATCCTTCCGGGCACGGTCGGCAGTGACAGCGAACTGATCGGCCAGCTGCTGCACGCCGAGATCGTGGCCACCAATGTCGGTCTGGTCGACGCCCTCACCAAGGTCCTGCCCAAGCTGGAAGGGGCCTACTCGCTGGTCCTCATGGACGAGGACCACCTCATCGGGGTGCGCGACCCCAACGGCTTCCGTCCCCTCTGCCTGGGCCGGCTCGACGGCGGCTGGGTGCTGGCGTCGGAGACCACGGCTCTCGACATCGTCAATGCCCGGTTCGTCCGTGAACTGGAGCCGGGCGAGGTCGTGGTCATCGACGCCGCCGGCGTGCGGTCGCTGCACCCCTTCGCCCCCGAGGAGCGCCACTCGCGGCTGTGCCTGTTCGAGTTCGTCTACTTCGCCCGCCCCGACAGCCAGCTGTACGGCCAGACAATCCACAGCGCCCGCCAGCGCATGGGCGAACTGCTGGCCGAGCAGGCGCCGCTCCCCAAGGACACTGCAGCTGTGCCCCGGCCTGCCATGGTCATGCCCGTCCCCGAGTCGGGCATCCCCGCGGCCGAGGGCTACGCCAGGCGCAGCGGCATCCCCTTCGGCCACGGGCTGGTGAAGAACCGTTACATCGGCCGCACGTTCATCTCCCCCAGCCAGGACAAGCGGGCGCAAGGCGTGCGGGTCAAGCTCAACCCCATCCGGGAGAACATCGCCGGCAAGCGAGTGGTCGTCGTGGACGACTCCATTGTGCGGGGCACGACCCAGCAGGCCCTGGTGGCCATGCTGCGGGAGGCGGGTGCGGCCGAGGTCCACCTGCGGATCTCGTCGCCGCCCTACCGCTGGCCGTGCTTCTTCGGCATGGACACCGGCACCCAGGCCGAGCTGCTGGCCGCCGACCTGACCGTCTCGGAGGTGCGGGACTACATCGGCTGCGACACGCTCGCCTATCTCGACCTCGACCGGCTCCTCGCCGCCACGGGTGCGGCCGGCTCCGGCTTCTGCTCGGCGTGCCTCACGGGCGAGTACCCGCTCCCGGTGCCGCTGCGGAGGGGCGAGCACCACGACCTGCGGCCCGAGATCGTCCACGAGGCGCCATCGCCGGTCACCGCCGAGCCGCTTCCCGGCGTCGGCCTCGTGCGTCCCTGCGGCTGAAGTGCGGAGGCCGACCTCCACCAGCGCGTTCGGCGTCGGAAAGCGCGAGAGCCACGACGCCAGCGGGTTCTACGAACGGTTCACGCCGCCGGTGTTGTCCGACGATACCGAGGTTGCGCACCGTCGGGCCGTTGACAAGCTCATCTGCGGCGACTCCCGTTCGATGGACGAAGTGCCCGACCGCTCCGTGGCGCTGGTGGTCACGTCCCCGCCCTACTTCGCGGGCAAGGAGTACGAGACGGCCCTCGGCGAGGGGCACGTGCCCGCCACCTATATCGACTATCTCCGCATGCTCGAAGAGGTGTTCGCCGAGTGCGTACGCAAGCTGGAGCCGGGCGGGCGCATCGCCGTCAACGTGGCCAACCTCGGCCGCCGCCCCTACCGCTCACTGTCGGCGGACATCACCGCCATCCTGCAGGACAAGCTGCGGCTCCTGCTCAGGGGCGAGATCCTGTGGCTGAAGGCCCGGGGTGCCGGCGGGAACTGCGCGTGGGGCTCGTTCCAGAGCCCCCACAACCCCGTGCTGCGCGACCTCACGGAGCGGATCGTCGTGGCGAGCAAGGGCCGGTTCGACCGGGCCGTGACGGCCAAGGAACGGGCCGCCCGCGACCTGCCCCACCAACCGTCGCTGACCCGGGACCACTTCATGGCCCTGACAACCGACGTGTGGGAGTTCGGCCCCGAGCGGGCGACGAAGGTCGGCCACCCCGCCCCCTTCCCCGTCGAACTGCCCGAACGGCTCATCCACCTCTACACCTACCGGGCTGATCTGGTCCTCGACCCGTTCCTCGGCGTCGGCACGACGGCGGTGGCCGCCGTCCGTACCGGTCGCCACTACGCCGGCTACGACACCGACCCCGCCTATGTCGAGAAGGCCGAGACCCGGGTTTCGGCGGCGGCCGGCGCAAGCGCTGCGGCCGGCGAACGGCTGCCCACCACCGCAGCCAAGGACGTGGCCCAGCAACTGCTCGTCGAGTGCGGGTTCAGCGACGTGAAGCCCGGCACCGACGTCACGTTCCACGCCACGGACGCCCACGGGCGCGCCTGGCGGTTCGAGCTGTGCGGAGCGTTCAGCAGCGCCAAGCCCGGACTCGGGCGCAGGGACAACCTGTACAAGGCGATCGGGAAGGCGGCCGCCCTGTCGGCTCGCGATCCGAAGGTGCCCGTCGTGCTGCTGACGGTCGACGCGCCCGCCTCCGCCGATGCGATCCGAGCGGTGAGCGGCCCCGACCGGCCCGTCCACGCCGTCGTCAACGTCCTCGACGCCGCCGACCGGGCGCGGCTCACCGCTATCTCGAACGTGCTGATGGTGCGCTGAGTCTGAGGGCGGGCGCTATTCGGCCAGCAGGGCCCTGGCCGCGGCCGCGATCTGGGCCGCGTCGATGAGGAGCGCCGCCTCCTGGATCTGGTTGTAGGGCATGGCGGGGACGTCGGGCATGGCCAGCCGGCGCACCGGTGCGTCCAGGTCGTAGAACGCCTCTTCGGCCACGATGGCTGCCACCTCGGCGCCCACGCCGAAGCTGATGTTGTCCTCGTGGACGATCAGGAGCCGGCCGGTGCGGCAGACCGACGTCAACACCGCGTCCCGATCCAACGGGGAGATCGTGCGCAGGTCGATGACCTCGACCGACGCCCCGTCCTCGGCGGCCAGCGTCTCGGCCGCCTGCAGGGACAGGTGGCGGTGACGGCCGTAGGTCACGATGGTCAGGTCGTCGCCGGCCCTCGCGACGTCGGCAACACCGATCGGGACGCGCCACTCACCCTCGGGCACCAGCCCCTTCACCCGCCGGTAGGTGAGCTTGTGCTCCAGGAACAGCACGGGGTCGGGGTCCTCGACCGCCTCCCGCAGCAGCCCGGCCGCGTCCCACGGGGTGGACGGGCAGACGACCTTGATGCCGGCCACGTGGGCGTACATGGCCTCGACCGCCTGGGAGTGGTAGATCGCCCGGTGTGTGCCGCCGCCCCAGGGCGCCCGCACGACCATGGGGACGGAGAAATCGCCGTTGGACCGGTAGTGGATCTTGGCCGCCTCGTTGACCAGCTGGTCGACGCACGAGTGCAGGAAGTCGGCGAACTGGATCTCGGCCACCGGGCGCAGGCCGGCCAGGGCCAGCCCGATGGCGATGCCGACGATCGACGACTCGGCCAGTGGCGTGTCGATGACCCGGGCCGCGCCGTACTTGGCGTGCAGCCCGTCCGTGGCCCGGAACACGCCGCCCATGATCCCCACGTCCTCACCGAGGACCACGACCCGCTCGTCGGCGGCCATGAGGTCGTCCAGCGTCTGGCGCACGGTGTCCAGGACCGAGCGCTCCACCCCCGTGCCGGGGTGGGCAGGAGCGGCGCGGGTCTCGACCACCTGGGCCACCGACGCCGGCACCCGGGGGATGGGCCGCACCGGGCGGGCCCACACCTTGGCGTAGGTCATGTCGGAGGTGGCGTCGGGCGCCGCCTCGGCCCGTTCCGCCGCCTCGTTCACCTCGTCGCGGACGTGCTCGGCCAGCTTCTCCTCGTCCTCGACCGACAGCAGCTGGTGCTCGAGGAGGTAGGTGCGGAGCCGGGTCACCGGGTCCTTGGCCCGCCAGCGCTCGACCTCCTCCTCGGAGCGGTATCGGCGATCGTCGTCGTCGGACGTGTGGGGCAGCAGCCGGTAGGTCTTGCACTCGACGAGGGTGGGCCCGCCGCCGGAGCGGGCCTTGGCCATGGCCGCGGCGGTGGCGCCGTAGACCTCCAGGGCGTCGTTGCCGTCCACGATCACGCCCTCGAAGCCGTAGGCCGCGGCCTGGTCGGCCACGTTGGGCACGGCCGCCTGCATCGAGTGGGGGACGGAGATGGCGTAGCCGTTGTTCTCGCACACCAGGACCAGGGGCAGGTCGTGGATCCCGGCGTAGTTGAGGGCCTCGTGATAGTCGCCCCGAGACGACGTCGCCTCCCCGAACCAGGCCACCGTCACCCGGTCCTCACCCCGGATCACCGAGGCGTTGGCCAGACCGGCGGCGTGGGGCAGCTGGGTGGCGATGGGCGACGAGGCGGTGATGATGTTGAGCCGGCGGCAGCCCCAGTGGCTGGGCATCTGGCGTCCGCCCGAGTTGGGGTCCGACGGCCGGGCGAAGCCGTTGAGGATGACCTCCTCGGGCGTCATGCCGAGCGTGAGAACCACCCCGTAGTCCCGGTAGTAGGGGACCGCCACGTCGTAGCCGGCCCGCAACGTCCAGGCGGACGCCACCTGGGCCGCCTCCTGGCCCGAGCCGGGGATGATGAAGGGGATCTTGCCGATCCGCTGCAGGTTCCAGAGCTTGGTGTCGACGGTGCGGGTCAGCAGCATCAGCCGGTACATGGCGACGAGGTCGTCGCCCGACAGGCCGAGCTCGGTGTGGCGGCCGTCGCGGGCCTCCCGGCCCGTCCCCTCGACCTGCTCCGTGGGCGTGGCCACGGGCCTTAGCCGAACGTCCTGATCTGGTACACGCGGGCCATCTCCTCCATGCGCCGTTCGCCGATCCGATCCGCGGCCTCGGCCGTGGTAATGCCCTCGGCCTCGGCCGCCTGCAGGACCATCGTCGTGGTGTCGAAGACCCGGCGCACGGCGGCGATGGCCCGTTCCTTCTGGTAGCCCCGCGGCGACAGCTCCTCGGCGATGTTGATGACGCCGCCGGCGTTGACCACGTAGTCGGGCGCGTAGACGATCCCCAGGTCCGCAATCAGCTTGGCGCACGAGGAATCGGCGAGCTGGTTGTTGGCCGCCCCGACGATCGCCGCGCACCGCAGTTGGGGGATGCGGACCGAGTCGAGGAGGCCGCCCAGGGCGCACGGCGAGAATATGTCGCAGGGGACGGTGTGGGCCGTGTCGACATCGGTGGCCTCCACGCCGTACTGCTCGACCATGCGCTCGACGGCGGCGGGGTTGACATCGGCGACGGTCACCTTGGCTCGTTCCTCGATGAGGTTGCGCACCAGGCCGCTACCGACCTTGCCCACGCCCGAGACCACGACGTGGCGGCCGGTGAGCGAGGTCTCGTTCCACAGGTGATTGGACACCGCATTCATGGCATTGAGTAACCCGTAGGCGGTCGCCGCCGACGGGTCGCCCGACCCGCCCAACTCGACGCTCACACCCGTGACCCGGGTCGTCTCCCGGCGGATCAGGTCCATGTCGGCCTGGGTCGTGCCGACATCCTCGGCGGTGATGTAGCGCCCGCCCAGGGAGCCGACGAACCGGCCGTAGGCCCGCAGGAGGCCTTCGTTCTTGTCGGTGGCGGGGTTGCCGATGATAACGGCCTTGCCGCCCCCCAGGTCGAGGCCGGCGACGGCCGCCTTGTAGGTCATGCCCTTGGCCAGGCGCAGGACGTCCTCCAATGCCGCGTCCTCGGTGGCGTAGGGGTAGAACCGGGTGCCACCGAGCGAAGGCCCAAGGGTGGTCGAGTGGATCGCCACGATGGCCCGCAGCCCGGTGTTCCGCTCCTGGCAGAACACGACTTGTTCGTAGCCGTCCGCGCCGATGCGGTCGAACACGTTCACGCGGGACTCAGGCTACCTGGGCAGGTCATTGGACGATGAGGGTGGCCGTCTGGTGGGCGGGGTGGAGCTGGCAGAAGATCTTGAACGCTCCGGCCCGGGCCGCCTTGAACTTGATCTCCTTCGTCTCGTTGGGCCGCACGACCGTCGACCTCCGGTAGCCCTCGATGGTGAACCCGTGCTCGCGGTCGGTCCCGTTGCCGACCCGTAGGAGCACCTGGTCCTCCTGGTTGACGATGATGCTGGTCGGGAAGAAGCCCGGAGCGTTGTTGACAAGGGTGGCGGCCGTCGATCGCTCGACGGTGTCATTCCCGCAGGCGGTCGTTGCGATGGCAAGGGCGGCGGCGGCGAGGACGGCCGCGGCCCGGTTGCGGAGGTCGGTTCTCACAGGGTCCGTACGGTACAAGTTCCGCCCGCGGCGGCTGCAGTTCAGGGAAGGCCGCTTACGATCGGACGCGCCGTGGCTGATTCTCCTGTGGTCTCGCTCGAGGTGCTGGCCGCCATCCGCGCCCAGGCGGGGTACATCGAGTCCTCGGGCCGGATTCCCAACGGCATCGTGGCCGAACTGCGGGAGAGCGGGATCTGCGGTGCCTTGCTGCCCGCCGAGCTGGGTGGCAGCGAGGTGGCGCCCCACGACCTGACCCCCTACATCGAGGCCCTGTCCGCCGCCGACGGCTCGACGGGCTGGTGCGCGGCGGTGGCGGTGAGCATGGCGGTCGTGTCGGCGTACCTGCCCGAGGAGGGGGCCCGGGAGATCTTCACCGACTCCACCGTCATCACCGGCGGCAGCTTCCAGCCCAGCGGCCGGGCCGTGGCTGCGAGCGACGGGACCGGGCTGCGGGTCACGGGGCGGTGGGGGTTTGGCAGCGGGTCGCTCCACGCCGACTGGATGGCGGGGACGTGCCTCCTCGTAGACGGCGACGGCGAGCCGGCCCTGACGCCGGAAGGACGGCCCGACGCCCGGCTGGTGTTCTTCCCGACGGTAGACGCAACCGTCCACAACACCTGGGACGCCATGGGCATGCAGGGAACGGGCAGCCACGATTACTCGGTGGAGGCTCTGGACGTTCCCCTGCGGCGGACGATGCCGTTCGTCTTCACGCCCTGGCCGGCAGGGACGTTCTGGCGGATGCCGGCCATGAGCGTCGTCGTCGCCCCGTTCGCAGGTGTGCCCCTGGGCATCGCCCAGGCCGCCATCGACGAGCTGGTGGCCCTCGCCAGCGTCAAGACGCCCTACCGGAGCACCCGGCGCCTGGCCGAGCGCGACGTGGCCCAGGCCATGGCGGCCCGGGCCGAGGCGGCGGTGGCGTCGGCCCGGGCCTTCCTGCACATGGCCCTGCTCGACGAGTGGGAGGCGGTCCAGCGGGGCGAGGAAGTGACCATGCGCCAGCGGGCCCAGGTGCGCCTGGCCGTCGTGAACGCGGCATCGGCCTCCCGCCAGGCCGTCGACCTGTGCCTGCAGGCGGCCGGGAGCACCGCCCTGTCCCGCGACCATCCCCTCCAGCGCCAGTTCCGCGACGCCCACACCGCCGGCCAGCACGTCGTCCTGGCCCTCTCGGGCTACGAGACCGTCGGCCGGGTCATGTTCGGGCTCGAGCCTGACACGGCTCTGATCTGATCCGCCCGTGGAGACCGTGGAGGAGCCTCAGAACCGCGCTTTCTGGAACCGGATCAGCGACGGGTACCAGGCCGAGCACGGCGCCCAGCTCGACACCCGGCCGCTGGCGTGGGGCGCGTGGGCGATTTCCGAGTCCGAGGTCGGCGCCCTCGGCCCGATCGCGGGGCGGGACATCCTGGAACTGGGCTGCGGCGGCGGCCAGTGGTCGCTGTTCCTGGCCGAGGCGGGCGCCCGGCCCGTCGGCATCGACCTGTCCGAACGGCAGCTGGAGGCGGCCCGCGACCGGATGCGCACCCGCTACCCGCTCGTGCACGGCAACGCCCGGCGGCTGCCGTTCGCCGACTCCAGCTTCGACATCGTCCTGTCCGACCACGGGGCCATGACCTGGGCCGATCCGTTGGGCACCGTGCCCGAGGCGGCCCGCGTGCTGCGGCCCGGCGGCCGCCTCGTGTTCAACTCCGCCACGCCGTTCCGGTCGGTCTGCGGTGGCGCCGACGAGGATCTGCCCGGAACCGAGCTGACCGTCGACTACTTCGGCCTCTACCGGGAGGACGAGGGGGACGGTGCGGAGACCTTTGTGCTGCCCTATGGCGAGTGGATCCGGCTGTTCGGGCGGCACGGCCTGCGGGTGCAGGACCTGATCGAGCTGCGCCCGGCCGAGGACGCCGAGACGACCTACGGCACGTTCACCGACCTGGCGTGGGCCCGGCGGTGGGCGGCCGAGCAAATCTGGGTCACGGTGCGGGAATAGCGGCGGGCCGGTCGAGGGCCCGCCAGCAGTACCAGGCGGCGACCGTGCGCCATGGGCGGTACCGGTCGCCGAGGGCTTCCAGTTCGCGGGGCGTGGGGGGCTCGGCCAGGTCGTGCATGCGGCCGTAGCCGGTGCGGACGGCGAGGTCGCCCGTGGGCCACACGTCGGGCCGGTTGAGCGTGAAGATGAGGAACATCTGGGCCGTCCACGGCCCGATGCCCCGGACCAGCGACAGGCGCTCGACGATCTCGTCGTCCCTCCGGCGCCTCCACCGGTCGAGCTTCACCGTGCCGTCGACAACCTTGTCGGCGAGGTCCTTGATGGACGCCGTCTTGGCTGCCGACAGGCCGGTGGACCGCATCACCTCGACGGGTGTGGCCGCCACCGCCACCGCCGTCGGACGCCCGTCGTAGAGCGCCACGAACCGCCCGTGGATGGCCCTCGCCGCCGCGCCGGCCAGCTGCTGGAAGCAGATCGAGCGGGCCAGCGCCCCGAACGCCCCGCCCGCCCCCTTGGCCGGCTCCAACGGGCACGGCCCGGTGCGGGCGATAGCCGCGGCCATGGCCGGGTCGGCCGCCTCCAGAACGGGATAGGCCTCCACCCATCGGTCCATCGAGGCATTCTGCCCCGGCCGCTGGCGCCGTCATCCGAGTTACCGGATGTCGCCCTCCCAGCGTTTGTACAGGGAGACGGCGGTGTCGGCGTCGAAGAGGTGGGCCAGCTTGTTCAGGACCTTCGAGCGCTCGTCGGCGATGGCCCAGGCCCGTTCCAGCGACTCGCACGGCTCGACCCACGTGGCGGGCGGGTCGACGGTCTGCCAGGCGTTGAAGTGGTGGCTCCGATGCTCCCAGTCGTCGGGGAGGCAGAGCCGGCGGCGGCACAGGAGGACGGGCTCGTCGTTCATCATGACCACGACCTCGTAGGGGCGCCGCGACCTGGCTGCCAGAGGCGCCGTGCGCTCCCGCACGATCACCGAGAACGGACCCGTGTTCGTCAGCCCACTCCCCTCCGGACGCCCGGTATCAGTCCGACCACTCTATGTGTAACACATCTACTGGGGCGGGTCGAGGGGGTGTGGCGGGGAAAATTCTTCCGGAAATGTCGTCTCGCCTGTCGATGCGGGCACGAGCCGTTCGTGTAGGAGGCGAGAGGCTGGCAAGGTGCCGGTCGACGAAGGGAGACCGAAATGACGCAGTACCTGCTTTCCGTGTACATGGTCGAGGGCCAGGAGCTGCCCGACGAGCAGACCATCCAGCAGATGTACAAGGACGTTGACGCCGTCAACGACGAGATCAAGGCCGCAGGCGCCTGGGTGTTCGGCGGTGGGCTTCACCCCGCCGAGACCGCCACCGTCGTGCAGGTCAAGGAGGGCGACATCCTCACCACCGACGGTCCGTACCCCGAGGCCAAGGAGCAGCTGGGCGGGTTCTGGGTTATCGAGGCGACCGACCTCGACGCCGCGCTGGCCTGGGCGGGCAAGGCCACCACGGCGTGCCGGGCCCCCGTCGAAGTCCGGCCCTTCCAGGACGACGCCGGCTGAGCCTGCCCCAGGTCCGCTGCGCCGTGTCCGAACGGTCCGCAGTCGAGCAGGTGTTCCGGCAGGAGTCGGGACGAGCGATCGCCTCCCTGATCCGCCACTTCGGTGACATCGACGTCGCCGAGGAGGCGGTTCAGGAGGCGTTCCTCGTCGCGCTGGAGCGGTGGCCGGTGACCGGCGTGCCGCCCAGCCCCGCGGGCTGGATCATCACCACGGCCAAGAACCGGGCCATCGACCGCCTTCGCCGGGAGTCCTCCCGCAAGGATCGCCACGAGCAGGCCCTTCGGATCCACGCCCAGGACGAACCCAAGGAGCTGGGACCCGTGCCAGACGACCGCCTTCGCCTTATCTTCACGTGCTGTCACCCGTCGCTGGCCGCCGCCGCCCAGGTGGCGCTGACCCTGCGGCTGATCGCCGGCCTCCAGACGCCCGAGATCGCCCGCTCGTTCCTCGTATCCGAGACGACCATGGCGCAGCGGCTGGTGCGGGCCAAGAACAAGATCAAGGCGGCCAAGATCCCCTACCGGGTGCCGTCCGATGCCGAGCTGCCCGACCGGCTCAAGCCCGTGCTGGCCGTCATCTACCTGGTCTTCAACGAGGGCTACGTGGCCAGCGAGGGCGACGACCTGGTGCGGGCCGACCTGTGCGCCGAGGCCATCCGCCTGGCCCGGATCCTGGCCGAGCTGATGCCCGACGAGCCCGAGGTGCACGGACTGTTGGCGCTCCTGCTGCTGACCGAGGCCCGCCGGGCGGCACGCACCGCCCCCGACGGTTCGATGGTGCTCATGGCCGACCAGGACCGCTCGCTGTGGGACCGCGACCTGATCGCCGAAGGCCACCGGATCGTCCGGGCCCTGCTCCGCCGAAACCTACCCGGTCCCTACCAGGTCCAGGCCGCCATCAACGCCGTCCACTGCGATGCCGCCAAGGCGGAGGACACCGACTGGGGCCAGATCGCCAAGCTCTACGACCACCTGCTGGCCCTGACTCCCACGCCCATCGTGGCCCTCAACCGGGCCATCGCCGTCGCCGAGTTGGACGGCCCGGCCGTCGCCCTGGCCCTGGTCGAGCGGCTCGAGCTCGACGAGTACTACCTCTTCCACGCGGCCCGAGCCGACTTCCTGAACCGGCTCGGTCGGGACGGCGACGCGGTAGCCGCCTTCGACGCCGCCCTGGCCCGGACGAACAACGCGTCGGAGCGCCGGTTGTTGGAGCAGCGGCGAGCAGCGTCGGCTACGGGCACCCGATGACTTTGGCGTCGCCGCCCCGTCTAGCGGGCATGGGACGCGTGATCGTGGGCATGACCATCTCGGTCGACGGGTTCGTGCAGGACGCCAGCGGGAGCGCCGAACGGCTGTACCCCGACCTGGCGGCCCTGCGGGGCACGCCGTTCATGGACGGTCTGATCGACCAGACGGGCGCGGTCCTCATGGGCCGCCGCAGCTACGACATGGCCGAGGACCCCGACTGGTATGTCGGTAACTACGAGTTCCAGTGCCCGATCTTCGTGGTCACCAATCACCCGCCCGAGAGGCTGCCCAAGCAGGACGAGCGGCTGGCGTTCAGTAAGGAGGGGGCTCGTGGACTGGAAGCTCGAGGTGGTCGTCGTGCCGGTGTCGGACGTCGACCGGGCCAAGGCGTTCTACAGCGAACAGGTCGGCTTCAACGTCGACGTTGACCACCAGGCGAGCGAGACGTACCGCATCGTGCAGCTGACCCCGCCCGGATCGGGCTGCTCGATCGTCGTCGGAACCGGGCTCGGCGACATGCCGCCCGGCTCGATCAAAGGCCTGCAACTGGTCGTCGACGACATCGACGCGGCCCACGCCGAGCTCGTGGAGCGGGGCGTGGAGGTGACGCCGGTGCGCCATATGGAGGACGGCGAGTGGGTCGAAGGCAAAGGCGGGCGGTGGAACGCCTTCGTCCACTTCACCGACCCCGACGGCAACGCCTGGGCCGTCCAGGAACGTCCCGCCGGCGAGTAGCGGTGCCGCCGGCCCGGCCGGGTTGGCCGGCCGGGCCTCTGAAAGTGATCCGAACTCGGCGTCAGGCCCGGCCGCTGGCGGAGGTGTCGGCCTTGACCTTGTCGATGACCAGCTGGCCGATGCTCCGGCCGCCGTCGATGCTGACGGCATCGAAGTCCCAGTGGATGCCGCCGTACTGGCGCGACACGGCCTGCTCCTCGGCCCGGCGCTTGAACTCGGCCGCCTTTTCTGGGATCAGGTAGGCCATGACCGCCTCGGCCGCTCCGGCGTAGCCGGCGCTGCCCGACGGGTAGGCCGGGAAGCGGGGCGTGGGGAGGTGAGGAGTCCACGCCCGGTCGAGGCCGGTGTCGCGGATGGCGTTCTCCGGCCGGGGGTACCAGTAAAAGTACTTGGCCTCCCACACCGAGACGCCGCCGTCGGACATGGCCACATTGATCATGGCGACGGCACGGGCCAGCCACGGGATGCTCGCCCGCTTGGCCGGGTCGGAGGCGGTGGCCGCCTCCCGGAGGTCGGCGAAGTACACCTCGTTCACGATCCCGGCCGGCAGCGACGTGCCCTCGGCCC
Source organism: Acidimicrobiales bacterium (assembly GCA_050742295.1). GTDB lineage: Bacteria > Actinomycetota > Acidimicrobiia > Acidimicrobiales > AC-14 > JAHFUQ01. Next base: position 5,242 of record JBOGID010000227.1, on the reverse strand, counting down.
CCTCCCAGAACTTGGCGATGCGCTTCTGGTCGTCTGTCAGGTTCTTCTTGATGTCGATCAGGCTCTGGGCCGACGTGCGGAATGCAGCCGAGTTGTAGGCGGGCGGAGGCGGCGAGCGGAACTGGTTGTTCGAGGTCAGCGTGAACGTCTTCCAGTTGGCGGCCGCGGGCGCGATCGGGGGTGACACCGAGCCCGGCGGCGGGTTCCAGAAGGCGGAGCCGGTGCCGATCCCGGTGGGCCGGCGGCCGTTCCAGACGGCGTCGGACCCGTCGGCCTTGCCGTAGGCGATGACCTTCTCGGCCACGGCCCGGCCGAGGGCGAGGCCCGCCTCCACGTCGCTGGGAGTGTTCGTGCCGGCCTGCACGCGGGAGAGGCCGGCGTTGTCGGCCATCTCGTCGAGCCGGAGGGCCGACTCGTCCGGGTACAGGTAGGCGAGGACCTTCGACGCGGCGCCGGCGATGGCGGCGTGCTCGGAGGGGTAGGACGGGTCGGCCGAGGCCGGGATGGCCCGCTCCACGCCGCTGGGCGGCTCGACGTTGTACTGGTACTTCCAATGGTAGGCGGCCACGGCGGCGTCGCTCATGGCCACCGAGACGAGGGCGTAGTTGCGGGACGACAGCGGCGGGTTCTTCTCCCGCTTGGACACGTACTCGAAGATCTGCGCCATCCAGGGCTCGACGGGGAGCGGTCCGCTCCACTTGTTGATGGCTTCCGTGATCGCCGGCGGACGGTCCTTGGCCAGGCGCTTGACCTCGTCGAGGTCGGCCTTGGCCTTGGCCGAGTCCTTGGCCGGCGGCGCCGGGACGGCGATGTCAGCAGGCGAGGTCAGGACCCAGGTATGCCAGCCCCCCGCGGCCCGTTCGGCCGGCGTCTCGCTGATCGCCTTGTCGACGTCGTCGCCGCACGCGCCTGCGACTAGCCCGCAGAACACGACGGCGGAGATTCCGGCCCGGACCCTTCGGCCGCGCAGGCCCGCCTTGAACGCTCCCCTCACCATGACCCCCTCTTTTCGCAACGGTGCGCTCCGCACGGACGCGGGCGCCACCGGCGCCCGGGCGCAGTCTACGGACGGGCCCGTAACCGGCGCGTTAGCACGCCGCTACCGGCTGGGCGGGGGCGAGCGGCTGTTCGGCGACGACTACGGCGCGGCCGGGACGAAGTGGTCGAGTACGTCAGCTCGCCGGCGGTCGCCCATGTCCGCCTGGCCCGGAAGCGGTAGCGGACGTGGTCGCGGTAGCCCGCACGACGCGCCTTGTCGCCTCCCGGACCGAGAGGGCCGACAGCGAGGGGGTGGCCCCGACGAAGGCGGCCACCGACTGGGGCGCGACGGCTGCGTAGGACCGCAGGGCCCAGCCGATGGCCTTGCGGATGAAGAAGTCGCGGTGAGGGGCCTGGAGCCGGCAGTACCGGAACAGCCGTTGTTCGTTGGTCTCCCGCTTGTAGGTCAGCTGGTGCAGGATCGCCGTCCTGGCCACCCACAGGTCGTCGTCGACGACCCACCGATCCATGACCGCGGCTAGGCCGGAGTGACGGCGGACGAGCGGGCCGGCGGCATGCGCGGCGAGGGGATCGACCGTGTCCCACCACGATTTCGTGGTCACCAGGTCGTGGAGGATGTCCGTGAAACCGGCGCTGGCGACGCTGATGTGAGCCCGCACGTAGTCGCAGCCGGCGTGCTGGAACTCCCGTTCCGGCTCCGACCACAGGGCCCTGGCCACCGAGGCGAGATCGTTCTCGTCGGGGGGCGGCAGATCGGCCAGGGCGTGGGCGGACAGGCGGCGGCGGTCGGCGGTGCGCATGCCCAGGAACGGGAACTGGTTTCGCAGGTAGGCGGTCTCGCCCTCGGCCCGTTCGGGGTCGGCGGCCGGCTCGTAGGCGGCCCGGAGGCGAGCGACGACCTCATCGGCGAGCACCGGAGGAGTTTCTCGCGGCCAGATGTCGAGATCCGGATGAAGGATGGAGCCATGCCGCCGGCACCTCCACCTCCAACCCTGCTGTCCCAAGCCGAGCTGGCGAGGTGCGTGGGCCGGCTGCTCGGGGCGCCGGGCGCCAAGGTGGTCGAGTCGTCGGCGACGGCGGCCGGAGCGAGCACCGGGAAAGCGACCGGCGCGGTCGAGCATATCCGCGGCATCGCCACGTCCACCCGGCGGCCAAGCGGCGCGGCGTGGCGCGCAGGCTCGTCCGTGCCGCCGCCGAGCACGCCCGCGGCCGCGGTGCGACAGTGCTGGACGCCTACCCGGCCGACCATCTCGGCGGCACGTCGTCCACCGACTTCATGGGCGTGAAGCAGTGGTTCCTCGACGAGGGGTTCACTGCAGTGCGCCGGGCCCGGAGCAAGACCGTCGTCCGCCTCGATCTTGGGTGACCGGCGCGACGAGGCGCCCTCGTAAGTCGAGGGCTCCTCGTCGTAGGTCTTTCCTTCGGATCGAGCTACGCAACGCTCTCCTTGCACCGCTCGGGGAGGCGGGAGGCGAGTGCGGGGATGACGATGGCGGCGGCAACCAGGTGGGTCAGGATCAGCGTGGCCTTGGCGGCGACCGGGACCGACAGCAGCACGTCGGGGACGCAGGAGATGGCGGTCAGCACGACGGTGGCCCGGGTGAACGTCGAGCGGGGCTGGCGGGCCCGGCGGCGGAGGGTGCGGGCGATGAACACCCCGACGGCGGTGCCCAGCAGCGTCAGCTGACCGAAGGCCAGGGCGGGGATCGACTTGCCGGGCTCGGTCTCGAACGAGACACCGGCGGCGCTGGCCACGGCGGCGATGACAACGGTGGCGGCGGCTGCGATCAGGCCGGAGCGCACGCCCGTGCGCCACAGCGAGCGGGAGGGGGACGAGGTGGTGGGGGAAGCGGACGGGGCGGTTGACAGGGCAGCGGACGGGGCGGTGCGGGTGATGGTGCCGTTCATGTCGGGCTCCTTTGGGTGGTAGCCGGCTCGTTCCGGCTTTCACCCTCTGTACGAACGGCTTCGCCCGGGATCGACCGGTTCCGGGGAAATCTGTTGCCGGGTTATCCGATCCCGGTCCACGCCCGGGCGATCGAGGTCCGGGCCCGGGCCAGCAACGGCGCCATCGACAGGTTCACCACGGCCAGCACGAGCAGGGCTGCCCCGCCCGCTGCCGCCGCCTTGTAGGAGACGACGACTGCGATGAGCACGCCGAGGTCGACGATGCCCAGCCCGACCGCAAAGACGATGCCCACGTCACGCCTCACCGCATCGGGCGACGCCGGGTGGGCGTGGCGTCGCCGGATCACGACCGTGATGGCCGACGCCGCAGTGACCGCGGGGAGGAGCGCGACGCCTGCCCCATAGATCACGCCCGCGAGCGGGCCGATGAGAAGAAAAAGAGGGCCGATCCCGACGGCCAGGAGACTGAGGAAGAACCCGATGATGCCGCCCGCGGCCGCGCCCGTCGCCACTCCCCAGAGGACGCACCGCACGAAGAGCCCGGCGGGATGATCGCCCGCCCAGAACCGGCTTTGGCAGTCGTCGTGCCTGATCATCGGCGGGCGCGCTTGCGGCGCAGCAGCACCTGGTCGGGGCAGACGGCGGACAGGAAGGAGCCGACGCACTGGGCCAGGCGCTCCTCGACGAGCGAGTAGAGGATGCGGTTCGCCTCACGGCGTTCACTGACGAGGCCGGCGGCCTTGAGCACGGAGAGGTGCCGGGAGATCGACGGGCCGCTGATCGAGAAGCGTGAGGCGATCTCGCCGGCCGCCAGCTCGCCGTCACGAAGGTCCTGGAGGATCTGGCGGCGTGTGGAGTCGGCGAGTGCCCGGAACACGCCGGCGGTCTCATCTGCCATGTTGCTATTTAGCTACAAAGCTAGACAGACTGCAAGTCCGAGTCCGCCTGGACGGCAAGGGCCAGCCCGAACACCAGCAGAGTTGCTGCACCCAGGGCGGGCAGCAGGTGCATGAAGTCCGTGTACCCGACGAACCCGTGTATACCGATCGCGGCGACGAGGGAGATGGCTCCGGCCGTGGCCACTGCCTCGTGCAGGTGCCGGGCCGGCGGCGCGAACCACAGTGACAGGAACGTCGTCAGCCCCATCGTGAACACGGCGCCCCCGAAGCCGGCCCGGTCGTGGGCCATCAAGGGGACGAGGCGGGGGTTGACGTCCCGGAGCTGCTGAGCCGAGACGCGCATGAACTCCAGGTCCTCGGGGACGAAGGTGTCCGACACCCCGACCCAGAGGATGATGAGCCCGCCGGCAGCAGTGGCGCCCGCGCCGGCCCGCAGGATGGCGCGGCCCACGGTGGCCGGCGACCGACCGCCCTCCCAGCCGGCCGGCGGCCACAGGACGACGGGGCGGGACAGGAGCCGTCGGGCGCGAACCATGCCGAGCACAAACACGGGGAGCAGGAGCAGGGTGCCCGCTCCGTGCCACGAGTCGAGGTAGCCGTAGCCGAGGTACGCGAGGAAGCTGGCGAAGCCGGCGCTGGCGCTGACGAGCCATACCCACCACGCCCACCGTTCGCCCCGGGCAAGCGGGAACACCGTCAGCCATACATAGAGGACACCGAGGCCGGCGAGCGTCCCGCCGAACGCGGCGCGGTCGTGGACCATGAAGTCGACGACCCGGCAGGAGGCGATCCGGCACAGGTCGTCGGCGCTCATGCCCAGGTGGTCGATGTCGTGGGGCAGGAACTCGCCGCTCGCAGCGAGAAAGAGGGCAAAGCCGCCGGAGAAGATCAGGCTGCCGGCCAGGGCGAGAAGCAGCGGCCTGCCGTCACCGAGGATCGGTGCGAACAGGCTCGTCCGGTCCTCGTCGGCCACGCCCGGAGGATGCCATAGCTCGGCGCGCGACCCTGTTCCCATGAGCTCACTCGACCTGGTCGACCCGGCGGCGTGCCCGTGCGACGTCGAACGGCCGGTGATGATCCACCGGTGGGAGCAGCTGACGTTCCTGCACTGGCGGTACGACCCGTCGGCGGTGCAGGCCCTGCTCCCGCGCCATCTGGAGGTCGAGACGTTCGACGGGACGGCGTGGGTCGGACTGGTCCCGTTCATGATGCGGGTGGGGATCCCGTGGGGCCGGTCGGCGCGGTGGTTCGCCCGGTTCTGTGAGACGAACGTGCGGACCTACGTGCGGGACGGGGCCGGCCGCTCGGGGATCTTCTGGTGTGGGTAACGGGCCCGAGCCGGCAGCCACTGGTGAGCGGCTCGCGCGCTGGGAGTGCGGGCGCGGGCCCCGCTCACTGACGTTTGCGAAGGCCCCCCCGATTCGGCGGGCGGGTCG
>JBOGID010000226.1:0-2738 GCA_050742295.1 Acidimicrobiales bacterium | reverse complement strand
GGGCTGACACAGCCCACGGCGCTGCCCGACGGCGGCGGGGCCGGACGGTGGGCGTTCCCGGGAACGGCGGGGGCGACGGGGCCTCCTCGACCAGGGCCAGGGCCACGGCCCGCAGGTCTGCATCGGGCTGGTCGGGCACGGAGCACCTCACGGAGCCGGGCCCGGGCGCGGGCGAGGTGGCGGCGGACCGACCCCTCTGAGACGCGGAGCAGGGTGGCAATGCCCGCCGGGTGGAGGTCGAGCCAGTAGGTGAGAACGATCACGGCCCGCTGGCGGACGCTGAGGGCGGCGACGGCCTGGGCCACGGCGGGACGGATGGTGGGCTGCTCCCAACGGTCGGACGTCCACGACCGGGACGCGCCCTCGCGCTCGCGCCGGCGGGCCGTCCGCCGCCGCCACGTGCAGGACTCACTGAAGACGGCCTGGGTAGAGGTACGCCTGCCGGTCGGCGGCGGTGGGCCACGCCGGCGACGCCAGGCTGCGGACGACGGCGGCCGAGAGCACGTCCGGGGCGTCGCCCGACGCGACCAGCGACGTGGCGAACCGGATGAGCTCGGGTGCCAGCGCGGCGTAGACCTCACCGTCGGACAGGCTTGGCTCGCGCCGCACGACCGCATCGGTCAGGTCCGCCATCGGGGAGTGAGACAGCCGAGAGCCTCCGCCGGGTGACACCAGGCGTGAGGCTATGGCGCTTCCTCGGCTGGGTAGTCGACGACGGCACCGTCCGGGGCGACGGCGTGGAGCCGGCCGCCGTCGAGCACGTCCAGCACGAAGTGGCCGTCGACGAGGGCGAGGCCGGGGCCCCAGACCTCGACCAGCCAGCTCGTCGGCAGTTCGGCGGCCACTGCGCCCTCGGCCGTGCGGTGAACGTGCGCGTTCGGACCGATGGTGAAGTGGACCGCCACGTCACCGCCGGCCCACAGCCGCAAAAGGGGCCGGGCGCGGCCGACGAGGGCGGCGTGGAGGGCCGGGCAGTCGGGATCGCGGTCGAGCCAGGCCGCGGCGACGGTCACGCACAGCCGCTGCTGCAGCGAGGTGGGGACGGTGAACAGCCGCAACAGCTCCAGGTGGCGGCGGAGGTGGTCCTCCTGCTCGTCGAGGTTCTCGAACTGAGGCATGGCGCGGGCCCGCACCTGCGGCGGCAACTGGGCGCGGGAGGTCCGGTCGCTGTGGAGGTTGTTGGCGAACTGGCCCGTCCGGACTGCCTCGACCGCCGCCCCGTCGATCACCGAACGGTCGTCGTCGTGGCGCGGCCCGAGGGTCAGGACACGGAGGTCGTCCCGGTGGGCCTCCCACGCGGCCAGGAGCTCCAGGCAGGCAGGCGGGTCGCCGCCGAGGGCCACGAGGAGACGCTCGCCCTCGTCATCGGCATGGTCGAGCGCGTGGAGTCGGCCGCCGGCCCACCTCAGACGGTGAGGGCCGCCGCCGCAAGCAACGGTCGCCTCCACCGGCGCGAGCGCGGGCCACCGGGCCGCCAGGGTCACTTCCGCGACCCCCACGGCTCGGGCAGCGGCAGGGTGATGGTCACCCGCCGCCCCTCGCCGGTGGCGTGGACGGCCAGCTCCCGGGCGAGGGGATCGAGGCGGGGGACAAGCCGGAAGTCCATGTTCAGCCCGTCGTGCCCTCCGCCCCCGCGGTCCATCACGGCAACGTAGAACCCACCCCGATCGTCGAACGCACTGAAGGACGGCTCGCTGATGCCGAACGGCCCGCGCCCCGGCCCCCACGTGCCGGGCCGGATGAAGGTGTGAAGCCGCCACATGTCCGGGTCGGACGTGAGGGCGTCGAGCCACACCTGGCGCCCGGCCAGCGTCGGCAGGGCGGCACCGATGACCGCCGTGGAGACGTGGCCGTCGTCGGCGTCGAGGTTCGCGAGTACCGAGGCCCAGCGCTCGGGCAAGTCTGGCGGGGGCGGCTGGCCCGGCTCGGCCCGGGCCAGCGCCTTCCGCATGGTGATGGCCGGGCTCGCAGGGTCGATCGCGCCCGTGGCCAGGAGGGCGTCGATGGGGGTGTCGTCGAGCGGGGGGCCGGCGCGGCCACCGTGTGCCAGCACCCGTCGCCACCACTGGAACGAACGTTGCGAGGCCTCGATGAGGAACCGCTCGGCCGGGGACCACCGCTCGTCCTCGGGAAGGTCCTCCACGGGCCCGACGTGGACGCCGGCGGGCGGGCCGGCGAGGGGCACCCGCACCGGCTTGTCCCCGGCGGCCTCGAACCACAGGGCGGTCGTGCCCTCCGGAACGGGCGGCCTGAGGTTGATCTGGAAAGCCCATCTGACGCCGTCGCCTCCCGACGAGCCGCCCATGGCCACGTACTCCTGCCCGTCGTCGTCGAACAACCGGATCTGGTCGAGGCTCGGCACCGGAGGCCCTCCCGGCCGTCCCGGGAACCCGCGCCGCGGAACAGGGGGCGTGGGCGGCGGGTGAGGATGGGGGCCGGGTGAACCCCGCACCGTGGTGAAGGACGGCCCAGCCGGGCCCGGCCGGCCGGGCTGGGGCGGGCCCGGGGGCGGCCGCGTCCCGGCCCAGACCCGGCGGTGAACCGACGTGACCCCGGGCGTCGGCGGCATGGGGCCCCTCGAAGGAGAGGCACGCACCGCGGTCGACGACCACCCGCCTCCGCCCGGCGGCCCGCCTGGCGTGAGGGCCATGGCGTACAGCTCAGTCCGGTCGTTCATCAGCACGACGAACTGGCTTTGGACGACGCCGTCGGGCGTCTCCAGATCGGCAGCGCAGCCG
>JBOGID010000225.1:0-2268 GCA_050742295.1 Acidimicrobiales bacterium | reverse complement strand
CGGGCTGGGCGCGCCGGGCCACGGCCACGGTGGCGTCCGACGTGCGCCGCTTCTCGACCACGAGTGCGGCGCCGGGACCGGCGGCAAGCAGCGCCGCCGCCTCGGCCACCGACGGCGTGCCCACGGCGGCATCGACGACGCGGCTCGGGTTCGGCACGGCGACGCCGGCCAGAGCGGCGGCCGGCAACACCCGCAGCGGCACGGCCAGCCGTTCGGCCAGGGCAACGACCGCCGGTTCGTGGCGTTTGGCCTCGACGGTGGCGACGGCCGCGACCGAGGACAGGTGCAGCCCGGCGTCCGCCAGCGCATCGGCTACCAGGGCGGCCAGGCGGCCAGACTCGGCGCCCGAACTGGCCCCCACCCCCACGACCAGCGAGCGGGGCCGCAACACGACCCGGCCCGCGACGTCATCGCGGTCGCTCACCCACACGTCGCCGCCCGGCCCGCCGACCAGCCCCACGGGCAGCCGCCAGCCGGCCAGGGCCTCGTCGACCGTGACGGTGGGCCTCCGGCCGTCGAGCCACGCCCGCGTCACCGCCGCCACGTCGCCGTCGGCCGTGAACCCGGGCAGGGCGTCGAGGGCGGGCAGGCCGGCGTGGTCGGTGGCCGTGGTGACCACCGCTTCGGCGCCTAGCAGGCCGGCGACGTCGTGGGCCAGGGCGTTGGCGCCGCAGTGGCCGCCGGCGAGGGCGATGGCCCACCGGCCGCCGTCGCCCACGCAGACGACGGCGGGGTCGGTGGCCTTCCCTCCCAGCAACGGCGCGATGGCCCGCACGGCGATGCCGGTGGCGCAGGCCAGCACGAACCCGTCGACCGACGACCAGTGCGACCGCACCGTCGCCACCAGGTCGCCGTGTCGGTGCTCGTAGGGCAGGCGGCGGGCCAGGTCGGCGCCCGCGGCCGTCACCGAACACACCAGCACCCGCGTCACGACGCCGGCCCCCAGCACACGAACACGGGGTTCTCGGCCGCCAGCCGGATGGCGTCGCCCTCGCCCACCGGCACCCCCCGCGCCACGGTCACCTGCACCAGGTTGCCGAGCCGGACGGCGGCCGCCGCCGCCCGATCAAGCGCCGCGTACGAAGCCACGACCGTGCCGCCCGGCCGCAGCCGTTCGACCACGGCGTCGAGTACGGCCAGGCCGCCACCGCCCACGAAGGCCCGGTCGGGGTCGGGCAGCCCACCGAAAGCCGCGGGCGCCTCGCCGTGGACCACGGTGACGGCCGTGCCCTGCGCGTTCGTTCGCAGCCGGGTCACATCGTCGGACGACCGTTCCACGGCGTAGACCGAGAGGCAGGGGGCCAGGCGGGCGCACTCGACGGCGACCGAGCCCGAGCCCGCTCCGACGTCCCACAGCACGCCGACGGGCGGCAACGACAGCTTGCCCAGCACCACGGCGCGCACCTCGGCCTTGGTCACCATGCCGGCCCGGTGCTCGTAGCTGTCCTCGGGCAGGCCCCACGCCAGGCCCGCCCCGTCCGCCGCAAGCTCCACATCCACCACGACGACCGACAGGGGATCGAACGTCCCCCCGGCCAGGTCCTCCACACCGCCGACGAACACCGACTCGGCCGGCTCCCCCAGGTGGGAGCCGACGACCACGCGACGGCCCGGGCACCCCGCCGCCACCAGGGCCTTGCCCAGCGCCTCCGGCGGCTGGTCGGGCGACGTCAGGACGGCCACCTTGGGGTGTCGCGTCACGACGGCGACGGCCTCGTCCAACGGCCGGCCGTGGGCGGACACCACGACGGCGTCGTCCCAGTTCGTGCCGGCGGCGGCGAAGGCGAGCGACACCGACGAGGGCGCCGGGCACACGGCCATCGGGAACCGGTCCCGGGCCAGGCGCACCAGCCCGAAGAAGCCGGGATCGCCCGAGGCCAGCACGCACACCCGCTGGCCGCCGGCCCGGCACGCCCCGGCCAGGTCCAGCACGGCGGCGACGGGCGAGGTGAGCTCGACCTGTTCGCCCGCCAGGTCGGCGGGCAGCAGGTCGAGGTGGCGCCGGGCGCCGATGAGCACGTCCGCCCCCCGCAGCATCTCCTCGGCCCGGGGCCCGAACCACCGGCCGCCGTGCAGGCCGACCAGCGCAACGTCATGCACGGGCCAGCACCGCCTCGCCCTCGAAGTCCACCATCACGACGTCGACGGCCAGGGCGCCCCCGACATGGTCGCGACAGGCGCCCTGGGCCCGCCGGCACAGTTCGACGAGTGACTCAATGTGCCCCGCCGCCTCACACGCCTCGGCGAAGTGGCGGGCCGTGGCCGTGG
>JBOGID010000224.1:0-6251 GCA_050742295.1 Acidimicrobiales bacterium | reverse complement strand
GAGGCGCACGCCGCCGAGGTCCTGGCCGACCTGGCCGAGACCACCCGGGGCCCGTCCCGGCTCGGCGACCTGCGCGTCCGGGAGCTCCTCGACCGCTACCTGAGCTGGCTCGCAACCGGTCGCCACCACTCCTCCACCACCCGGCGCCTGCGTGAGCTCGCCGAACTGGTCGTCGAGCCCGCCGTCGGACGGCGCTACGCGGTCCTCCTCGACGTCCCCGACGTCTACGGGCTCCTGCGCGACCGCCACCAGGGCGGCGCCGATCGCGACGAGCTGCGGGCCATTCTGCGACTCCTCACCGACGCCTACCGGTGGGCGCATGAGAAGCGCTGGACAACCCGCGACCCGATTGGCGGGCTCAACATTCGGGATATCACCGGTTGAGCGCACGGCGTCGTCGGTCGCACTCGCCCAAACCGTCCCGCTGCTCGCTCGGATTCGCCGGGCCAGCACCGGACTCAAGAGATCTCGGCTCCCAATGAGATCGACGCCACGTTGCTCACCGTGTGGCTCCAAGCAGTCCGCCGGTAGTTTCGTGCGGTGGAGGTCGCCCGGTCCGTTGGCCTGTTCGCCCTAGCCGGCCTCGCCGAGATCGGCGGCGGGTACTTGGTGTGGCGCTGGCTTCGCCACGACGCCGCCGTTTGGGTCGGCGTGGCAGGCGCGCTGGCTCTCTTCGCCTATGGCGTCATCCCGACGCTTCAACGTGAAGACTCCTTCGGCCGGATCTACGCGGCCTACGGCGGGGTCTTCGTCGTGCTCTCGCTGCTGTGGGGCTGGTGGCTGGACGGCAGCCGACCGGACCGTTGGGACATCGCCGGCGCGGTCATCGTCTCGATTGGTGTCGGCGTCATCTTCTTCGCTCCGCGCAATTCCACTTGACCCTCAAGTCGCTCAGCGCGCCGTGGCGCGCTGAGCTTCGTTGCCCGCGCCTGTAGGTGGGTCCGGTCTCGATGCGACAGAAAGACTGGGCACGCCGGCTCCTTCTGTGTAGTGGCTCGGCGCCTCATCGTGGATGATCCACCCATCGGCAGAACGGGCCGGCCGTTGGATTCGGGCTAAATAGAAGGACTGTCCGCTGGGTTCGGTACGCGGTCACCATCCCCCTGCTCGGGTCCAGTGCCGATCCCGGCTGACCGAACATCGACGTGGTAGGGAACCGACGTGACAACCGTCTCCGGTCGACGGAGCAACGCCAGCTTCAGGGCCAGCGCGCTCTGGTTGTGCAGGATGTTCTGGTACCACTTGCCGACCACGAACTCGGGGATCACGACGGTGATCGTGTCGTTGTTCCAGCGGCGGTCGAGGTCTTCCAGGTACCGCTCCACTGGCTCGACAAGTTCCCGGTACGGCGAGTGGACGACCTCCAAGGGGACGTCCAGGCCGAAGCCCTCCCACTGGCGCTCCATCTCTTCGCGATCGTCGTCATCGAACGAGATGTAGAGCGCGAGCAGGTGGTTCGGGCGGAGCGAGCGGGCGTATTTGAGGGCCTTGATGACGATGACGCCCTTGTGGATGCGACCGATGAGCACAACGACGGTGTGGTTGATGCTCTCAGGCCGGAGGTCCTCCGAGCTCACTTCCAGGACGGTGCCGAGGCGGTCGTAGTGGCGCTTGATGGACCTGAAGATCACCACGATCAGCGGCACGACGAACAGCGGCACCCACGCGCCGCTGGTGAACTTCGTGATCGCGACGATGAGCAGCACGACGAGCGTGGCGAACGCGCCGACAGCATTGATGACGACCCCTCGCCGCCATCGGGGTTCGTGCAGCCGCAGGTGGTGGCGCACCATGCCGGCCTGGCTCAGCGTGAACGAGGTGAACACGCCGACGGCGTACAGAGGGATCAGAGCATTGGTGAGCCCGCCGAAGGCGATCAGCAGCCCGCCGGCAGCCACTGCCAGGAAGACGATCCCGTTCGAGAAGACGAGGCGGTCCCCCTGATTGCTCAATTGCCTCGGCAAGTAGCCGTCGCGCGCGATGATCGACGACAGCCGTGGGAAATCGGCGTAGGCGGTGTTCGCCGCCAGCGTGAGGATCATGGCGGTGGCGAACTGGAGTGTCACGTAGAGCGGCCCGTCACCGAAGACGGCGCGCCCCACCTGGGAGATGACCGTCTCCTCGTGGCTCGCGTACGGATGCAGGTGGTGGGCGAGGATCGTCGAACCCAGGAACAGCGATCCCAGGATCGCGCCCATCCACGCGAGGGTTTGCGCCGCGTTCTTGGATTCGGGCTTGCGGAACGCGGGCACCCCGTTGGAGATGGCCTCCACACCGGTCAGGGCCACGGCGCCGGATGAGAATCCCTTCAGGATCAGGAAGAGGCTCAGCGTCCCGCCCATCTCGCGCATGGCGACCGAACGCTCCGGGTCGAACTCGATGGGAGGAAGGTCGCCGAAGAAGGTGCGCGCCAGGCCATACCCCACCAAGCCGCTTAACGTCACGATGTACAGGTACGTGGGCAGTGCGAAGAGGCGGCCCGACTCCTTGATGCCGCGCAGGTTGGCGACCGTTATGAGGGCGATGAGGGATTCGCCGAGCAGCACGCGTTGGTCGACGAGGCCCTGAAAGGACGGGATGGAGATGATGGCCGCCACGCCGGCCGAGATCGACACCGCCACCGTCAGGATGTAGTCGACGAGGAGCGAGGCGCCGGCGACCAGAGACGGGTACTCGCCGAGGTTCTCTCGGCTCACGACGTAGGAGCCGCCACCACTCGGATAGGCGAAGATCGTCTGCCGGTAGGAAACCACGACGATGGCCAGCAGGATGGCGACCGCGATACCGATGGGGACCAACACCGACAGCCCCAACGCGAGGCTCGACGCGCCGACGGCGGTGACGAACAGGATCTCCTCGGTGGCGTATGCCGTCGAGGAGATGGCGTCCGAAGAGAAGACCGCCAGCGCGACCACTTTGGGAAGGCGCTGCCCTTCCTGCTCCGAGGACGCGAGCGGCCTGCCCACCACGAGCCGTTTGAGCACGCTCAGCATGTGACGGCCGGCAGGGTCATGCCCCGGTCCCGAATGCCAGGCCGAGCTCTCGTGCCAGCGCGATGGCGACGAGGAGCCCTTCCGGCGACACACCGATCCCGGGTGTCGGGATGAGGACGAAGCGGCCCTCGGCAGCCCGCCGGCCCACCACCCGCAGCTCGACGCCCGCGGGCGGAAGCTCGAAGCCTCGTGCCGCGTGAAGACCTCGGGATACGCCCGTGATCGTGCCGTCGGGCTCGAGGCGCGGCAGCTCGCCTCCGAAAGGAGGGCGTTCGAACTGGCAGTCCTTGAGATGCAGCGTGTCGATGAGCTCGGCCGTCACCGTCAGCACCAGGTCGCGATCGTCCTCGACCGCCGTGGCTGCGACGGCGACCCTGTGCAGCCGGCGCAGTTCTCGCTGACCGTCGCGGAGCCGGTCCTTCGAACGCCGCCCGCGCTCCACCACCTCGCCTACCACCAGTCCCACCAGGAGGAGCAGCACGGTGGTGATGAGGCCGTTGGCTCGAGCGATCTTGAGCGAGTTGTACGGGCGGGTGTGGAAGAAGTTGACGTTGTTCAACTCGTCCCGGACGCCCACGAGAGCAGCGGGTAGCAGGACCGCGCCGAGGCCCCCGAGCCCCACGCCGACCAAGGCCTCGGGACGCGGTTCGCGGTGCACCCGCCTTTGTACCTGTGCGCCGAGCCCCGCTCGGCTGCCATTAGCGCGTTCTTTACGCCCTGGCGGGTGATCTTGACGGCTTCTTAGCGCGTTAACGAACTGTAGAGATGCGGCGCCCACGCACTGAGATTTCGCCGAGGCCGTCGACTTTGGATGCTCGCCGGTCGTACAACCGCGCTACCGCTTCGCGTGGACGCCGCCGACCGAGGAGCGACCAGAGGCGCCGACATGAGGCACAGGCCCCGGGAGCATCTGGTCCGATGACGCCCAGGCTGGTCTCAGGCGACATCGAAACGACCCGGCCGCTGAGCGAGCCGGCGGTCGGGCAACTCGCCCGCTCATGCGGCGCCGCCCATCGTTTGGTCGACCACCGCTGCGTTTCCCGCTGGCGGCCTATTACCGGGATCTGACAGCAGCGGCGGCGCTGGTGTCAATGCGTGCTCGGTCTTGCCGATCGCGCCGCCGGTCAAGCCCATGTAGGTATCGAAGGACTGCCGACGGTGGTGATGGTGGCGACGAATCCGCGGGTTTCGCTCAGTCTCAGTCGTTCCTGCAGGTAGTGGGAATCTCCGCCGTCGCCGGCGCGAATCGAGCAACGGCGGATAGCGGAGGATCGGGCCGCGGTCTGAACCGTTCGAACGGTCGTGGTTTCAGCTCGGCGCCCCGTTTCACGGCCGTTCGAGTTCATCCCGGTCCGGAGCCGGGCCTGCCGCGACGGAGGTGAGGTGGGTCAGCGCGCACGTCCAGCGCGTGCCGCGGCGGACGAAGACGTCGGTGGACCATTCGTCGAGCGTGAACGGGTTGCCTTCGAAGGCACCGCGGTTGTGGACGCGGGCGATGACGACAGCAACGTCGTCGTAAACCCGCACGGCGTGCACCTCGTGCGCCATGAACTCGTGGCTGACCCGGCCCGCGGCCACCGACTCGAGGAACTGCCGGCCGGTGAAGATCCCGTTCTCGCCGACGAACACCCAGTCCGGCTGGGCGAAGGCCGCGATCGCGTCGGCGTCGTTGGCGACGATCGCCTCGCTCCACTCGGCCAGCAGGGCTGCGAACGCCTCGAGGTCGTCGTCGCCGGAGGGGCGGGGCGCGGGCTCTCCAGCGTAGGTGCCGAAGCTCCAGAGGTTGCCCTCGGGGTCCCGCACGGTGAAGCCCCGGGATCCGTAGTCCTCGTCGGCCAGGCCGCGGACCACCTCGGCGCCGGAGGCCGTCGCTCTGGCGAACAGGGAGTCCGGGTCGTCGCACACCAGGTAGACGGAGTCGTTGCCCGGCTGGCGGCGCCCGAAAGGCGAGTCGTCCTTGCCGGCCGTGCCGAGCATGATGCCGCCCCCGCCCGGCCAGCCCATCTCGGCGTGCTCGATGACGCGGGGATCGTCGTGGCGAGCGTAGGCGGGGCCGCGCACGAATCCGAAGGCGTCGGCCAGGAAGTCCATCGCCGCCGGCGCGTCGCGGTAGGAGACGATGGGCCACACACGGGTGGGAACGGCGGTGCTGGGGGTCAAGGTGGTGTTGGTCATGCGCGAAGCCTCACGCATAAGGGCCCGGATCGTCTTGGACGGATGGAACCTGCTCGGCGAGCAGATGTGACGGTGTGCAACCGGCCAGCTCGATGAAGTCACGGTCGAGGTGCGACTGGTCGAAGTAGCCGCACGCGGCGGCCACCTGGGCGATCGTCGTGAACGACGGCGTGTTTCGCAGCATCCGGGTGGCTCGCTCGAAGCGCACGACGCGGGCGGCCAGCTTCGGGCCCAGGCCGAACTCGTCGACGAATCGCCGGGTCAGGTGTTGGCGGCTCCAGCCGACAGCCGTCGCCACGTCGCTGACCGTCGTGGTACCGCCGGATCGCACCAGCGAGTGCCACGCGTACCGCAGCTCGCGGCGCATATGGGCCTCGTGGTCGGTCCAGCGCATGAGCACCTCGTCGCACACGGCGAAGCGTGCCGGCCAGTCCGGCACCCCTTGGAGGCGCTCCCAAAGATCCCATCCGTGCCGGCCGACGACGTCGGCGCATTCGACGGAGGCGTCCCACAGCTCACGGGAGGGCACGCCGAACAGCATGCGGGCACCGAGCGGATTGAGCTCGATAGCCACGCCCTCTTGGTGGTCGCCGTAGCCGATCACGGCGTGGCGGGCCTGGAGCCCGCTCACCACGGCGCGGTAGCTGGCGGGGGGCTGGTGCGGATCGGTCTGCGCAATGACGTCGATGGCCGGTCCGATGCTGACGATGAACGTCATGTACCGGGAGGGGAGACCACGGTGCAGACCGGGCTCGAACCCGCTGAGGCGATACCCGACGTAACGCTCGATCATGGCACGCAGCGGCGGCGCCGGCGGCGCCGTCGCCCAGTCGCTGTGGGGTGCCACCGTCAAGAGGCTACGGCGTAGCGGCAGGATCGACCGGGCGCGGTCGAGGCGACAGCGACCACACCCCGCCGTACTCCATCGAGCGCGAGGTCGAGGAACTCGAATGCCCTCATCGTCGAAGCGGGCGCGACCGTTGCCGGCTTCGGGTACTCCTCCGGCGCCAACCTGGGGTTGCAGGCCGCCGCCGGCGGCTCATTGATCTCGAAGCTGGCGTTGTACGAGCCCCCGTTCATCGT
>JBOGID010000223.1:0-10487 GCA_050742295.1 Acidimicrobiales bacterium | reverse complement strand
TTCGCGCGGAGAGTTCGGATGATGCTGCGCCGGCGCCCGGGAACTCTCCGCGCGAATGGTGTCCATATGGCCCACTTGCGCGATACCGGCTATCAGTAGTGGCTGCCCGGCGGCGGCTGCTCGTCGACATCACGCCGCTCCGGGAGTCGCGGGACTACCGGTACCTGTTCGCGGGGCAGGCGGTGGCGTACCTGGGCTCGCAGCTCACGGTCGTGGCCGTGCCGTTCCAGGTCTACCTGCTGACCAGGTCCTCGCTGGCAGTGGGCATGATCGGGCTGGCGTCGCTCGTCCCCCTGATCACGATGTCGCTCATCGGCGGGTCGGTGGCCGACGCCATCGACCGGCGCAAGCTGCTGGTCGGCACCCAGGCGGCGCTCGGGTTGACCAGCTCCGCCCTCGCCCTCAACGCCATGGCCAGCGACAGCCCGCCCGTGTGGCCGCTCTACGTGTGCGCGGGGCTCGCCGCCGGCCTGTCGGGCATCGACCTGCCGGCCCGCAGCGCCATCCTGCCCAACCTCGTCCGCCGGGAGCAGTACTCGTCGGCGTCGGCCCTGAGCCAGGTCCTGTTCCAGGTGGGCGGGGTGGCCGGGCCCGCCCTCGCCGGGCTCATCATCAGCAACCTGGGCCTGGCCGCCGCCTACTGGATCGACGCCGCCACCGCGGTAGTGGCCATCGCCTCGGTCCTGGCCATCGCCCCCCAGCCGCCCCACGGCGGCGGCACCAAGGCAGGCCTGGCCTCCATCAAGGAGGGCCTGGCCTATCTCAAAGGCCGCCGGCTCATCCTCTCCACGTTCGTCATCGACATCAACGCCATGGTGTTCGGGATGCCCCGGGCCCTGTTCCCGGCCCTCGGCACCGGCATCTACCAGGGCGGCGCCACCACTGTCGGCCTCCTCTATGCCGCTCCTGGGGCCGGCGCCCTCGTCGGCGCCCTCCTCACGGGCTGGGTCGCCCACGTCCGCCACCAGGGCAAGGCCGTCATCTGGGCCGTCATCGCCTGGGGCGGGGCCATCGCTGCCTTCGGCCTGACCAGCTGGCTGCCCCTCGGCCTCCTGTTCCTCGCCCTGGCCGGCGCCGCCGACGTGGTCTCGGCCGTGTTCCGCAACACGATCATGCAGCTGTCCGTGCCCGACGCCCTGCGGGGCCGGCTGTCGTCGGTCCACATCGCCGTCGTCACGGGTGGCCCGAGGCTGGGCGACGCCGAGGCCGGCGCCGTCGCCGCCGCGGCGACGCCGCAGTTCTCGGTCGTCTCCGGCGGACTGGCCTGCATCGTCGGCGCCCTGGCCGTGGCCAAGCTCATTCCCGAGCTGGCGGATTACGACTCCAAACCGCCCCCGTATACTGGCGGGCGGGAGCCCGACCATCGCAACGGGGCAGGGAAGGCCCCGAACCGAGCCCAGTTGCACTCTGAGGAGGGTCGGGATGGCTGACGGTACAAAGGCGCGGACGGTGTCCGACGTCATGTCCACCGAGGTGCTCACCGCCTCGGCGTCCGACACGGTGGCCGAGACCTGCGCGGCCATGCTGAGCCGGTCCAAGGGCAAGGTCGGGTCGGCCATCGTCGTCGACGGCGACCGGGCCGTCGGCATCTTCACCGAACGTGACGTGGTCCGGGCCTCGGCCGCGGGCGTCGACCTCACCACGGCCAAGGTGTCGGAGTGGATGACGTCCGACCCCGACTCCGTCGCCCCCAGCATGGACCTCAACGACGCCTACATCAGCCTCATCGAGCACGGGTACCGCCACTTCCCCGTGACCGAGGGCGACCGGGTCGTGGGCGTCATCTCCATGCGGGACATGATGCGGATGGCGTTCGTCCGCCCCGTCAAGCACCCGAGCCTGGTCGAGGCGCCCAAGGGCCTCGAGGGCGTGGTCGTGGCCGAGACCGAGGTGGGCGACGTCCGGGGCCAGGAGGGCTTCTACCACTACCGGCAGTACAACGCGACCGAGCTGGCCCGCAAGCGCAGCCTGGAGGACGTCTGGTACCTCCTCTACAACGGCCGCCTTCCCGACCGGGCAGAGCTGGGCGAGTTCCGGGGCGAGATCAGTCGGCTCCGCCATATCCCCGAGACCGTGAAGGGCCTCCTGCCCGACATCGCCGGGGCGGGCGACCGCTTCGAGCCCCTCGACGCCCTGCGCTCCGCCTACTCGGCGATCGCCTACGCCCTCGATTTCAAGTCGTGGATGGACATCGACGCCGCCACCCTGCGCCAGAACGCCATGCAGACCAGCGCGGTGATGCCCGCCCTGATCATGGCCCTCTACCGGCTCCAGCAGGGCAAGGAACCGATCGAGCCCCACCCCGACCTGCCCTACGCGGCCAACTACCTGTACATGCTCACGGGCGAGGTCCCCGACGACGAGCTGGCCCGGGCCATCGAGCAGTACCTGATCCTGACGACCGACCACGGGTTTAACGCCTCCACGTTCACGGCCCGGGTCATCACCTCCACGGGCGCCGACCTGGGCGCCGCCGTGGTGGGGGCCATCGGGGCCCTGTCCGGGCCGCTGCACGGCGGCGCGCCGAGCCGAGCCCTCGACATGCTGGAGGCCATCGGCACCCCCGAGAACGCCGACCCCTGGATCCGCAGGGCCATCGAGAAGGGCGACAAGATCATGGGGTTCGGCCACCGGGTCTACAAGACCGACGACCCCCGTTCGCTGCTGCTGCGGGAGGTGGCCCAGCGGCTGGGCGGCGACAAGGCCGAGTTCGCCACCAAGATCGAAAAGACGGTGGTGGACATCCTGGCCGAGCTCAAGCCGGGCCGGCACCTGTACGCCAACGTCGAGTTCTACGCCGGCGTGGTCATGGACAAGTGCGGGCTGCCGCCGGAGCTGTTCACCCCCACGTTCACGTCGAGCCGGGTCATCGGGTGGACGGCCCACATCCTCGAACAGGCGGCCGACAACCGCCTGATCCGCCCCAGCGCCCACTACCACGGGCCGCCGCCGCCCGAGCCCGTCCCCGACCTGGCCTGACGGCCGCCGTCGTGCCGGTGCAGGTCGAGGAGGCGACGGAGGCGCCGCCCGAGGTGGTCGAGGCCGTACAGCGGCTCGTCCGCCAGGTCTCGTCGAACGCGCCCCTGCCCACCGCCGACGAGGTGGCCGCCATCGCGGCGTCGCCCGCGTCGATCCTGCTGATCGCCCGCGACGGCCCCCACATCCTCGGCATGTTGACGCTTGTCCTGTTCCGCATCCCGACGGGCGTACGGGCGCTGATCGAGGACGTGGTCACCGACGAGTCGGCCCGCCGCCGGGGCGTGGGGACAGCGCTGACCCAGGAGGCGCTGCGGCGGGCGGTCGAGGCGGGCGCCCGGACGGTCGACCTCACGTCGCGCCCCTCCCGCGAGGATGCCAACCGCCTCTACCAGCAGCTCGGCTTCCAGCGCCGGGACACCAACGTCTACAGGAGAGTGCTTCCTTGATGTGGCCTGAGCGCCCGTAGCCTCAGGCGGCCCCCGTGGTCAGCGCGGTCCGCCGGTTGTCTCGGCGGCGCGCGTCAGGACTCGTTGTGCTTCGCCGACGAGCTCGGCGACGATTTCGGCCGCGGTCTGACGCGTGCGGACTGCGCCGACCGATTGGCCGCGGAGAGGGCGCGCGCTTGGGCTGGTCCCGCGTGCGCGGCCGATGGCCACCGCGGGTCCCACTACTGCGCCGAGCCGAGCTGCTCGCCGGCGTCGATGCACGATCGCAGGACACGATGGGGTGCGCCGGGCCAGCCCTCGCCGAAGGCTGTCGTCACCAGGGTGTCCTCGGCCGCGGCCGCGATGAGAGCGTCGGCGTAGGTCGGATGCGCGTCCATCTCGACCGCCGCCACGAACCGGGTGCCGACGCGTACGCCGTCGGCGCCGGCGGCGAGCGCGGCGGCCATCGCCGGCCGGTGCCGATGCCGCCCGCGGCGATCAGGGGCCCGTCGTGCACGGCGCGGACCTCGTCGAGGAGCGGCAACAACCCGACGGTGCCCCGTACGTGCCCGCCCGCCTCGCAGCCTTGCGCGACGATGACCTCGCACCCTGCGTCGCGGGCCGCGCGGGCTTCGCCGGCCGAGCCGACCTGCCAGCTCACCCGCGCCCCGGCGGCTTGGGCGACTGCCAGGAAAACGCTGGTCGAGCTGGCCCCAGAACATCTCGATGTAGATGCTTCGGTGCGCGGCCTCTCGGAGGGCCGCACGATCCGCGCTGGTCTCGACCCCCCGCCGTCGGGTCGACGCGATCGTCGCCGCCGAAGCTGACGGACGCGCCAACACCGACGAAGTTCGGATCATCACCAGCGACACCGCCGACCTCGAGTTCCTCGCATCGCTCGGCACCAACCCGGCGCGCCTGTCGATCCTCCCGGCCTGAGCTGTGGCCGACGCTCGACCAGAAGGCGCGCACGACGTGCCCGGGAGGCTGGCGACTTCTCGCGCTCGGCGGCCGTCGGCGCCGTCGCGCCAATCTCCTCGACGGCGCAGGCTCGCGTCAAGCGTTCGATACTGGCTCGGCGGCTATCAGAGACTCCGGAGGTGAGGTGGGCCACTTGGGACCGCAGGTGGTTACACTTGGGCCAATGGTCGAGGTCGAGCTCGAACGGGTTGAGGCCCTCGAGCTACTCGGAATGACGTTGGCGCACCTGAACGACGCGGAGGGTCGAGGCGAGGTCTCTCCACGAGTTCCGCTGCTGATGGCTATCCGGGACAAGCTGGCTGCTGCGCTGAGGGAGGAGCCATGAGCTACACAGACGCCCAGGTGTCGGCTGCCATCGCGGCCATGGAGAAGTACCGCGGCGGCGAAACCGGTGAGGTCGGCGCCGCCCTCGCGGTCGTCGGGCTCAGCTCGGAGCGAGCCGCGAAAGAAGCGGCGATCCGGGACGACCTGATCCGCGTTGCGTACCGCGCCGGTGCGTCCTTGCGCCAGCTCGCAGGGGTGTCCGGCCTCGACCGCAAGACCGTGACCGCGATCGCCGGCGCCGCCGTTCCGAGGTGACGGCGGACCGAGGACGGGTCGCTTCTCGCTTTCGGAACCGAGACCAACGTCTACCGCTGGTCCCGAGGGGTGTCACCGGCTGCAGTCTGCGGGCCCCGGAGGACGCCCTCGCCGGCCGCCCAATCACGGTGGTGTAACTCTCAAGTCGGGCGTCTCGGCTGCCGATAGGCCAAATGGCCCACTGTCGGCCTGACCACGGAGGCGTCTCACGTGATCGACCTCGACCTTCTGGACGAGCAGCTCGAGCAAGCCCTCACCCACGAGGTGCGCGTGCTCCGTGGCACGCCCCCTCGCCGCACGTCGCCCCCGCCGTCGCCCCCTCGCGCACCGGTGGCGGAGCAGGCCGCCAGCCCGGAGTGGGACCTGGAGTGGGACGGGCCAGCCCCGACGACCCCGGCTGCGACCGCGACGACGACCCCGCCCCCGCCCCCGCCGAAGCCAGAGCCAGAGCCCGAATTGGCCCGGCCGGCGACGGCAGAACGGCCGGCGGACCCCTCACCGTCGCGCCCTCGCCCGGCACCGTCCCGACCGGCACCGTCGCGTCCCGCCGCCACCCGCCGGTTCGACAAGCCGCTGGCGCCGTTCGAGAAGAGGTTCGACGAACCGTCCGACCCCCGGCGGGAGCGACCCACCGTCGCCCGGTCGGAGCCCCGGCCCTCCGCCCCTCCCACCGAGCGGACGGCCGGCGCCCGGTCGCGGCCTCGGCCCGCCGACCGACAGTCCGAGCGTCCGTTCGAGCGAGAGGCAGAGCGTCCGTTCGAGCGGCAGTCCGAGCGGCCGTTCGAGCGGGCGGCGCGGGCCGCCCGCAGCAGCAGCAGCAGCAGCGCCAACGGCACGCCTCTCGAGCGGTTGCGGCAGGCGGCGGCCGCCTTGTCCGGCCCCGACGGCGCGCCCCGCGACCTGGCCATCGTCGACCACGCCCGCCTCATCCCCGACCTGGTCGCCCGGGGCGAGATGCCGACGGCCGACCAGCACATGGCCACCCACGCCGCCCTCACGGCCGAGCGGGGCATCACCGAGGACCGGGCCGACGCCGCGGCATGGGACGCCATGCGGGCCCTTCTTGACGGCCGCCGCGACGACGCGCGCGACGGGGTCGACGCCGTGCGCCGCCTCGGCGAACGGGCCCGCGCCGCCGACGCCGCCGAGCGGACCTGGGCCCTGCGCTTCTGGGTCGGGCTGGAGTGGGGCGACGCCGGCGAGCAGTGCGAGCTGCTCGACCACTGCCGGGAGCGGGCCTACCGCTACAACGACCTGCCCTGGCGAGCCGCCCTGACCATGCAGCTGGCCAGGATGGGCCGCACCGACGAGGCGACCCGGGAGTTCGACGCCGTTGCGGCCCACCTCAAGAGCCTGCCCCGGAACGCCATCACCCTCGACATCCTGACCAATCTGGCCGAGGCGGCCTTCTACCTCCGCGACAAGCGCCGGGCCTCGCTCGTCGAAGAGCCCATCATGGCCGCCAAGGTGAGCCTGGTCACCGTGGGCCGAGCCTGGGTGTGCAAGGGCTCGGTCGCCCGCTTCGCCGCCCACGTGGCCGCAGCCAAGGGCGAATGGGACGACGCCGACCGCTACTTCGCCGCCGCAATGAAGACGCACCGGCGCATCCACGCCGAGCCCCTCGTCGCCCGCACCCTCTACGAGTGGGGCACGACCCTCCTCGGCCGCGACGACGACCTCGCCCACCAGCACCTCGACGAGAGCGCCGAACTGGCCTCCCGCCTGCGCCTCAACGGCATCGCCCCGGTTGCAGCCTGATCAGCCGGGGTGGATGGCGGCGCGCCAGGTGCCGGTCACGGGGATGAGGGACAGGGCGGTGGTCGCCCGGAGGAGCCACTCGACCACCTCGGCGTGGGGAACGGTCGGGGGCACGGCCACGACCAGGCCTTTCTTGGAATGGTCCTGCATGACGACCCACCCGTCGGGCACGGGACGCCCGCGGTCGGCCAGCTTGACCTTGGCCTGGGGCCCGGCCGGGTGGAGGATGCCGACCATGGCCGGCTCCGGCCGGTTCTTGCGGGCCTCGCCCGGCGACCAGGTGGCCAGCGGGACATCGGGGCCCCGGGTCGAGAACAGCGAGAACAGCCCGGACCGGGGCGGGGGGACGTCCTCGACGTGAACCGCGGGCTCGAAGTTGATCCAGCCCCGATGAGACTCGGCCATCTCGGCCATCACCGGCAGGACGGCCGACGTCTCACCGGCGCTGAACTCGACGTAGTCCGGCTCGGCCGCCGCCATCAGGCCACCATCAGCCCGCCATCAGCCCGCCATCACACTGCCATCAAGCAGGCGGCGGGACCGGGGGCGGCTGGTAGCCGACGGGCCCGATCCGGCCCAGCATCCACGCCGCCACCTCGTCCACCCGCAGCCGCATGTAGCCGCCGCGCGTCGGCACGCCCCGGCCGTCCCCGCTGATCACGTGGGCGTCGCGCAGGTGGAGGAACGCCGGCAGCAGAGGGTCCTCGGCGGGGTCGCCGGCGGCCTCCCGCTCCGAGTCCGACGGGTAGACCTGGGCGCCCACCATGCGGATGACGTCGCCGAACCCGCCCACCGAGCCGGCCTCGTCCAGCGACCGGGCCAGCCCTTCGAACCAGGCCCGGGCCCCGATCAGCTGGCCCGTGATCCACGCCCCGCCCACGACCAGCGATATGCCCAGCTCGCTGATCGTGGCCTGGTTGGCCAGGTTGGCGAACGACGCCAGCATCAGGTCGCGATAGGGGTCCTCCGGTCCGACAGGCATCGCCCCACATTAGGGGACTGCTGTTTCAGCCCTCGGAGCGCGCCGCCAAGGCCAGGCCCGTGTTCGCCGTCGAGATGGCCGTCAGGAGCAGGGCGGTACGGGGCGGGACACGCCGGCGCACGCCCAGCAGCACCGCCGTCGCCAGGTCGCTCCCGTGGACGACCACCGCCCGCCGCAGGGTGTGGTCGTCGGGCGTGCCGAGGAGGTCGCAGCCGGGCAGGATCGTCCGGATCCCGAACATGCGGAAGCCGTAAACCGCAGCCGCGTCAGGCGGCTTCCCGGCGCCACCCGCCGGATCAGCACCCCAGGAGCGACGAGCGCCACCGCCCGGTTGAACAGGCGGATGCCGCCGAGGACTTGACGGGCGTGCCGGGCGTGCCGGGAGGTCACGCCGGTTCGAAGCGCAGCAGCGACCCGGCCAGGTTCAACACGTACAGCTCGCCGGCCGAGTCCTCCCCGAACGACGAGATGGAGAACGAGCCGCCCCCGGTTGCCGGGTCGTCCTCGCCCACCAGTTCCCGGTTGCCGGTCTGCTTGCCGTCCTGCTGGACCAGCCCCCAGATCCGGCCCGAGCAGGCGTCGCCGTACAGGTAGACGCCCCGCAGGGACGGCACCTTGGTGCCCCGGTAGACGTAGCCCCCGGTCACCGAGCAGCCCTGGTCGTGCTCGTACTCGTGGATGGGCAGCACCGCCCCGTCGGGGTTGGCCCCCTTCACCCGCCGGCTGCCCTCGACCTGGCTCCAGCCGAAGTTGGTGCCGCCCGGCATCCCGCCGGCCAGGAAGCTGACCTCCTCGACGGCGTTCTGGCCCACGTCGCCGATCCAGAGGTCCTTGGTCTGGCGGTCCCAGCTGAACCGCCACGGGTTGCGCAGGCCGAACATCCAGACCTCCCGCTTGGCCCCGTTCTGCCCCGAGGCGAAGGGGTTGTCGGGCGGGACCGTGTAGGGGGCACCGCCCGACGGCGCCGGGTCGATGCGCAGGATCTTGCCCAGCAGGTCGCCCAGGTTCTGGGCCCGGTTCCCGGGGTCGTTGCCGCTCCCGCCGTCGCCCAGGCCGATGTAGAGCTTGCCGTCGGGGCCGAACACGACCTCGCCGCCGTTGTGGTTGGCGAACGGCTGGTCCACGAACAGCAGCTCCCGGGCCGTCGAGGTGTCGGCCCGCCCGTCACGGAAGGCGTACTCGACAACCCGGGTGTCCCCCGCCCGGTCGGTGTAGTCGACGTAGAGCTTGCTCCCGTCGGGCGAGAACGTGAGGCCGAGCAGGCCCTGCTCGCCGCCGGTGGACACCTGGCCGGAAAGGTCCAGGACCGCCGTGCCGTCGACGCCGCCGGGGTTGGCCGTCTGGCCCCTGGCGATCCGCCGCACCCGGCCGCCCTTCTCGGCCACGTAGATCGAGTCGTCGTCGGGACGGACGGCCATCGCCACCGGGCTCTGCAGGTCGGCAACCTTCGTCAGCTTGAACGAGGCTTTGTCCAGGTCGGCAGGCGCCGACGCCGAGGTGCCGCCGGAACCGCCGCCGCCGCCGCCACCGGCGGCGGACGTCGTGCCCGACGAGGTGCCGTCGCCGTCGCTGCACGCGGTGGCGGTCAGCAGGAGCAGGGCGAACAGCGCCCCCCGGCGCGTCACGCCTTCGCTTTCACCGGCCGCAGAAGTCCCTCCTGTACGACGGAGGCGACCAGCGTGCCGGCCTCGGTGAAGATCGACCCCCGGGCGAAGCCGCGCGCCCCTGCCGTCACCGGGCTGTCCTGGTCGTAGAGCAGCCACTCGTCGGCCCGGAATGGCCGGTGGAACCACATAGCGTGGTCGAGGCTGGCCAGCATGAGGTCGGGCGCCGACCACACGTGGCGTCCGTGGGCGGAGAGGGTTGTGTCGAGCAGCGTGAGGTCCGAGGCGTAGGCCACGACGCAGGCGTGGAGGAGCGGGTCGTCTGGCAGCCGTCCGTCGGCCCGGAACCAGACCCGGGCGTGGCCGGGTTCGTCTACGGGGACGTAGCGTGTGTCGATCGAGCGGTGTCCGTGTTCGGACGTGGTCAGCTCGTCAGGTGGGGGCACAGCAGGCATGGTGTGCTGGTACTCCAGGCCCGGCTCGTCGATGTGGAACGAGGCGGCCAGATTGAAGATGGCCTGGCCGTGCTGGATGGCCACAACCCGCCGGGTGGTGAACGAGCGGCCGTCCCGGATGCGGTCGACCTCGTAGACGATCGGCACCGACGGGTCGCCGGGGCGCAGGAAGTAGGCGTGCAGCGAGTGCACGGCCCCGTTGTCGACGGTGCGGCCGGCGGCGACCAGGGCCTGGCCCGCGACCTGGCCGCCGAATACGCGCTGGCGGTCGTCAGTCGGGCTGACACCCCGGAACAGGTTGACCTCGATCGGCTCCAGGTCGAGGAGGTCGACGAGCTCGTCGAGGGCCTTGGTCACGGCCCCATGTTGGCAGCCGTGGGCGCGGTTCAGACCCGCGGGAACCCGTGGGCCGCGGCGCACCGGTCCGCCGCGTCCTCGGTCGTCGGCCGCCGTGCCACCGCGTCGAGGGCGTGGCACGTCTCGTGGGCGATGACGTAGCGCAGCCGGGCTTGGTTCGCGCCGATCAGGTCGAGGTTGACGGCGATGTACGCGTTCGTCAGGCACTCGGGGGCGTGGTAGTGGCACATGGTGCCCCAGTGGCCCCGGTCGCCGGCGTAGAGGTCGGCCGCCCCCGAGCACAGGAACCGGAAGCCGGCCGGGAGGCTCAGTCCCGCCGCCTTCACCTCGGCCTGTGCCTGGGAGCACCGGGCGGAGGGGGCTGTGG
>JBOGID010000222.1:0-2034 GCA_050742295.1 Acidimicrobiales bacterium | reverse complement strand
ACGCCAACGTCATCCTTGTCAACGACGAAGGCAAGTTCACCGCCTGCTGGTGGCTGCCTAACGACCAGGCGGCGTTCGACGCCTTCTGGCAGTAGGCCGGCGTCGGCCCGTCGCCCCCCAGCAGTGGTGAGCCGAGCTACTGCTTGACGATCAGGTCGGCGAGCTCGCTGACGGCGACCATGGCCGGCGAGCCGGGGTCGGAGTCCATGGGCGCCACGCCCAGCTGGTCGGCGTGCTCGACGGCGGGGTCCTCGGGGACGCGGAACATCTCGGTGGTGCCGAGCGCCGCCGCCACCCGGGCCGCATCCTCGTCGGACAGCGAACGGTTGGCCACGCCGATGATCCGGGTCACGCCCAGCTCCTCGGCCACGACGACCGCCCGCCGGGCGATCTCCACCGACTTCTCGCTGCCCTCGGACACGGCCAGGACCACGTCGTTCGCCCCCGGCTTGGCCCAGATCAGGTCGTTGAGGCCCGCCTCCAGGTCGGCCACGACGACCCGTTCGTCGTCGGCCAGCTCGCCGAAGAACTGCCGCGTGGTGTTGTGCGACCCGCAGCACAGGCAGGCGTCGGACGGCCGTTCGATCTTGCCGGTGGCGACCAGGCGGATGCCGCCCGGCGCGTCCACCCCGTAGTGGTCGAGCAGGTCCTCGGCCAGGGGCTTGGGGTCGTTGTGCGAGTGCCCGGCGTCGAGCAGGGCGTTGAGGATCGGCTTCATGGTCTCGACCGTCTCCCGGGCCACGCCCAGGGAGATGCCGAGGTTGGGGTTGGGGTCGGCGTCGACGGCCACGACCGTGTGGCCCCGCATGGCCAGGCTTCGGGCCAGGGCGCCCGAGATCATGCTCTTCCCCGAACCACCCTTGCCGCAGACTGCGATCCTCATACTCGAACCTCCTGTGAAGTGAACAGCTCGGCCACCTGCTCGATGGCCCTGATGGTCGGGGAATCGGGGCACTCGTCGAGGGGGGACAGGCCCTGCCGCTCCGCCTCGGCCACGTCGGGGTCGAAGGGGATGCGGATGCGGGGCGCCAGGCCGGGGTGGTCGGGCTCGTCGCGGAACCGGTTGGCGATGATCGTCGTCGTGCGCCCCTCGCCCACCATGGGCAGGAGGCGCCTCGCGGTCATGGCCGAACGCCACGCCGGACCGGTCACCACGATCACGTTGTCGGAGAAGGCGTGGTAGCGCTCGAACGGGGTGGTGGGCCCCGCCTCCAGGTCGCCGATCACGTCGAACGCCGGCTCGCCGAACCCGAGCAGGGTCTGGATCAGGGCCACGACCGTGCGCTTGGCCGAGATCTTGTCCTCCGAACCGATCTTGCCCAGGCCCATGAGACGCACGCCGTCGGGCCCGATGACGGTGTGCTTCTCGACGACCTCTCTCGGCAACAGTCCGCTGCGCAGCTGCCAGCCATAGGCCGCACCCGGGTTCTCCTCCAGGACCTCGAGGGGCAGGGCCACGTCCATGTTGCCGAGGCCGATCGAATAGGCCAGGCCCGGGTTCACGTCCATGTCGGCGGCCAGGACCTGGCGGCCTTGGCGGGCCAGCAGCCGGGCCATGGTGGAGGAGATGACCGTCTTGCCGGCGCCGCCCTTGCCGATGATGGCCAGGCGCAGGCCGAGGCGGCTGCGGGCGTCGACCACCTCGTCGGCGTCGACACCGGCGACGGCGGCGCCCGCTTGGGCCCGCAGGTCGTCGAGCCGGGCCTGGTGGGCGTCGAGCATGTCGTTGATGCCGGTGAAGCCCTTGCTGCGCTTCCACGTGGCGAGGTGGCGGAGGAAGGAGCTGGCCTGGCGGTCCACGGCGAGCCAGCCGAGGGTGCCGTCGGCCCTGCCCGCCAGGTCCACCATGACCGCCGCCTGGCGGCCGAGGTTCCCGGCGGCCCAGGCCTCCCGCTTGATCCGGCGCGCCTCGCGCTCGGCGTCGTCCATCGCCCACCTTCTCACTGCTCGCTCGGGTGCGGCCCCCCCGGGCGATTGTACGCAAGATGACGCCAGTTGGGGCGGCCGGCGCCCATTTCTCGCCCGGCTACGGCA
>JBOGID010000221.1:0-8047 GCA_050742295.1 Acidimicrobiales bacterium | reverse complement strand
CTGTTCCTGGCCCTGCTGTACGCGTCGTCCAACCGCTGGGCCTTCGAGCAGCCCCACGAGTACGTCCCGCTGATCATCCTGGCGCTGGTCCCGGCCGGGCGCGTCTGGGGCCTCGACGGCCGCCTGCGCGGCCGGCGGGCCAGAGCGGGCCGGTTCCCCTTCTGAGCCTCGGGCTGAGGATGGCGGACCGCCGCAACGCCCCGACACCTGCCTGATGCGCCGATCCGCGGTCGTCCTCGCCGCCGGCGCCGGCGTCTACGCGATGTTGCAGGGGCCCTTCGGGCTGACCTTCGACGCCACGCCCCTGCTGGTCGGGGTCATCGTGCTGTCGGCGGCCACGACGGGCGGCGCCCGGCGGCTCGCGGCCTCCGGCCTTGTGCTCGTGGGTTGGGGCGCCACGGTCGTGCTGGTGCGCCACGGGCCGCTGCCAGACGAGCGGGAGGCGGCCGCCTTCCTGGTCGGTGCCGGGCTCGGCCTGGTGGCGGCGAGGCTGGTCTCGGGCTCTGCCGACCGCCCGCTCGGGGACGGCTCGACGGCCGTCGTCGCGGGCGGGGCCGCCTTCTACCTCGCCTTCGAGTGGAGCTGGCTGGGCCAGTGGCCCGTCTGGGTCGTCGTGCTGCTCGTCTGGGCCGGGTGGGAGCTGGCCCGCCCGCCACGGCGCGTCTAGCTCGACGGCGCCGTGCCGAGGCGGGCCATCCTGAGACGTCTGGAGATGGTAAGTCAGTTCCGGGTCGCGGCATTCGCCGGCAGCGCCGGTCAGCGGTCAGAACTTGCCGGAGTTGGCCCACTCCTCCCGAGGGGGGATCGGTTCCATGTTGTCCCAGTGTTCGACGATGCGGCCACCCTCGAGGCGCCAGATGTCGAACACGGCCATGGGCGTGCCCGCGAACTCCATCTCGGACAGCGTCGCGACGAAGTTCCCCTGCCCGACCAAGCGGTGGAGGCGTCGATAGGTCATCGACTCCCCCCGATCGTGGAGCTGTTGGAGGAAGGAGGCGAAACCTTCGAGGCCGTCAGCCACCCCCGGGTTGTGCTGGTCGTACCGGTCGGCAGAGATGTAGTCGGTGAGCGGGAGGTCCTTTCCTCCGACCAGCACGTCCTCCAGGAGGGACCGGACGAGGCGCTTGTTCTCGCCGGTGCGGTCGAGGTCGGTGATCTCGGTCGGGCCGTCGACCTGCGTCCGACCGGAGCGGGTGTCATCCACGAACTCCGAGATGACGTCCCAGTGCTCGATCAGCTTGCCGTCGGCGTCGGTGTCGAAGAGGTCGGCGGTGACCCATCGGGCCTCCCCGGCGTTGAGAGACTGGAAGGCGTGGACGAACACGTAGGCGCCGTCCTCGAACACGCGCACGATCGCGATGTCGCGCCTGGGGTTCCGGGCGATGAAGCCCTCGAAGAACTCGATGAACCCCTCACGGCCGTCCCGCACGCCCGTGCTGTGCTGGGTGTAACGCGCCCCGGTGTTCGCCTCGACGGCCTCCCGGAAGTGCCCGTCGCGAATCCCGTGGAGGTAGAGCTGTCGGGCGGAGTCGACCTTCTGGCTCATCGCTGTCCTCCAACGCTCGGCGCGATTATGATGGGTCGTACGGATTATCCGTGTTACGGATCAGATTGTCAACAGGGCGCCATCGAGTCGAGGACGGCAACCACGTGGGCGAGACGAGGACTACGGAGCAGCTGGCCGAGCAGTTGATCGCCGTGAACCGCCTCCTGGGGGCGACGTCTCGTCGTGCCGATGTGGCCGGGCTGACCAACGCGCGCTACGAACTGCTCCACGGGCTCGTCCACGGCGGCCCGTCGAGGATGGGGGTGATCGCCCGGCACGCCGGCGTCTCCCCCCGAACCGTCACCCCGATGGTGGACGCCCTCGAGGCCGACGGCCTCGTCACCCGCACCACAGATGCCGCCGATCGACGCGCGCAGGTCGTGACCCTCACGCCTGCGGGGCTGCGCCGGATGCGAGCCGCGCATGACGAACGCATCGCCATGGCGGCCGAGATCTTCGAGACCCTCACGGCCCGCGAACGAACGGCACTCGGCGGCCTGCTCGACAAGGTCCTCGGTGGCGGGCCTCCGTAGCGACGTGCACACGTGGTGGTCCGGCGCGAGGCATGCACCGGCTCTCTAGGCGCTGGATTCGATGGTCTCTTTGATGCTTTGCGCGAACCGGGGGAAGCCGGAGCGGACCCTGCTTGAGGCGAACGCGAGGATCAGGTTCCCGAGGCCGCGCCCTTGGAGGTCGCCGTGGAAGGTCAGCGCGGTCATGCCGCCGACGTCGCGTAGGGCGTTGCCGCCGTCGGCGATGACGACCGGCCCTGTTGTGAGTTCGCGCCAGCGGATCAGCGTCGGGCGCTCAAACGCCGTGATCTCGATGTCGTGGGTGGCGGTGCGGCCGAGATCGCGGGCCTTGCTGCGGTACACCGTGCCGACGCCGACCGGCCCATCGGTCGTCTTGTTGATCTCGATGATCCGCCGGCTGAAGCGCTTGTCGTTCTCACCGTCAGCGAGGAATTCGAAGACCGCCTCGATCGGGCGGTCGATCGTGACCGTGAAGTCGCCGTGCCTGATCATCCTGCCTCCGTTCTCACGTGTCGGTCGGGTCCATCGGTCGGGGTCTCCTGCGTACGCCGCCATCGGAATCGCCAACGTGACCCGTGTGCCGGAGGCGAGGCGTAGCTCCGTCGCCTCTTGGAAGCGCCCGTTCCATGGGCTGCGGACCCGCCTCGAAGCAAGGTTAGTAGAAGCATTGTTGGCCACTTTGGCATCAGCACCGTTACTCGGGAGACCCCGAGTCCTCGGCCCCGATGGAGGACCGCACGGTGCCCGAAGGGGCCGGCGCGCCCTCGGGGCCGAGGACGGTCGCCGTATGTCGACCGGCTGGCCGAAAGCGGAGGGGTTCGCCGCTGACGCCAGCGACAGTACGGCTGGGGCCCGCTCCACGGTGCGGGTGAAGGGGACCGAGCTGGGGGCGAAGCGGTCATCCCCGGAGTACTCGGCGGTGATGGCGTGCTTGCCGGCCCCCCCGCGCGACGATCAAGCTGGACTTCCGGCCGTCCATGGACCGAGCCGACGCCATCGAGCTGGCCATCGACGCCCTCGACGAGGCCGCCCGACGAGGACTCGGCGACCGGTGGTCCCGACGTGGTCCGCGGCATCGACCCGACGGTGGGCCACCATGACGAGCGAGGGGTTCGAGCGGGTGCCCAAGGAGGGACAGCCTCGGTGACCTCCCCCTCACCCTGCCACCAGGAGCGGCACCGTGAGGGCGACGAGGACGATCAGCGACCACAGCGCCGGTGCGGCCGTGAGCGTCTCCTGGCGACGGAGGCGTGCCCGGTCAGCGTCGGCCTCGGTGCGGGCGACCCACCATGGGCTGACCCGGGCCTCGAGGCGGAAGTAGGCGACGCCCAGGGCGGCGCCGTAGGCGATATGGCCCACCAGGGAGGGGAACGTGGCCACCACCGCTTCGGCGTCCCACCGGGGTGACCCGCCGAGGAGGACGGGGAGCAGGGTAAGGGCCCCGAGCACCCACCAGAAGAACCCGTAGGACACCCCCCACCCGAGGGCGGAGCCAACGTCGTAGCTCCGCCGGCGGAAGAGCAGGCCGTAGGAGGCGCCGATGAACTGGGCGATGAGCAGGTGCACGGCGAGCCCGGCCCCGATCGACCTCGACCCCGCCAGACGGGCCACCGTGGGCAGGTAGCCGATCTGCAGCATCAGCGCGGTGAACACCAGCCCCCCGGCCAGCCCGGCCAGGACGCCCCGTCCCACGGCCCGCAGGCCCCGGGCCCCCGCCCCCTCCTCGTCCAGCCGGCGCACATCGTCGGTGAACAGCGCCCGGGCGGCGCCGTCGAGCCAGATCCGCAGCACCGCCGTGGCCGCGCCGAGGAGCACGAGCCCGGGCAGGGCCGAGAAGCCCGCTCGCACGGCCGGCAGGGACCAGGCCAGGCCGGCGCCGGAGAGGACAGGGACGAGCGTGAGGCGCCCGATCACCCACCAGGCGAAGCCGTAGGCGCTGCCCCGCACCAGCCCCGGCCCGGCGCCGCTCGGCGCGTCAGGGTAGAGCAGAGCGTAGCCGGCGCCGAAGACCAGCCCCGCCACCAGCGTGGCCGGGCCCCGGGGCAGGCCTGTCGGGGCGGCCAGCGCCGCCGCCGGCTCCAGGCCCGCCTCGATGAGGGTGGCCAGCCCCACCGAGGCGAGGGTCCCGGCCAGGGCGCCCCGGACGAGCCCCGCCGGGGCGAGCCGGCTCCCGCCGGGGCCCCCGATCCGGCGCAGCACGACCAGGGCCAGGGCGGTGACGGCCCCGTAGAGGAGGTGGCCGAGGAGGCTGGGCACCTCGGTCTGGGCGGCGTCGAGGTGCCAGGCGAGGGGCCGGCCGGTGAAGGAGGGGAGCAGCGTGAGCGGGCCCAGGAACCACCACACCGCGCCGTAGGTCAGGCCCCAGAACAGGGTCTCGCCCGCGCCGGACTGCCGGCCGGCGACAAAAAGGCCGAAGCCGGCGCCCACCACGGCGGCCACGAGCATGTGCACGGCCAGGCCCACGGTGGCCGAGTGGGCCCGGACGAGGGAGGCGACGCTCGCCAGCGAGCCCAGATCGGCCATGGCGGCGCCGAACGCCGCTCCCCCCGCCAGGCCCGCCAGCGCCCCGAGGGCCGCTGCCCCGAGGGCCGCCCGGCGCAAGCTCGCATCCGGCGCAGGGGCCGGCGCCGTGGGTGCGGTCACCGTTCCCCCCCACCGCTCGTCACCGGTCGCTCGCGGGGCGGGGCGGCGGTGACCACGATGTCCCGGGGGAAGGCCAGCTCGATGGTCCAGTCCAGGGCCACCCGCAGCTTCTTCTCCAGGCCCGGCAGCTTGCCCAGGTACACCGTGCGCCAGAGCAGCCAAGCGGCCAGGCCCGAGAAGTGCCGGCCCCGGATCTCGGCGACCGCGGTGCGGTGCCCGAGGGCGACCAGGATGCCGATGGTCCGGAACCTGAAGGGCGCCGGCTCCCGGCCGCCGATCACGGCGGCGATGTTGTCGGCCGCGGCCCTGCCCTCCCGCAGGGCGTGCTGGGCCGTGGGCGGGTAGGGCGTGCCGTCGCGGTCGGGGTCGGGGATCTCGGCGCAGTCACCCAGCGCCCAGACGCGTTCGTGGCCCCGGACCCGCAGGGTCGGCTCCACCAGGAGGGCCCCGCTCCGGTTCTTCTCGGCCGGGAACCGGGCGAGGGCGGGGTTGGGCCGGTTGCCCGCCGTCCACACCAGGGTCATCGTGGGCAACGCCTCGTCGCCGTCGAGCAGCACCGCACCCTCCCGGGCGCCCTGGACCCGCCGGGAGAGGGCGAACTCGATGCCGCGGGCCCGGAGCTTGCCGAGGGCGTAGGCCGCGAGCTCGGCCGGGAGCTCAGGCAGGATGCGGTCCCGGGAGTGGACCAGCACGAAGCGCGGCTCGTGACGGCCGATGCCGGGGTAGTAGCGCAGCACCCCGTGGACCAGGTCGAAGAGCTCGGCGATCATCTCCGTCCCGGCGAAGCCGCCCCCGGCCACCACGAAGCTGAGGAGGATCCGTCGCGCATCGGGGTCGGCCTCGACGTCGGCCCGCTCCAGCATGGCCAGCACGTGGTCGCGCAGGCGGGTGGCGTCACCCAGCGACTTGAGGGTGAGGGAATGCTTCTCGAGGCCGGGGAGGTCGAAGAAATGGGGAACGGCGCCCAGGGCGAGCACGAGGTGGTCGTAGGGGAGCTCGGCCGCCGCCAGGCCCGGCCCCGACGAGGCGGTCACAACGCCCCGCGCTGGGTCGATCGCGTCGAGGGCCGCCCTCCGGACCTCGGTCAGCGGGCACGCGGCGCGCACCGCCGCGCTTATGTGCTGGGCCTCGAGGGCGGACGAAGCGACCTCGGCGAGCATCGGCGTGAAGAGCAGGTAGTTCGACTGGCTGACCAGGGTGACGTCGACGGGAAGGCCCCGGGTGACGAGCTGCTCGAAACGCTGGGCGGCGGCCACCCCCCCGAATCCGCCGCCCACGATCACCACCCGGTGACGCCTGGGGGCCGGGACCGGCGCCGGCGCGGTGGGGGTGAAGCGGCCGGCAAGGCCGGGGAGGAGCAGGCCGGTGAGACCGCCGCGGAGCAGCCCGCCCACCAGGAAGGGGAAGGACTCACCGGCGGCGGCCACCGACCAGGTGGGCCCCGATCCCCGAAGCAGGGGCAAGATGGTGAGCGACCAGGCGATCCACGCCAGCAGCCCGAACAGCAGGCCCCCGGAGACGCCTGCGGCCACGCTCTCGGGCCGGCAGACGGCCCCCAGGATCGCGCCGGTGGCGCCGCCGACGAGGACGACGACCCCGAACCCGATCAGCCGGTTGCCGGGCCCCGGAGCCTGGGCCTCCATCATCCCCTGCCGCAGCATCACCAGGCCCAGCACCGCGCCGCTCCAGAGCCCCGCCACTGCCCCGGCCCTGGCGTACACCCCGGCTGCGGGCATCGGCCCGGCCGCCGGGCGCCCCCTGGCCACGCCCTCGCTCCCTGGTGCCATCTGTATCCCCCTCTGGTCCGAGCCCGCCGTCGGTGAGGCCGGCGGGCCGAGTGCCGTACCCCTCGTCAGCCGGCGTACACGAGCGCCTGGGCATCGTCGTCGAAGCTGGCGGTCGTCCCGTCGAGGAGGACGCGGCCTTGGCGCAACCCGATCACGCGGTCCGCGAAACCGCAGACGAGCCCCACCTGGTGCAGGCTGCACACCACCGCGATGCCGTCGTCCTTGGCGACCGTGCGCAGCGCCGAGAGCACGGTGGCCGACGCGCCTGGGTCCAGGCTGGCCACGGGCTCGTCGGCCAGGATCACCCGCGACCGCTGCGCCAGCGCCCTGGCGATGGCCACGCGTTGCTGCTGGCCCCCCGACAGCCGGTCGGCCCGGACCTGGGCGAGATCGCCGAGCCCGACCCGGTCCAGGCACTCCAGGGCCAAGCCGCGCTCCTTGGCGCCGGGGCGGCGGCTGAGCACCCGCCAGGTGGGCAGGTCGGCCAGGCGGCCGGCGACGACGTTGTCGAGAGCCGACATCCGGCGGATCAGGTTGAACTGCTGGAACACGAGGCTGATGTCGCGCCGGGCCCGCCGGCGGTCGGCACCGGTCAGGCTCGTGAGGTCGCGGCCCGCCACCGAGACGGCACCGGCATCGGGGGCCACCAGGCCGGTGATAGCCCGGAACAGCGTCGTCTTTCCCGCCCCGCTCGGGCCGACGACGGCCACCACCTCGCCGGCGGCCACCTCGAAGGACACGTCGTCCAGGACCAAGCCCGCGCCGCCATAGCGATGGGTGAGGCCGACCACCCCGAGGACCGGCTTCACGCCATGGCCCGCCGGAGGCGGCTCGAGAGCTGGTCGACGGCGGTGACCATGGCCAGGATGACGGCCACGATGGTCAGGACTCGGGGGAAGTCCAGCAGCTCGATCGCGTTCTTGAGCAGCTGGCCGATGCCGCCCGCCCCCACCACCCCGAGCACGATGGAGGACCGGATGTTGAACTCGAACATGTACAGCGCCACCGACGCGAGCCCAGGCAGGGCGTCGGGCGCCAGCGAGTAGGAGACGATCTTGAGCCGGCTGGCGCCGGTGAGCTCGGCCGCTTCCAAAGGGCCGGCGGGCAGGCCCTCGATCGCCTCGGCGAAGAGCTTGCCGATGCTGCCCGAGGAGTGCAGGGCGATGCCGAGCATGCCGGCGAAGGGCCCCAGGCCGACGGCCGCCACGAACAGCAGGGCGAAGACGAACGAGTCCACCCCCCGAAGGGCGTTGAGCAGCAGCCGGGCCGGGAGGCGGGCGGACAGGCGGGGCGTGAGGTTGCGGGCGGCGGGCACGCACAGCACGGCGGCGATGACGATGGCCAGGGTGGTGCCGACGAGGGCGATGGCCGCCGTCTCCGCCGCCCGCTGCAGGACGAGCGACATCTCGTCGGTGGAGGGCGGCCACGAGCGGGCCGCCCACCCGGCCATGGTGGAAAGGCCGCGCGCCAGCCGACCCAGGTCCACATCGGTCAGGCGCAGGCTGTACCAGTAGGCCAGGCCCACAGCCGCCCAGGCC
>JBOGID010000220.1:0-6635 GCA_050742295.1 Acidimicrobiales bacterium | reverse complement strand
CCCCAAGGGCGTGCTCCTGTTCGGCCCGCCCGGCACGGGCAAGACGCTGCTGGCCCGGGCGGTGGCGGGCGAGGCGGGCGTGCCCTTCTTCTCCATCTCCGGGTCGGACTTCGTGGAGATGTTCGTGGGCGTGGGCGCCAGCCGGGTGCGCGACCTGTTCTCCCAGGCCAAGGCGTCCGCCCCGGCCATCGTGTTTGTCGACGAGATCGACGCCGTCGGGCGCCACCGGGGCGCGGGCCTGGGCGGCGGCCACGACGAACGGGAGCAGACCCTCAACCAGCTGCTCGTGGAGATGGACGGGTTCGACACCAAGGCGGGCGTGATCCTGATCGCGGCCACCAACCGTCCCGACATCCTCGACCCCGCCCTGCTGCGGCCCGGACGGTTCGACCGCCAGATCGTCGTCGACCGCCCCGACCTGGAGGGGCGCAAGGCCATCCTCAACGTGCACGGGCGGGGCAAGCCGCTGGCCAAGGGCGTCGACATCGAGGTGCTGGCCCGCCGCACCCCCGGCTTCACCGGCGCCGACCTGGCCAACCTCATGAACGAGGCCGCTCTCCTCACCGCCCGGCGGGGGTTCACGGAGATCGGGATGCCCCAGCTCGAGGAGGCCATCGACCGGGTCATCGCCGGGCCCGAGCGCAAGTCGAGGATCATCTCCGACGACGAGAAGCGGGTCATCGCCTACCACGAGGGCGGCCACGCCCTGGTCGGCCACGCCCTGCCCCACGCCGACCCCATCCACAAGGTCTCGATCATCGCCCGGGGGCGGGCCCTGGGCTGGACCCTCGCCCTCCCCGAGTCGGACAAGTACCTCACCACCCGCTCGGCGCTCCGGGACCAGCTGGCCATGCTCATGGGCGGGCGGACGGCCGAGGAGCTGATCTTCCAGGACCCGACCACCGGCGCCCAGAACGACATCGAGAAGGCGACCCAGATCGCCCGGGCCATGGTGACCGAGTACGGGATGTCCGACGAGATCGGGCCCCAGCAGCTGGGCCAGAACCACAGCGAGGTTTTCCTCGGGCGCGACATCGGCCACCAGGCCAACTACTCAGACCACGTGGCGGCCAAGATCGACGCCGAGGTCCGCCACCTCATCGACGAGGCCCACGACGAGGCGCGCGAGGTGCTGATGATGCACCGCAAGACCCTCGACCGCCTGGCTCAGGCCCTGGTCGAGAAGGAGACCCTCGACACGCCCGAAGTGATGGAGATCCTCGCCGAGGTGCCCAAGCGGCCGTCCCGAAAGGCCAACAGCCCCACCGAGTCGCCCCGGGTCCGCAAGCTCAGCCAGTAGGCGGCGGCGGCGAGGGCCCCGATCCGGGCGGGTCCTGCTCGGCCATCCAGCCGAACCACCGCAGCACCGCCTCCTCGTGGAAGACGGCGTAGTTCAGGACCTCGATGATGCCGACCTCGGCGGGGTCGACCGCCGTCCGCAGGCGGGTGTAGGAGTCGAGGGCCTGCTCGTGGCGGAGGCGTTGGATGGCCAGGAACCGCCGGCGGTGGACGTTGTCCAGGTGCGACCCGAAGAACACCATGAGCAGCAGCGGCGAGCGGAGGAGGTCGGGCCCCGGCTCCCGGTGGATGAAGGCGCCGAACGCCGCCCGTCCCTCCTCGGTGATGGTGTACGGACGCTTCTCCCGGCGCCCGGTGGCCTCGGCGACCACCAGGCCGACGCTCTCGAGGGTTCGCAGTTCCCGGTAGACCTGGCTGCGGGTGACGTTCCAGAAGTCGCCGATGACGGTCTCGGCCATCTGGGCGATATCCCAGCCCGTGAGCGTGCCGCGGTGGAGGAACCCGAGCAGGGACGCGCCGGTCGGGTTGAGCTGCTTGATGTGCGACCGCACCGTGAGGGGCGCATTTGACATTCCAATTTGACACCCTAAAGTGGACGGCCGGGCCCCGCGCCGGGTGTCCGCCGTACTCGGCGTGGTGGCCCCCTTCCGCGTCGGTGGCGGGGCCGGCCCTACCGTAGAACGCGTGGCAGACGACGACGACACGCCTGCGGTCGACCGGGCCCGGATCGAGCGGGCGGTGCGGGAGATCCTGCTGGCCATTGGCGAGGACCCCGACCGGGACGGCCTGGCGCGCACGCCCGCCCGGGTGGCGGCCATGTACGACGAGGTCTTCGCCGGCCTGCGGGACTCGCCCGAGCAGCACCTGTCGGTGACGTTCTGCGCCGACCACGACGAGATGGTCATGGTCAAGGACATCCCGATGTACAGCATGTGCGAGCACCACCTGGTGCCGTTCCTGGGCCGGGCCCACGTGGCCTACATCCCGAACCAGGACGGGCGGATCACGGGCCTGTCCAAGATCGCCCGCCTCGTCGACTCCTACTGCCGGCGCCCCCAGGTTCAGGAACGGCTGACGACCCAGATCGCCGAGGAGATGGACCGCAGCCTGCAGCCCCGCGGCGTCCTGGTGGTCATCGAGGCCGAGCACCTGTGTATGTCGATGCGGGGGGTCCAGAAGCCGGGGACGACGACGATCACGTCGGCCGTCAAAGGCCTGTTCCGGGACAACCCCGCAACCCGCGCCGAGGCTCTGGACTTCCTCCGGCGGTAACACGGCGGTCAGAACGGCCAAATCCGTCAACGAACGGGTCCGGCGGAGCCGGCGCGCCGGTACGATGGGCGCCCGATGCGGCCGTTGGTGATGGGTGTCCTGAACGTCACACCCGACTCGTTCTCCGACGGTGGCCGGTGGTTCGACGCCGAGGCGGCGGTCGCCCACGGCCTGCAACTGGTGGCCGAGGGGGCCGACATCGTGGACGTGGGGGGCGAGAGCACCCGGCCCGGGGCCCGGCCCGTCGACGAGGCCGAGGAGGGGCGGCGGGTGGTGGGCGTGGTGTCGGCTTTGTCGGGGCACGTGCGGGTCTCGATCGACACGCGCAAGCGGGCAGTGGCGGAGGCGGCCGTGGCTGCGGGCGCCACTCTGGTCAACGACGTGTCGGCGTCGCTGTGGCCGGTGGCGGCGGCGGCCGGGCCGGGCGTGGGCTGGGTCGCCATGCACATGCAGGGCCAGCCCCAGACCATGCAGGCGGCCCCGTCCTACGGCGACGTCGTGGCCGAGGTGCGCTCGTTCCTGGCGGAGCGGGCGGCGGCGGCTCGCGACAGCGGGGTCGAGGAGGTCTGGATCGACCCCGGCATCGGGTTCGGCAAGACACTCGAGCACAACCTGGTCCTGTTGCGGAGGCTGAAGTCGCTGGTGGGGACCGGGTTCCCGGTGGTGGTGGGCACGAGCCGCAAGGCCTTCCTCGGGCGGTTGACGGGCGGCGCGCCGGTCGACGATCGCCTGGAGGGGTCGGTAGCGACGGCCGTGTGGGCGGCGGCCCAGGGAGTGGGAATGGTCCGGGTACACGACGTGGAAGCCACCGTCCGAGCGGTCGATCTGGTGGCAGGAGCAGCGGCATGAAGAGCAAATGGGCGTCGGGCATCGTCCCCCGCAACTTCGCCTGGATCATCAAGGACAAGCTGGCGGTGAGCGAGCGCCCGGGCGGGTACGCCCGCACCCACCGGCGAGTACGGCGCCAGGAGGAGATCATCTGGCTGCGGGAGCAGGGGTTCAGCCGGGTGGTGTCCCTGCTGACGTCGCCCCACAACCTCCACGCCTACAGCGAGCTGGGGGTGGTGTCGGAGCACGTCCCCCTGGGGCCCCACGACGACGCCCACGCCGTGCTCGACGACCTGTTCGGGCGGCTGGCCAAGTGGCTGGGCTCGAGCGAGAAGATCCTGATCCACCAGGAGGAGCTGGGTGACCGGGTGCAGGGCGTGGTCGCCGGGTACCTGGTGTGGTCGGGCCTGGTCAAGGCGCCGGCCCAGTCCATCTCCATCGTGGAACGCATCAACTCCCGCCAGATGGGCCCCGTCGGCCGGGAACTGGTGGCGGTGGCGGCCCAGATGGCGGCCGAGGGACCGGCCGAGGCGGCCGAGGGACCGGCCGAGGCGGCCGAGGACGCCTGATCCCGGCCTGCGTGGCCTGAACGCCGTGGTCGTGATTGAGGTCCGGGGGTTGCGCGCCCTCGGTCGCCACGGCGCCCTGCCCGGCGAGCAGGACCAGCCTCAGCCGTTCGAGGTCGAACTCGACGTGGAGGTCGCGGCGGGGCGGACGGCGGCCCTGACCGACGCCCTGGTCGACACGGTCGACTACGGCGCCTTGGTGCGACTCGCGACGGCTGTGATCGTGGACGAACGCTGGCAACTGCTCGAACGGCTCGCCCGGCGCATCGCCGAGGAGGTCATCGCCGCCGACCGACTGGTGCAGGGCGTGACCGTGGTCGTGCGCAAGCTGCGGCCGCCGGTACCGGTCGACCTGGAGTCGGCGGGGGTGCGGCTGCGGCTGGCCCGGCGGCGCGCCTTTCTCGGCCTGGGCGTCAACCTCGGCGACCGGGAGGCGGCGCTGGTGGCGGCCGTGGCCGGCCTGCCCGACGTGGCGGCGGTCTCGCCCGTGTACGAGACCGAGCCGGTGGGCGGCCCGCCTGGGCAGCCCCCGTATCTGAACGTGGTGGTGGGGCTGTCGACCGTCCTGACTGCGCACGACCTGCTGGTTATCGGGCAGGCGTTGGAAGGGGAGGCGGGCCGGGACCGCACGGCGGAGGAACGGAACGGCCCCCGTCCCCTCGACGTGGACGTGCTGTGGGTCCAGGGCGAGACGGTCGACTCGCCGCCCGATCTGGTCGTGCCCCATCCCCGGATGTGGGAGCGCCGGTTCGTCCTGGCGCCGCTGCGGGACGTGGCGCCCGATCTGGTGCCCGATGGGGCGCTGGAAACGGCGACGGGAAACGTCCGGCTCGTCGGTAGGCTCTGACCCACGAACGGCACCCGCCCCCGCGGGGCCGGAACGTCAAAAGGAGCGCCCGTGCGGGTCATCGACCGCATCGAGC
The DNA here is from genome assembly GCA_050742295.1 of Acidimicrobiales bacterium. Taxonomy (GTDB): domain Bacteria; phylum Actinomycetota; class Acidimicrobiia; order Acidimicrobiales; family AC-14; genus JAHFUQ01. The sequence continues at coordinate 1,747 of JBOGID010000220.1, read as the reverse complement.
AGGTACGCAAGGAACTCGACGGTGGGCGAACGGCCGGCCTGCGCGGCCCGAACGCAACGACCGGCTTGGTGCCCACCATGGGGGCACTGCATGCGGGCCACCTGTCGCTGATCCGGCGATCCGCGGCCGAGTGCGATGTCACCTTGGTCACGGTGTTCGTGAACCCGCTGCAGTTCGGCCCGGCCGAGGACTTTGCAAGGTATCCCCGTGACCTGGCCGCCGACGTGGTCGCGGCCGAGGCGGCGGGCGCGGACCTGGTCTTCGCCCCGTCCGTGGAGGAGATGTACGGGGGCGAAAGTGACCCGCTGGTGCGGGTGGAGGTAGGTGGCGAGCTGGCGTCGGCGCTGGAAGGCGCGACGAGGCCCGGACACTTCTCGGGAGTGGCGACGGCGGTGGCCAAGCTGTTCGCCATCGCCGGGCCGTGCCGGGCCTACTTCGGCGAGAAGGACTGGCAGCAGCTTCTGGTCGTGCGGCGGGTTGCCGCCGATCTGTCGTTCCCGGTCGACGTGGTGGCGTGCCCGACGGTGCGGGAGGCGGACGGGCTGGCCCTGTCGAGCCGCAACCGGTACCTCTCGGCGGACGAGCGGCGGGCCGCCACGGTCCTTTACCGGGCGTTGACGGCCGCCGCGGCGGCTCGGAAGACGGCCCTGATGCCGGACATCGTCGCCACCGAGCCGCTTGTTCGACTCGACTACGCCGAGGCCCGTTGGGACCGGCTGCTGATCGCGGCGTTTGTCGGCTCGACCAGGCTGATCGACAACGTCCCGCTGGGTGGCGACTGATGCGCCGGCGCATGCTCAAGTCCAAGGTCCACCGGGCGACGGTGACCGGGGCGGACGTGAATTACGTCGGCTCCATCTCCCTCGACCCCGACCTGATGGCCCGTGCCGACATCTTGGAGTTCGAGCAGGTGGCAGTGCTCGACGTCGACAACGGCGCCCGATTGGAGACCTACGCCATCGTGGGCGAGCCTGGGGACGTGCGCATCAACGGGGCCGCCGCCCGCCTGGTTGAGCCCGGTCACAAGATCATCGTGCTGACCTATGCCGACTACGAGGAGGACGAGCTGGACGGCTTCAAGCCCACCGTGGTGACGATCCGTGACTGACCTCGACCTGCTGGTCCTGGGTAGCGGCGTGGCCGGGCTGTCGGCGGCGGTGCGTGCTGCCGACGAGTCGCTGCGCGTGGGGGTGCTGACCAAGGGCCGCCTGGAGCAGGCCACGACAAGGTGGGCGCAGGGCGGCGTGGCCGCGGTCCTGGGCGGCGACCCGGACTCCACCGACCTGCACCTGGCCGACACGCTGAAGGCGGGCGCCGGGCTGTGCGACCGCGACGCCGTGCGGGTGCTGGTCGACGAGGGCCCGGCCCGAGTGCACGAGCTGATCGCCCTGGGTGCGGTGTTCGACCGGGAGGCGGGCGGCGGGTTGGCCCTGGCCCGCGAGGGCGGCCACTCCGTGGCCCGGGTCGTGCACGCCGGGGGCGCGGCCACCGGCGCCGAGATCGAACGGGCCCTGGTGGCGGCCGTGAAGGCGACGGCAGCAGCCGTGATGGAGGACTGGTTCGCGGTCGACTTCCTCGTGGAGGGCGGCGAATGCGCCGGCGTGTCGGCGCTGGACCCGGCCGGGGAGTGGCAGGTGGTGCGGGCCCGCAACGTCCTGCTCGCGACGGGCGGGGCCGGGCAGCTCTACTCGGTGACGACCAACCCGCCCGAGGCCACGGGAGACGGGATGGCGATGGCGCTGCGGGC
>JBOGID010000219.1:0-2433 GCA_050742295.1 Acidimicrobiales bacterium | reverse complement strand
ACCAATCGCGCGGATACCTCCAGCAAGCACTGATCCCGGCCCGCCCTTGCGCTGCGTGAAAGTGCGTGGAATGATCTCGCGCTGTGCGGACACGGCTGGCGCTCACGGCGGCGGTGCTGGTCATGGCCACGGTCGCCTGCAACGGGCCCGACGAGCCGTCAGGCGCGATGGGGGCGACCGTCCCCACCGAGCCACCCCGCACCACGACCACCGACCCCTTCGCCATCCCGGCAACAATCGACGCGGCCTACGTCAACCGAGTGTTGGCCGGCCTGGACGCCGCAGTGGGCGACGTGGTGCGGATCGTCGTCAGCACAAAGTTCATCCCTAGAGAGGCTTATGATCGCCTTCGGGCGTTGTATGCGGACGACGCGATCCTTCAGTCGAAGATCGATAACTACCAAGCGGACATTCGAGGCGGCCTGTCGGGCTATCGGTCGCCGCCTGGAAATAAGAGGAGCGAGGTTCTTGAAATGCTGGCGGCCAGCACGGGTTGCATCTATGCCCGCGTCCGCCGGGACTATTCCGCGGTGTCGTTTAATCCAATTCCTGACATCGCGGTGCAGTGGGTCGCAATCCGCCCCTTTGACGCGGCTCGCGACCCGTCGCGGTTCAACACCGTTGGCTGGGCATTCACCTATGAGGGCTTCGAGCGGGGCTTCGTCGCGCCCCGAGTCAACCCATGCAGCACCGGATAGCAATTCCCGCCGCGCTCCTGACGCTCGCATGCCTCGTTCATGCAAGCGTCGTTATGGCTGACCGGGCACCACCTGCGATCGGCGACGGCACCTGCGGCGTGCTTGAGAGTGGCGAAGTTATTCGCTGCCCGGACTCGCAATCCGGCTCCTCTGGGGGAGGCGGTGGGGGAGGCGGTTCGGGTACTCAATATGTCGCGTACCCGAGATTGGGCACTGGCGCCGATGGTCAACCCTGTGTATCGACGGCGTACTACCCCGCGGGGTCGGCCGTTCCTGCGGATCGTGCCCCCGAGATAGTGCCCGGGCCGAACGCCGAACGGGGGAACGACGAGTTTAGCATTTACTACGAGACATACCCACCATGCCCTCCACGACCTGGGCAGGAGGCGGACACGCCGGCGGCTTGGGCGGCCCGAATCTGGCAGGACCTTCCGTTACCCAGACCTCAACCCCACATCGCGCCGGGCTGGGCCATTGTGGGAAAGCTGGGCTATCTCGAGACCAGAGGCGAGGTGCGGCGTACTTACAACACCACCTCGCCGTTCGGGCCACTGCAGATTGTTGCAACCGGGCGGTATTACGTGGACTGGGGTGATGGTGAGACCACGGGGCCGCACAGCCTTGAAGGCCAGCCTTGGCCGAACGGGCAGATAACGCACGACTACATTTGGTCGGGGACCTACGACATCGTCGTGACGGAGAAATGGACAGCGACGTGGTCGTTCGGGCCGAACCGCGGGATCCTCACGGAGTTGCAGACCTCTGGCAGGATCGACGACTTCGTGGCTCGGCAGATCCAGGCGGTGATTCGGTGACCTGATCGGGGTACCACCCGGGCATGACACTCAACCGTGTTCTCGTACTTGCAGGCGTGGTCTGCTTCGCCCTCGTTGCCTTGTCTGCGTTCAGCGATGAGTTCAACTTCACCGAGATGGGGTGGCTCGCCCTCGCGCTCGCCTTCTGGGCCGGGTCGACCCTCGCGCTGGGCGTCGGGATACCGACCGGTCGGCGGAGCCGGGCTCGCGTGCTCCGGTAGCCCCGGCCGTCTGCCCGGCCCGGCGCTACTTCCCGAGGCATCGGTTGGCGAGGAAGTCGCGTACCAGCCCCGGCCATTCGCGCACGCCGGTGAGGCCTCGCGCCACGTGGAGCTCGCTCATGATGAGCGTGTCGGCGAGGGCCTCGGCTCGGCAGTGGCCACGGGGCGGCATGTGTCGCGTCCCAGGCCAGGATCACCACCGGCATCACGATCGAGCCGATCGCCTCCCGGCACGGCCGGTCGGACTTGGCCATAGCTCGCAGGATGGCGAGCGCGGCTCGCGCGTCCATCGTCGAGAGGTGATGTTCCCCGCCTGAGGTTCTGCATGCGAACCCACTCACGAGCTGTCAACCGCAGATGAGGCCCGTGCCCTACGAGCTGGCCGAGGCCCTTGACGCCGACCTCGTGAACCGCTCCCGCCCCGGCGCAGGGGAGCCCGAGGACCCGAGGCGACGGCCGGCGTCGACGAGGAGGAGAAGGATCGCGAGCGGGTGGCGGCCAAGGAAGGCCGAGCCGGGAGCCGCCGCAGTCGCAGCCCCAACCGGACGAGGGGTGAGCCCGGTCGGGCAGGTGGCGGCCTGGATCGAGGAGGCCCGCATCGGCGCGCGCCGTGATCCCGCAGCCTGGACGACCGCGGCTTCGTCTTCTACACCGGCACCCGGAGCCGCAAGGGACGGGAGCTGGCCGCCAACCCCTGGG
>JBOGID010000218.1:0-2496 GCA_050742295.1 Acidimicrobiales bacterium | reverse complement strand
GGCTTGACGGGCACACCACGCCTGGGCGACTGCCCCAAAGGGGCCACCGATCACGAGCGAGCGGAGCGAGTCTCGGGAGCGGCGTAGTTCGACTTGTTCGACACGAAGTTCACGGCCAGATCAAGTTCAGGCAGCCACCATCTGGTTGTCGATGAACAGGTCAAGGGCCTTGTCGAGCCGACGCCAGGCCAAGGCGAGTTCGTTCCGACGGGCCACGTCGACGGGTAGCAGGTGGTCGAGCCAAGTTAAACCAGGGGTGAGGACCCGACCGTGGGCTTTGGTTAACAGCACGGCGACACGTCGGCCGAGCGGGGTGGCCGGTAGCGGTGGGAGTGCGGCAGTCGTTCGATGAGCCCCTTTCGTCTGAGGCGGCGCAGGTCGTAGGTGGCTTGTCGTGAGGTGTAGGGCTCGTCCAGGAGGGTGGCGACCAGGCGGGTGAGCTGGCGGTTGTCGAAGCCGGCCATGAGGGGGGAGAAGCCGACGCTGGCGGCCATCACCGCCATGACCCGTCGGTCCCCGAAGCGCATGCCGGGCGCATGCTGGCCGTCGTCGGTCTGTGACGGCTGGGTCACCTGGTTGAAGGTGGCCACATCGGGAGCGAGCTGGGCGTCTGCCGCTTGAGCGTCGCAGAGACGCTTGTTGGCGTTGCCGCCAACGGCCCGGAGGGCGTGCCAGTTCTCGGCGTTGACCCGTCTGCCGATCCCGAAGTCCCGGGTGTCGCCCACCACGACCTCGGTGTTGCCGGACACGTTGAATGAGCACGGAGACGACGTTCAACGTGAGCATGCTGAGCCGGAGACGACCGAACGACCAAAGTCGAGGTCACCACGAAGCACGGCGCGAACAGGCCCGGCAGCAGAGAGCTGCCGGGCGAAGACCCTGGTGGGGTCGCGGGTTGGTCCAGCCCCGCCGGGGGCCCGGGGAGGCGATCAGGCCGCCGGTGAGGGCGACAGCCGCCTCCCACGGCGGGCGGGGCCCCAGCCGGCGGGCTGCAGCCGCGACAGCGACGCCCACCGCCTCGAGGGCGTCAGCCAGGGCCGAGCCGGCCGGATCGAGCGGTCCCGTCCCGGTGTCGAGCTCGTGGGCCCACCAGGCGGCGGCCGCCCGCAACGCCTCGGCGCGGGCGCCCAGGCGGCGAAGCCACCGGCGCACGGTGGACACCGGACGATCGAGCCGGGCGGCGATCGCACGGTGCCCGGCGCCGGCCACCTTGGCGAGCCAGGCGGTGCCGATCACCTCGGCGGCGTCGCGATGGCGTAGGACAGTCGAGGCTGGCTCCAGTACGTGGCTGGTGCCGCACCAGGAGCACCGGGCCCGGCGGGGCCGCAGCCGCCGCACGCCGGCGAGAGTCCGCAGCTCCCGCTCGGAACCGAACCCCCAGCGCGCCAGCCGTCCGCCAGCCGGGACAGGCGACCAGCCCGGCGGCCAGGTCCGCCTCCACCGCCTCGGGATCGTCCTTGACCACCAGCACGCCACCGGCCTCCGAGCACCTCGTCAGCGTCGCGCCCGGACCGCCGGAGCGGAAGGGGCCAACTCGTGTTGGGCATCCTCCAGGCTCCGCACCGCCTTGGCAAGCGGTCCTACGTGGTGATGCTCATGCTGGCTGTCGCTGAGACCCCAGCTCGTGCTCATCCTGAGTGGCGCTCAACACTGCACCGCCTCGAAGTTGGCGTCGACGGTCGCCAGCACCGCCCGGTAGTGGCAGTAGGTGGTGCCCATGGCGGCGTCGCCGAAGCGGACCTGGCCCAGCCACGCCTCGTGGCGGTGGGTCCAAGTTGTCCCCGCCCCGCCACACCTGGCCTGGCCGTGTCGGAGCAGGAACTTGCCGAGGCGGTGGCGGGCCCTCGTGCGGTCGCCCATCAGGTCGGCCCGGGTGCGGCACAGGTCGCGGATCCCCTCCTCGGCGATGGCGGGGATGCGCACGGCCACCAACTCCCCGGCCCGGTGGAGCTGGGCCAGGCGGCGGGCGTCCCGGGTGTCGGTCTTGACCCTCGCCCCCGGGACCGTCGGGATCAGCGACGGGGCGATGACCTCGCAGCGCACGCCGAGCGACGACAGCAGGCGGGCCAGGTCGTAGCCCGTGGGCCCCGCCTCGTAGCAGGCCCTCACCAGCGCCCGGTCGCCGAGGCCAGCCACGAACCGCCGCACGCTCGGCTGGTCGTGGAACCAGCGGTCGACGTCGGCCACGTCCCGGCCGGGCCGCAGCACCGCCGAGGTGATGGAGTCCTTGTGGACGTCGAGGCCTACCCAGGAGGTCTTAGGGTGGACAGAATTGGTGGACACGGCCGGCTCCTTCCGTATGTGGCTCGGTCCGCCTCATGGTGGGCAATCCACGCAAGATGCGCAACGGGCCGGCCGTTCCATCGTCACTAGAAGGCTGGTGTCTTTCGCTTTCGACCCTTCGGGTCGAGGCGGCCGACCTGCCCCTGACCTGCACCTTTGCGATGCAGAGCCGCCGCCAGCAGGGCGGTCGGCCGCCGAGGGAGGGCTTAGACA
>JBOGID010000217.1:0-20854 GCA_050742295.1 Acidimicrobiales bacterium | reverse complement strand
TGCTCGCCGGCCCGTTCCAGGCGGACCGGCTCATCGGATCCCGCCGTCAGCAGGCCCCGGACCTGGCCCGCCAGCCAGCCGAACCGGCGGGCGCCGATCTCCAGGCCGAAGGTGCGGCTGGCGATGGCCTCCAGTTCGTGGGCCTCGTCGAACACCACGGCGTCGTGGGGCCCGAGCAGGCCGCCGCCGATCGCCACATCGAGGCAGTACAGGTCCATGTTGGTGACGACGAGCTGCGCCTCCCGGGCCCGTTCCAGCGCCCGCTCGGCCAGGCACTGCTCGCCGTAGTCGCACGACGGAGCCCCGGGGCACTCACGGGAGCTGACCGTGACCATCGCCCGCAGGCCGCCGTCCATGGGCTGGGGCGCCGCGGCCAGGTCGCCCGACTCGGTCGTGCGGGCCCAGTCGGCGAGGGCGAGCAGGGCCGGCCGTCGGTGGTCGACGACCAGCTGGCCCTGGCCGTCGTCCCCACCGGTCGCCTCGGCCAGCTTGGCCAGGCACAGGTAGTTGGAACGGCCCTTCAGCACGGCGGCGTCGGCCCCGCCGGGCAGGGACCCGGCCACGAACGGGATGTCCTTGCCGATCAGCTGGTCCTGGAGGGGACGGCGGGCGGTGGCCACCACGACCCGCTGCCCGGACAGCACGGCCGCCACCAGGTAGGCCAGGGATTTGCCCACGCCTGTGCCCGCCTCGACGACGAGGTGGCGACCGTCGGCCAGGGCCTCGGCCACCGCCTCGCACATGTCCAGCTGGGCGTGGCGCTGCTCGCCGCCCGGCAGCCGTTCGACGAGCCGCTCCAGGGCCCGGCGCGCCGCTGCCCCCGGCGTGGCCGCCCTCTTTCCCATGCCCCGCAGCATGGCAGGCGACGGGCCCTTGACGAAGCACGTCGGGCGGGCCACAGTGGCGGAGCCGGGTTGCCGGCCGCATCGCTGTCGGGCGCACCGACGCCTTCCCTTCGATCTCTCGAAACGGAGGCCGCGGCCATGGCCAACGATGACAGCACCTTCCTTGCCGGCCTGGCGGATTCACTCTGCGAGGTCGTCGCCGGTGACCCCTTCAGCCTGCTCGTCCACGTCAAGAAGGCGGGCGACGACTACGACGTGGGGACACTTGACCTTCAGGGCCGGCCGCCAGCCGACGTCCTGCTCGGCTTCGTGGCGCCCGACGAGTGGTTCGCCCTCGGCTTCGCCGGCCGGGGCCGACCTCGACACCTCGACACCGGGTCGCGCAAAGGGCTGCCCGCCTCGGCGTCGTCGGTCGTGCTCGTCAGGCGCGATGGCGAGGTTGTGGGCCGGCTCCGCATGGGAGACGTCTCCGACGACACAGCGCCCGCCTACGGGTTGACGCTCGACGGCCTCCAGCGGGCTCTCGGTCTGTCCGCCGCGGCGCCGCTCGACACGACCGGCCCACGGTTCGCTTCGGCGTGGCTCGATCTGGTGGCGCGGATGGCCCGGGCCGGGCCGTCCCCCTTGACGTGGGCCGAGGTGGCGGCGCTTCATCCCGCCGCCGCCATCCTCGACGACTGGGCCGGAGAAGGCGAAGACCTGGTGGCTGCCACCACTGCGCTGGAGCGGGTGTGTGACTGGGAACGGCTCCGGTGGCTGACCGTCGAGGGGAGCTGGCAGGAGCCGTCCGTGACGCCCAGCGACGCGGCGTGGTTCGACGCCGGGTCGTTTTCACGCTGGGTCATGACGTTCGTGCCGCCCATCAACGTCCTGCTGGCCGACGTCAGGCGGGCGGCCGGGCCTGGCATCGCCCGTCGCTGCCGGTCCGTCCTTCATCAGCTGCGATTGCAGCGGGGAGACCGGTCGGCGGCCTGAGTCGGTCGAGCGCGTCCGACCCGCCGTGACCCCCGGTAGCGTCGATGGGGTGATGGTTCGCGGCCCGCTCGATGTGGTGGACGTCGAAGGCATTGATGCGTTTCGAGCCGTGCTGCTGGCCGCCGGCCAAGGGCGGCACTCCGACGGCGAGGCCGGCAACGGGCTGGCCGCCGAGAACTCGGCCCTGTGGCCGTCGAGCCGGACCCTCGCCCTGCGATGCGCCAAGGAAGGCGGGGCGCTCGGGACCCTCGTGAAGCTGTTCGTCCTGGGCACTCCTGTCGATCACGCCGAGGCGAGCGCCGCCCTGGCGCCCGTGTCCATCGACGATGTGAAGGACCTCGGCTTGGCGGAGGTGCGGGACGGAGCGGTGGTCGCGACGATGCGGCTGGCGGCGTCAGGCGGCCTCTTGCTTGCCTGCGACCAACAGGTGGGCCTGAGTCCGCGCCCGGACCACGTGATGGGCGTCACGCTTTCGTCGGCGCTGCTGGCGAGCATGACCGTCCGCCGCCATGTCGAGTCGACGCTCGACGTGGGAACCGGCTGCGGCCTCCACGCCCTCCTTGCGGCACGCCACTCCGAACAGGTCGTCGCGACCGATCTCAACCCGCGGGCCATGAATTTCACCGAGTTCAACTGCCGGCTGAACGACATCGACAACGTCGACTGCCGTACCGGCAGTTTCCTGGATCCCGTGGCCGGCGAGACGTTCGACCACATCATTTGCAACCCGCCCTTTGTGATCTCCCCTGACCACGAGATCCTCTTTCGCGACGCAGGTCGGCCGGGCGACGAGGTGAGCCGCGAACTGGTCCAGGCCATCCCGGCGTACCTCAAGGACGGGGGCCTGGCCCAGGTGCTTGTGAGTTGGGCGTGCCGGGGCGGTGAGCACTGGTCGGTGCCGCTCCGGCGATGGATTCGGGGCCTCGGCTGCGACGTGCTGCTCCTCTGTGTCCGCAACGAGCCCGCGTTCAAATACGCCGAGGTCTGGAATGAGCACCTCGAGCCCGACCCCGAGCAGCACGGGGTGGCGTTCAACCGATGGCTCGACTACCTCCAGGCAGAGGGGATCGACAGCGTCGGCAGTGGCGCCGTCATCCTTCGGCGTCGTTCGGGAGCCAACTGGGTGCGCGCCGAAACCGTGCTGGGGTACCGCGCCCAGTCCGCCGGCCCCCAGATTGCCCGCGTCATCGACGCCCAGGACCGCCTGGAGGAGTTGTCGGACGACGAGTTGCTGGAGCAGGCCCTCAGGCCCGGTCCCCACCACCTCGAACAGAACCTGATCGGGACGTCAGCCGGCTACGCACGATCGGACACGAAGCTGGTCCTGGACACGGGACTCCCCATTCGCCGCAGGCTCGACACGGCCGTGGTCAACGTGGTGCTCCGCTTGGACGGATCCCGTCGGGTGGCTGATGCCATCGCCGACTCGGGTGCGGACACGGGGGAGGTGATCGGCGTGCTGCGGGACCTGGTCGGGCTGGGTGCCCTCCAGCTCGAGGGCTCCGGTCAGGGCGCGGCGTCGTAGCTGTAGAACCCGCGACCGGACTTGCGGCCGAGGAGGCCCGCCTCGACCATGCGCACGAGGAGGGGCGGGGGGCTGTAGAGCGGCTCCTTGAACTCGTCGTACAGCGACTGGGCGGCGGCCATCGTTGTGTCCAGGCCGATGAAGTCGGCGAGGGCGAGGGGGCCCATCGGGTGGTTGCAGCCAAGCACCATGCCCGTGTCGATGTCCTCCGCCGTGGCGAAGCCCGACTCCAGCATCCTGATGGCCGACACCAGGTAGGGGATCAGCAGGGCGTTCACGATGAACCCGGCCCGGTCCTTGGAGCGGATGACCCGCTTGCCGAGCGTCTCCTCGGCGAAGGCCTGCACTTTCAACATCGTCGCCTCGCTGCTCAAGAGGGACTCGATCAGCTCGACGAGCGAGAGCACGGGCACGGGGCTGAAGAAGTGGAGGCCGACGACCTGCGCGGGCCGGCTGGTGGCCATGGCCAGCTTCATGATCGACAGCGACGACGTGTTGGTGGCGAGGATCGTGTCCTCGCCGATCACCTTGTCCAGGGTGGTGAACACGTCGAGCTTCACCGGCTCCGACTCGGTCACCGCCTCGATGATCAGCTCCCGGTCGGCCAGGTCGCCGAGGTCGGTGGTGTAGGTCAGGCGGGACAGGGCCGCCTCGGCTTCGTCCGACGACAGCTTCTCCCGGCGGACGGCCCGGCCAATCGACGTCTCGAGCCGTGACCGCCCTCGGGCCATTGCCTCCTCGTCCACCTCACGGACGATGACATCGAGGCCGGCCCGGGCACAGATCTCGGCGATGCCCGAGCCCATGAGCCCGCAGCCGACGACGCCCACCCGCGTGATCCGGTTTCGTACGGTCACGGCTCCTCCACCTGATGCACTCGCAGCGTGGGGCGGCGCGCTCTCAGGCCAGCCTCGGCTCGATCGCGTCGGCATCCAGGCCGTAGTGGGCGATGGCGTCCTCGACCTCGTCGGGCTTGCCGTTGTCGAGGTCGGCGAGCGCGGCGAGGACGGCGACGACCAAATGGGCGGCGTCGGTCTCGAAGTGACGGCGAAGCGCGGCCCGGGAGTCCGACCGGCCGTATCCGTCGGTGCCCAGGGTGGTGAAGTGCCCGGGGATCCACCGGGCCACCTGGTCGGGCACCGCCTTCATGAAGTCGGTGACGGCCACGTATGGCCCCGCGCACTCGGTGAGAGCTTCGGAGACGTACGGCGTGCGGCGAAGGCCGTTGGGGTGCAGGCGGTTCCACCGTTCGGCGGCGAGGGCGTCCTCCCGGAGAGCCTTGTAGGAGGTGGCACTCCACAGCTCGGCCGCCACGTCGTGGTGCTCGGCTAGCAGTTGCTGGGCGTCGCGCGCCGCGGCCTGAGCCGTCCCGCTGAACAGGATGGTCGCCTGCCTCGACGGCTCACCCGGCGCCTCCGCGAACCGGTACAGGCCCCGCACGATCCCGTTCTCGGCCCCCTCGGGCATCGGCGGCATGGGGTAGTTCTCGTTGTACAGGGTCAGGTAGTAGAAGACGTCGTCGGGGTCGTCGCCGTACATGCGGGCGATGCCGTCCCGCACGATTGTGGCCACCTCGTAGGCGAAGGCGGGGTCGTAGGCGGCGACGTTGGGCACGCTCGACGCCAGCAGCAGGCTGTGCCCGTCCTGGTGCTGGAGCCCCTCGCCGTTGAGGGTCGTGCGGCCGGCGGTGGCGCCGAGCAGGAAGCCCCGTCCCCGCATGTCGCCGAACGCCCACACCTGGTCGCCCACCCGCTGGAAGCCGAACATCGAATAGAACAGGTAGAACGGGATCATGGGCTCGCCCCACGTGGCGTAGGACGTGCCCGCGGCGGTGAAGCTGCTCAGCGACCCCGCCTCGGTGATGCCCTCCTCGAGGATCTGGCCGTCCTGGGACTCCCGGTACGCGAGCTGCATAGCAGCGTCGACGGGCTCGTACTGCTGGCCCTGCGGCGCGTAGATCTTGACCTCGGAGAACAGGGCGTCGAGCCCGAACGTGCGGGCCTCGTCGGGGACGATGGGCACGACGCGAGCGCCGACCGTCTTGTCGCGCAGCAGGCTGCGCAGGAGTCCGGCGAAGGCCATGGTCGTGGAGACGGACCGGTCGTTCGAGCCTTGGAGCAGGTCGTCGAACACCTTCGAGTCGGGCTGGCCGATGGTCCGGCCCGCGCCGGCCGGGGTCCGTCGGGGAACCGAGCCGCCCAACCCGCTCCGCCGCCCCGTCAGGTACTCGTGCTCGGGGGAGCCCTCGGCGGGCCGGAGGTAGGGCGGCGGCTGGTCGGCGTCGCCCAGTGCGTCGTCGGGGAGGAAGGCGCCGAGGCCGAGCCGGTCCCGCAGGGCGGTGAACTGCGGCGACTTCATCTTCTTGATCTGGTGGGCGGCGTTGCGGGCCTGGATCTCGGGCCCGAGGCCGTAGCCCTTCACCGTCTTGGCCAGGATCACCGTCGGCGTGCCGCGGTGGTCCATCGCGGCCTGGTAGGCGGCGAAGAGCTTGTGAAGGTCGTGGCCGCCCCGGGGCATCGTGAACGCAGCGTCGTCCTCCGCACGGCCGTCGACCATGGCCGCCAGCCGGGGGTCGGAGCCGAAGAACTGGTCACGGGCGTAGGCGGGCGGCTCCACGGCGTACTTCTGGTACTGGCCGTCGATGGTGGTGTCCAGCCGTTCGAGGAGGGCCCCCTCATGATCCTGGGACAGCAGGTCATCCCAGGCCGAGCCCCAGATCACCTTGATCACGTTCCAGCCCGCGCCCCGGAAGACGGCCTCGAGTTCCTGGATCACCTTGCCGTTCCCGCGCACGGGGCCGTCGAGGCGCTCGCGCGCCGCCAGCGTGAGGGCGCCGCTCGTCTCGGGCTCGTCGCACTCGCCGTCGCCGATGAAGCACCAGACGTGTGACCGGCTGGTGTCGGTGATGCCGCGGTCCTGCAGGTAGCGGTTGAAGCGGGCCTGGTACACGGCGTTGATGGGGCCGAGCCCCATCGACACCGTCGGGAACTCCCAGAACTCCGGCATCAGCCGGGGATGGGGATAGCTGGACAGCCCACCCCCGGCCACCTCGCGCCGGAACCCGTCCAGCTGCGACTCGCTCAGGCGCCCCTCGAGGAACGCCCGGGCGTAGATGCCGGGCGTGGCGTGGCCCTGGAAGAACACCTGGTCGCCGGGATGGTCCCCGTCCTTGCCCTGGAAGAAGTGGTTGAACGCCACCTCGTAGAGCGACGCGGAGGAGGCGGGCGTCGCCATGTGCCCCCCGATCCCCTCGGACTGGGCGTTGGCCCGGCTCACCATGGCCGTCATGTTCCAGACGACCATGGCCTCGATGCGCCGTTCGAGTTCCTCGTCGCCGGGGAACGCCGGCTGGGCATCGCGTGGGATGGTGTTCACGTACGGCGTCATGAGCGTGGCCGGGAAGCCGACATCGCGCTCGGCGGCGCGGCGCAGGAGCCGGCCCAGGATCATTCGGGTCGGTCCAGGCCCGTGGGACCCGATGAGGGCGTCGAGGGAATCGACCCACTCCGCCGTAAGTCCGGCGTCGGGATCGGGGAGCTGCGGGATGAATTCCCCGTCGAGGAGGCGGGATTGCACTGAGCCTTACCCGACCCTCACGAGTGCGGCCGCCCCTTGACCGCCGCCGCCGCACAGGGCAACGGCACCGAGCCCACCACCTCGCCGGCGCAGCTCGGCGGCGAGGGTCGTCACCAGGCGAGCGCCCGACATGCCGATGGGGTGACCAAGGGCGATGGCCCCGCCGTTCACGTTGACCACGTCGGGTTCGATCCCGAGCTCCGCCGTCGAGGCGGCGACGACGGCCGCGAACGCTTCGTTGATCTCGAAGAGGTCGACGTCGGCGGGCTCGACGCCCGACCGTTCGAGCGCCCGCAGGATGGCGCGGGAGGGCTGGGTCAGCAGCGACGGGCCCGGACCGGCCACGTTGCCGAAGCCCACCAGTTCCGCCTGGGGCGAAACGCCCAGCTCCTTGGCCTTGGCCCGGCTCATGACCACGACGGCGGCGGCCCCGTCCGAGATCTGGGACGCGTTGCCGGCGGTGATGGTGCCGTCCGGCGAGAACGCCGGCTTCAGCTTGGCCAGACCCTTCACACTTGTGTCTGGACGGATCCCTTCGTCGGCGTCGACCACCACGGGGTCACCCTTGCGCTGGGCGATCGAGACAGGCTCGATCTCCTCGTCGAACCGGCCCTCTTTGGCGGCGATGGCGGCCCGTTCGTGGCTGGCGGCGGCGATGTCGTCCTGGGCTTGGCGCGAGATCTTCGCCTTCTTGGTGTACTTCTCCGTTCCCTCCCCCATGTGGACGTCGTCGAACGCGCACCACAGGCCGTCGCGGATCATGGCATCGATGAGGGCCGCGTCGCCCAGCCGGTAGCCGGCTCGCGCGCCCGGCAGCAGGTAGGGCGCCTGGCTCATGGACTCCATGCCCCCGGCCACGACCACGTCGGCTTCGCCGCTCTGGATGAGCCGGTCGGCGAGGTGGATGGCCTGAAGGCCGGAGAGGCAGACGCTGTTGACGGTGAGGGCCGGCACCGACATCGGCAGCCCGGCCTTGGCCGCGGCCTGGCGGGCGGGGTTCTGGCCCTGGCCCGCCTGGAGCACCTGGCCCAGGATCACCTCGTCAACCTGGTCGGGGGCGATCCCGGCCCGTTCGAGAGCGGCGGCGATGGCAACACCGCCCAGTTCCATGGCCGACAGTGAGGAGAGCGCGCCGCTCAGGCGGCCGATGGGAGTGCGCGCTGAAGAGGCAAGTACTGATCCGGGCATAAGGGATCTCCTTTTCGTGGAAGTCTCAGTAGTCGTAGAAGCCGTGGCCGGTCTTGCGACCGAGCTGGCGGGCCGCGACCATGCGCTTGAGCAGCGGGGCGGGCGCCGTGGCGGGGCCGGGCTGCTCGTCGTTGAGGGCGTTGAGGATGGCCAGGCTCGTGTCGAGGCCGACCAGGTCGAGCAGCTGGAGGGGGCCCATGGGGAACCCGCAGCCGCCCCGCATGGCGGCGTCGATGTCGTCGCGGCTGGCGGTGCCGGCGTCGAGCATCTGCACGGCCCCGTTCAGGTACGGGAACAGCAGGGCGTTGACCACGAACCCGGTCTTGTCCTTCACGGTGACGGGCTCCTTGCCGAGCGCCTCGGCGAACTGGCGGGCGGTATCGACGGTCTTGGCGCTGGTGGTCAGCGCGGGCACGACCTCGACGAGCGGCATCTTGGGCGCAGGGTTGAAGAAGTGGAGGCCGACGACCTGGTCGGGTCGGTCCGTCGCCATGGCCAGTTCGACGACCGGGAGGGTGGACGTGTTGGTGGCGATGACGGCATGGGGAGCGCAGACGCGGTCCAGTTCCCGCAGGAGGTCGCGTTTCACGTCGATGTCCTCGACGACGGACTCGATCACGACGTCGCACATCCCGAGCTCGTCGAGGTCTTTGGTGGCCCGCACCCGGCCCAGCACCTCGTCCCGGGCCGCGCCGTCGAGTTTGCCCTTCTTGACGTCCTGCTCGAGGGCCTTGGCGATGCGGCCGACCGCGGCCTCGGCCGTCTCCTTGGCCCGGCCCCGTACCACCACCTCGAAGCCGGACCGGGCGGCGACCTCGGCAATACCCGAGCCCATCTGGCCCGAGCCTGCGATACCGACGAACTTGGCTGTCATGGCGGTCATGGCATCTCACTCCTCACGTAGGTACCGGGGGCTTCGATCAGCGGGGGGTACTCGGAGTTGCCGGGGGTGGCGGGCGGGTTCTGGCGCGTGCCGGCCCGGGCTGCGATCCACTCGGTCCAGTCGCCCCACCACGAGCCGCTGTGCTCGGTGGCATCGGCGAGCCAGGCCTGGGGATCGGGGGGCAGGTCGTCGTTGGTCCAGTAGCGGCGCTTGTTGGTGGGCGGGTTCACGATGCCGGCGATGTGCCCGGAGGAGCTGAGGACGAACCGCATCCGGCTCGGAGGCTGGTATCTAAGCCCTCCCTCGGCGGCCGACGGCCCCGCTGACGGCGGCTCTGCATCGCAGAGGTGCAGGTCGGAGGCAGGCCGGCCGCCTCGACCCGAAGGGTCGAAAGCGAAAGACACCAGCCTCCTCGGCAGGAGCCCGGTCGTGGCGTAGGACCCCGTCCAGGGGGTGATGTGGTCCTCCTTGGCGGCAAGGACGTAGGCGTCGGCGTCGATCTCGTCGAGGTCGAGGAGGCGGCCGGCCAGCGTCATCTGCCCCTTGGCAAGCTGGTTCTCCAGGTAGCAGGCGCGCAGGTAGAACGAGTGCGTCGCCTCGCTGACCCGCGTCGAGTCGGCGTTCCAGGCCAGGATGTCGAAGGCGGGCGGACGTTCGCCCCTCAGCCATCCGCTGGCCACGTAGTTCCAGATCAGGTCGTTGGCCCGCAGGAAGTCGAACGTCGATGCCATCTCGTCTGCGTCGAGGAAGCCGCGCTCAGCCATGCGAGCCTCGACACCTTCGACAGCAGCGGGGTCGGTGAAGCAGCCCAACGGACCCGGCTCGCTGAAGTCGACGAGCGTGTTGAGGAGCGTCACCGAGCGGATCGGGCTCGGCTTGGTGTCGCGGCTGTCGTGGGCCAGGTAGGCGAGGAGGCCGACGGCGAGCGTGCCGCCCACGCACAGGCCGGCCACGTTGACCTGCTCCTGGCCGGTGATGGCCCGGACCGTGTCGACGGCCTGCTTGAGGCCGTGCAGGAGGTAGTCGTCGAGGGTGACGTTGCGCATCGACTCGTCGGGGTTGCGGTAGCTGATGGCGAAGACGGTGTGGCCCTGCTGGACGGCGTGTTCGACGAAGCTACGGCCCGGCGCCAGGTCCATGATGTAGTACTTGTTGATCCACGGCGGGCTGAGCAGCAGCGGCGTCTCGTAGACCGTCTCGGTCTGGGGGGCGTACTGGATCAGCTCCATGAGGTCGTTGCGGAACACGACCTGGCCCGACGTGGCGGCCAGGTTCTCGCCCAGCCGGAATGCGGACCGGTCGACCTGGCTGGGCCTGCCGCCGTTGGTGGCGAGGTCGTCGGCCAGGTTGCGCAGACCGTCGCGGAGGCTGGCGCCGCGGGTCTCGACCGCCTTGCGCAGGGCCTCGGGGTTGGTGGGCAGGTAGTTCGTGGGGGCGGCGGCGTCGACGATGGCGTCGACCGCGAACCGGGCCTTCCCGGCGGTCGTGTCGTCGAGGCCGTTGCTGCCGGCCAAGGCGGCCACGTCCCGCATGAACCGGGACCAGGCGAGGTACATCTGGCCCGTCCCGAAGAACCACGGGTTGGACTGCCACGACGGGTCGGCGAACCGGCGGTCTTTGGGTGGGGGCTCGACGACGGGACGGGCGGGGCGTCCCAGGGCGAGGGCGGTGGTGCGCACCGTGGCGGCGGCCACGTCCGCCGTGAACCGGGCGGCGGCGGGAAGGGTGCGCCACGGCCGGCGGGCAACCGATGCACCCAGCTTGAACAGGGCGGCGCCGAATCCGTCGACGGCGGCCTCGTCGTTGAAGGCCTTGGCGTCGGTCATGTCAGCCTCGGGACGGGAGGGCGGAGTAGTAGCGGTAGACGATGTCGGCGACACAGACCGGCTTGGAGCCGCCCTCCACTTCGTAGGTTAGCCGGTAGACGGCTTGGACGCCGCCGGGGACGGGTTCGGCTTCGGCCAGATCGACGGCGGCGCGCAGCCGGGAGCCGGTGGGGACGGGTGCCGGGTAACGGACGCGGTTGCTGCCGTAGTTCAGGACGACCCCGGCGCCGGTGACGGCGACGACCTCGTCGAGGAGGATGGTCGAGAGCGAGAGGGTGAAATAGCCATGGGCGATCGTCGCGCCGAACGGGCCTTCCTTGGCCCGCTGGGGGTCCACGTGGATCCACTGGTCGTCGCCCGTCAGCCGGGCGAAGGCGTCCACGTCCTCCTGGGAGATCAGCCGCCACGCCGTGGTGCCGAGGCGTGCGCCCGCTCGGGACGCAAGATCCTCGACGGGCACAACCGCTGGTGCGGGCCTACCGACCACGGAGCTCCTTATCTTTCAGCTCGCTTGCTTGCAGGGAAATGCTCGCTTGCTGTCCTGAAACGGGATACACGCCTGGTGTTCGATCCTGCCAACCCGCGAAACACGCGTCGAGGGGGAGGCGGTGGCTGCGCCAGATTCACCTGTGGTCGCCCTCTGGACGCGACGACCAACCCTCCACGAACGTCCCTACCCCCACGAGGCCAGGGAAAACGTTCTTTGTCCCTTCTCCGTGGGTTTCAGGGTGAGCAGGTGCGTGGTATAGTTAACCCTAGCCAAGCGAGACCAAACACTGGAGGACATCATGGCTACTGCAACCGAGGTCACCCAGGAGGTCCAGGAGCGGTTCCTCGACACCGTCCAGGTCGGCCAGAAGGCGGTCGTCGACTTCGTGCGGAGTTGGGCTGACACTGTCGAGGCGACGTTCTCGAAGCTGCCCGAGTTCACGCTGTCCGACTCCGGGCCCCGGCCCGGGCAGGCCTTCGAGGCCGCGTTCGGGTTCACCGAGCGGTTGCTCGCGAGCCAGCGCGACTTCGCCAACCTGCTGTTCGAAGCGGTGGTCCCAGCCACGCGGGCCCCGTCGGCCGCGGCCCGCCAGGCGGCCCAGTCAGCCCAGTCAGCCCAGTCAGCTCAGGGCACGCAGCCGGGCAAGGCCCCCCGGTAGCAGAGGTGGTTGGCCGGGTCAACGCTGCCCGGCCAACATGAGGGGATGGGCACGGACGAATTGTGGAACGCCCAACTGGCGGCGTTCGGGACGTTTCTCCGCGCCCAGCGCCGGCTCGCCAACCTCTCGCTTCGGGAGATGGCGGGCCGCACCTCCCTGTCCAACGCCTATCTGAGCCAGATCGAACGCGGCCTCCACACGCCGTCGGTGCGGGTCCTGCGGCTCGTGGCCGATGCCCTCGACCTGTCCGTCGAAACCCTGCTCGCCCAGGCCGGGCTGTGGGGCGAGACGCCAGCGGGGGACGCGGCTTCTCCCGACGACCCACCCCCGGCTGGGGAGGCGGCGAGGACCGAGGCGGCGATCCGTAACGACCCTCTGCTCACCGACGCCCAGAAGGAGGCGTTGCTTTCTGTCTACCGGAGCTACATCGCAGGCCGCGGACCGGCCTCGACCTAACGGCGAGGCTGCGGCGGCAGCCGAGACGCTCGATCCCGAACTGGGTCTGGTCGCCGGCACCGACGGCATGGGGTTCGCCCGGGCCGTCGGCGAGCTGGCGACGGCGCTGGTCAGCCGTCCGTCGGCATTTTCGGAACCGGCCCGCCGGGCCCGGGAGGCGCTCGTCGATGCGGGCTGGGCGACGGTGGTCCGCAGCTTCGGCGCCCGGGCAGCGGCACCCGGGCCGGTTCCGTCCGAGCCCGGCGACCGCCGGTTCCGCGACCCGGCCTGGACCGACAACCCGTGGTTCTTCGGCATCGGCCAGTCCTACCTGGCCTGGTCGAGGTACTTGCGGGAGCTGGTCGACGCCGCCGACCTGGATCGCCCCACGGCCGAGAAGGCGGCGTGCGTGGTCGATCAGGTGATTGACGCGCTGGCGCCCACCAACTTCTTCTGGTCCAACCCGACGGCGGTACGGCGCGCCGTGGAAACGGGCGGGCTCTCCGTCGTGCGGGGCGCCCGAAACTTCGTCCGGGACGTCTCGACGAACGGCGGCAAGCCGGCGCAGGTGGACCGGTCGGCGTTCCGGCTGGGCGAGAACCTCGCCGCCACGCCGGGCAAGGTCGTGTTCCGCAATGACCTCATGGAGCTGATCCAGTACTCGCCGCAGACCGAGACCGTCTTCGAGACGCCGCTTCTGCTCAGCCCGCCGTGGATCAACAAGTACTACATCATGGACCTGGCGCCTGGTCGCAGCTTCGTGGAGTGGGCCGTCCAGCACGGCCACACCGTCTTCGCCATCAGCTACCGCAACCCCGACGCGTCGATGCGGGGCGTGGCCCTGGACGACTACCTGCTGCACGGCCCGCACACGGCTCTGGACGTCATCGCCGACATCACGGGGGCCAAGCAGGCCAACATCGTCGGCCTGTGCCTAGGCGGCACGCTGACGGCCATGCTGCTCGCCTACCTGAAGGCCAACGGTGAGGACCGGGTGCGTTCGGCCACGCTGCTCAACACGTTGATCGACTTCGCCGAGCCGGGGCCCATGGGCTGCTTCCTCGACCGGGAGTCGGTCGAGCACCTCAGCGAGCGCATGCTCGAGCAGGGGTACCTCGACGCGGCCGACATGTCGTCGATGTTCGACCTGTTGCGGGCGCGCGACCTCATCTGGAGCTACGTCGCCAGCGGCTGGCTGATGGGCGACGACCCGCCCGCCTTCGACATCCTGGCCTGGAATGCCGATGGCACCCGTATGCCGGCCGAGATGCATTCGTTCTACCTCCGGTACTGCTACGTCGAGAACCAGCTGGCCAGGGGCGAGATGACGCTGGGCGGCCAACAGCTGAACCTGGGCGAGGTCGGCGCCGACACGTACCTCCTTTCCGCCAAGGAAGACCACATCGCGCCGTGGAAGTCCTCCTATGCGGCGACGAGCGTGCTGGGGGGTGACGTCCGCTTCGTGCTCAGCTCGTCCGGACACGTCGCAGGGATCGTCAACCCGCCCGGCTCCCGGCGGGTGTACTGGACCAACGACACGGTGCCGGCGGCGGGCGCTGCGGCCGACGAGTGGCTGGCGAGCGCCACCGAGCACGAGGGCTCGTGGTGGCAGGACTGGACGTCGTGGATCGCAGACCGGGCCGGGGCCCGGCGGAAGCCGCCGAGGCTGGGGAGCAAGAAGTACCCCGCTCGCGGTGACGCGCCCGGCGAGTACGTGCACGAGACATGACCAGGCCGCGCGTCGCCATCGCATGCCAGGGAGGCGGGAGCCACACTGCCTTCACGGCTGGTGTGCTGAAGCGACTGTTGCGTGATGACCGGTTCGACGTGGTGGCGCTGAGCGGGACGTCTGGCGGCGCCGTGTGCGCGTACCTGTCCTGGTTCGGGCTGGCGCAGAAGGACCCCGATCGGGGCGTCGAACTGCTGGACTCGTTCTGGCGGGAGATGGCGGCGACGTCGCTGTTGGATGCCGCCCTGAACGCGTCGCTCGTCGGCGCCAGCCGGTTGGAAGGGGTCGTGAGCCTCCCGGCCGTGAGCCCCTACGCCTACCCGCCGTGGGCCCACGAGAAGTTCCGTGCGCTACTCGACGGGCTGGTGCCGGCGGCGGAGTTGTCGGCCGTTGCAGCGGTTGCGGCGGTGGGAGCGGCTGCGGTGCCCTTGCTGCTGGTCGGCGCCGTCGACGTTCGCTCCGGAGCGTTCCGCGCCTTCTCCTCGGCTCGCGGCGAGATCACGACCGACGCCCTGCTCGCCTCGGCCGCCATCCCCAACCTGTTCCGGGCCGTGCACGTCGGCGACGGCGCCTACTGGGACGGGCTGTTCTCCCAGAACCCGCCCGTGCGGGAACTGCCCGACGCCGGCCTCGACGCCATCTGGGTGGTCCGCATCAACCCCGTCACCCGGGCCACCGAGCCGACCACCATCGCCGAGATCAATGACCGCCGCAACGAGCTGGCCGGGAACCTCTCGCTCACGCAGGAGCTGTACTTCATCGGGAAGATCAACGAACTGGTGCGCAACGGTGCGCTGGCGAAGACCAAGTACCGCGAGATCGCGGTCGAGACCGTCGCCCTCGACCGCGACCTTGACGCCGCCTCCAAGCTCGACCGCCGCCCGCAGTTCCTCGCCGGCCTCATGGCCCTCGGCGACGATGAGGCCTCGTCATTCCTGGCTTCCCGAGACTTGTCGTAGGCGGCGCCCGGCGGTCACAGGAGCTGGTCGCCCGGTCGTCTGCGGCGTTCGTTCAGGGGAGGGAACCGTGGCAGGGCTGGGAATTCGCAAGATGGTCATGATCGCCTGCGCGCTGCTCTTGGTGACGCTCGCGGCCCCGCCAGCGGTGGGCGCGACGCCGAGCGATGCGGCCGCCCAGTGCCAGCACTTGGACGAGTTCCCCATCTTTGAGGGGACAACTTTGAGGGGACAACGCGGGGTGCCTGCGTGAACATCCTGGGCCGGCCCGGTGGGGCGAGCCCCCGTGCGAACAACGACGAAGCCGGGATCTGCGGCTGGCCTGTCGTCCGGGGCGACCTCACCATCGGCCAGTGCGTCAGGTCGCTCGAGCCCGGCGAAAGGCCGGTCGAAGCAACCATGCGCCAGACCTACTCCTTCGCTCCCCCGCTCGTCGAGGGCAGCGGCACCGTCATGCGGCTCGGCGCCGTCACGGAGGCCGGCGAGATCACCGGCGGCAACTTCGAGGACTTCCCCCTCTCGTTCGACCTCAGGACGGCGACCGTGGTCACCGCGAGTCAGGGCGGGGACCAGCTGATACTCGAGTCCGGCGTGACCTTCACCGACACCGACAGCCCGCCGCAGGGCATCAACTACCGCCAGTCCGGCACCGTCTTGTTCCAAGCAGGGACTGGGCGCTACATGCAGGTTCCCGGGTCGGCCGACGTCACGGGCACCTGTGTGAGCCCACGGTGACCCCCGCCTGCACTGCGAGACGACGTGGCGGGGAACGATCGTCTTTTGACCCAGGTGGCGTGGCTCTAGTCGCCGAAGCGGCGAAGGAGTT
Organism: Acidimicrobiales bacterium; assembly: GCA_050742295.1. Taxonomy (GTDB): domain Bacteria; phylum Actinomycetota; class Acidimicrobiia; order Acidimicrobiales; family AC-14; genus JAHFUQ01. Next base: position 4,942 of record JBOGID010000217.1, on the reverse strand, counting down.
GCTCGACGATGTCCCAGGCCTTCGTGGCTGCGACCCCGTCGGGCCGTTCATTCCGGAGGGCGACGAGCCTCTCGCGGAGTTCGCGACTTCCTGGACGACCAGGCGGGCCCACGCATCAGAGCTCGTGTAGGCGTCGGTCAGCGCATCGACGTCGTACCCATGTCCGCGGCCCAGGGGATCTGGCGCAGGTCGAGGCCGTCGTGAATGCCGAAGTACAGGAACGGCGCCACATGCTGTTGGTCGATGGCGTCCCAGAGCCGGAGCTCGGCGGCGATGCCGTCATTGAACCACTGCAGGATGGGTAGCCCGTCACTCCGCTCGGGCGTCGCCGTCAGTCCAAGCAGCTCGACGGGAGCCAGGCCCAGGTGGTCCAGGAGTTTCTTATACGAGGAGGCGGCGGCGTGGTGGAACTCGTCAACGATGACGACGTCGAAGTGATCGGGGGGCAACGCTGAGAGATCGGCTGCATTCAGGCTCTGGATCGATGCGAACACATGCTCGAAGCGCATCGGGCGATCGGGCGGGCCCGGGGCGGGCCCCGGCGACCCACTTCTCCCCGAACGAAGCGTCTCGCACCGCATAGCGGAATGTGGCCAGGCTCTGGTCGAGGATCTCCTCGCGATGGGCGATGAACAACAGGCGGGCGCGAGGAAGCTGCTCGCGCCGCTGGCCGTAGTCGAGCGCGGCCATGACCGTCTTGCCGGTACCGGTGGCGGCGACGAGCAGCTTGCGGTGATAGCCCCTGGCGGGAGACCTCGATCAGTTCGAGCAAGCGCTCCTGGAACGGCAGGGGCCGCAGCTCGATCGGGCTCAGGATCACGTACGGACCGCGGCCCTTGCCGCCGGCCCGGGCGTGCTGCTGCTCGAACACCTCGGGGTCGAAGGGAACGAAGTCGCCACTCGCCCAGTAGCTCTTTCGAAGACGGCGGCGAACTTGGCCAGGACATCGGGGTTGCGGGCCTGGGATATCCGGACGTTCCATTCGAGGCCGGCCACCTGCGCGGAGTGGGTGGCGTGGAGCACGGTTGCGGGATCGACTGGAAGCGCGGCGGCATCGACCTCGACCTCGGGCAGCTCACCGAGCCGACCGAGCAGCGCCCTTGCGACCCTCAGACCGACCTCGACGCGCTTGTCGTCGTCGAGGTCGGACAGCGCGAGCTCGATCTGCTGGCGGAGATGCCAGGCGATGCGGTCGGGCGCTTCTGCTGATCGGAGCGAACGCCCCCGCCACGGAAGCCGTGCGGCGACCTCGTCGAGCTGCGCCTTGAGGCCCTCGGTGACGCGCCTCGTAGAGCCCTGGTCTCGGGTCCGCCACGGAGGCCGACGGTACCGGCCGCCCGCCCGCAGCGTGACGATCGCGTCGACCGCCGATCGGTGCCCGCCCGAGCTCGGAGACTGCCAGGAAGCCGAGCCGTCCGGAGGTCAAGTGCACAGGGGCGAACGCGGTTGCCGAACAGCCGGTCGACAGCCGCGTCGCTGGCGTCGCCGCGAGAGACCTCAGCCAGGACCGGCAGCGGAACGACCCGTTCGGCTCGGCGAGCACTCGCCAGCGCTCGGTCGCGTAGCATCCTTTCGAGCCTCCGTCCGACCGAGCGCCTTGACCGCTTCGCTGTCGAGAATCAGAAAGCGCGCCAGAGGCGGTCAGCCTCGGCTCCGGTGTCCGCCGGAACCGGCCCCGACTCCGCTTCCAGTTCGTCGAGCAGCCTGCCGAACGCTTCGTTGTCCAGGTGCCGCCGCACAGCCGCCTCGATGAACGTCCCGACGGCAGAGTCGCCGGCACGTCGCTTGACCTCGGCGACGAGATCCGCATCGAGATCTACAGGCACAGATGCCACCATCATCAGATGGTAGGAATCGCCGCCGGGCGTATCCGATGAATCCCAGGCCCCTCGGCGCTATCCCTCGCGAAACCGCAGGTCGGAGCCCCAGTGGCTCAGTTGGATAGAGCGGCTGCCTTCTAAGACATCCGGGCTGAACGGTGTGCTGACTTGCGACGATGCAGGTCGGGGGCGAACGAGACTGGCGACGTTATCCACTGCATCCAGCGGCGCTTCCGGGCGGACGCTGTCCCTCGCTCGCCACTCCAGCGTTTCCCGATAAGGCAACAGCGCTACAATGGAAGCCGTGCACGTGATCTCCGTGGTCTGCGCCACGTGTGGCGGAGCTGAGGCGAGGACGGCATGAGCCGTCCCGAGGAGGAACCTGCGTCGCTCGATGTCGTGCTCGCGAGCGCGGCTCGACTGCAGGAGCTCGTACCGGGGGCGGTCCTCGTCGGTGGGTCAGCTGCGGCCTACCACGCGAGGCACCGTCTCTCGTTCGACCACGATCACATCCTTGAGGACCTCCCCGAACGCTTCGACGTCGTCCTGGAGACGCTGGAGGCGCTCGATGACTGGACCACCGCACGGTTGGCGGGCGGCAGGCTCATCCTCGGCGAACTTGGCGGAATCGAGACCGGCATCCGCCAACTGATTCGGCAGCGGCCACTGGAGATCGAGGAGGTCGTCCTCGGAGAGCGAACGTTGCGAGTGCCGACACCCGAGGAGATCTTGAGGATCAAGGCGTGGCTGGTCGTGTCTCGCAACCGGACCCGTGACTACCTCGATACCGCCGCCCTGTCCGACCGCGTCGGGATCGCTTCGGCCGCTCAGGTGCTCGCAGCAATGGACGACTACTACGCGGAGGTGAATGGCCGTCCCGAAGCCGTGGCGACCCAGGTCGCCCGGCAGTTCGCCGATCCCCGACCGAAGGATCCATCGGTGACGAAAGACTTGAGTTCGTACAAGCAGCTTGACGCCCGCTGGCACGACTGGGCAGCCGTAGTCCAGACCCTTCGTGGCGTCGCCGTGGCTATGGTCGGCGTCATCCCCGAGACCGGACGATGACAATCTCGTTCCGCAACATCAATGTCGACGAGGCCGCCAGCATCGAATCGTGGCCAGCCGAAGCGATCGAGATCCTGATCGATCGGGGCGGTCTGGCCGACTGGCGACGGCTGGCCTCCGCTCTTGCCGCCGATCCTTGGGGCCCCTTGTCCCGCACGGTGGAGCAGGTGATCGGACTCGACTGTCACTACGGCGTCGATCGCATCATGGAGCAGATCTTGCAGCAGCAACGGAGCCGGTCGACTCTCGCCGGCCGTCGACGCTATGCCGACCGCCTCCGCGAGTTGCGGCAGTCCGCGGGTCTGTCGATGCGCCAGCTAGCCGAATTGGCCGGCACATCCGCGGCGCGAATCTCCGACTATGAGAATGCGCGAGTCGCCCCAACCACCGATGTCCTTGCACGTCTCGAAGACGTGCTCGCACGCTGGGCTCCTCATCACATTCCGTGATCCGGGCAGCGCTGAGGCCTGGGCGGTGTGCTCCCGTGCGATGACGCAGGTCGGCGGTGAGCAATCGGGCCACGGTTATCCGCTGGATCGTGGCGCTGCGTCGGGCCCGTGCGAGGGCGCCGCCCCAGCTCGGGCATACTCCGGTTCGTGCCGGCCGAGCAGCGACCCCGCGTCCGGAGGACACCCATACCGGACGACGCAGTGCTCGTGGTCCGCGGCGACGAACTCGTGGGGCCGTCATCCGGGCAGACGCATCGCGCTTCCACCGCCGGTTCGCCCCGTGGGGTCGGTACGGCGTCTCGGCTGGAGGCCTGGGCGGTGGTCGTCGTGTTCGACCGGTTGTCATTGGAGGAAGCTGGCATCGATGTGATCCCGACGTTCCGCGCACCACACGTCACGCTCGCTCACACAAGCCTCGACGACCTCGCCGAGAGGCTCCTGGCGTGTGACCATCGGACCACCGTCAACCCGTACCATGAGCCTGAAGTGGGACCATTGGAGGCGCAGTGATCGAGGTCGTCGTGGACCTGGAGCTCGACTTGAACTCCGAGAATGACACCGGCCTCCCCTGGGGCTTCGTCGACGATGCCGCAGACCCTTCGCGAGATCCGAGAAGGCGCGTGGATCATCGTCGGCTCCGGCACAGCTCGTGCTGTGGCCCTGGTTGCGGAAATCGATGGCGAGATCGTTCACGTTCGCCCTTTGCCTGGCCCGGTTAGTCGCCACCAGCACCTTCTCGGCCACGACGTAGCCTGAGACCGAGCCCCTGTAGCTCAGTTGGATAGAGCGGCTGCCTTCTAAGCAGCGGGTCGCAGGTTCGAGTCCTGCCGGGGGCGCATGTAAACATGCTGGTCAGCGCCACTTTCGGCTCCGACGGCGATGTCCGCCAGACCCCCCGATTAGCCGCCATGGCGCGCCCCGCCGCGCCATAAACGCGCCATGGTTGCTGGCACCGGCACCAGAAGCTCCAAGGCGCTGCCGCCTACGTCGGCAGCCTTCGTTCACGGTGACGCGTTCCAGCGGTGTGAGGGAAGCGAGGTGAGAGCCTGGCGGCGGTTCCGCGGCTCGGACGTCCGCTCGCCGCCCTCGCCCGGGTCGTCGCTAGCGCTCGATGACATCCAGTCCCCGCTCAGGCGCCAGGTGGACCGCCTGCCCGATTCGGAACGCTGGGTCATCATCCGGGAATTTCAACGCCAACACACCGAAGAGGCGACTTTTTCCGAGGACCCTGTCGGCCGACCACCAAGCAAGGAGGCCTTGCATGGGCTCCTCGTCGGGTTATGAGCCCGCAGTTTGGGGTCCGCGTGGGTCCGCCGTGGTCCGCCGGCGTCCGTGTCGGTGCAGGTCAGCGACGTTGCCGGGAGCCCCTCGTCCGGCCCCATCCGGCCCCGTCCGCCGTGGTTCGTTTGACAAGTTGTTTGACGACCCATCCGTGTTCCAGCCGGCTGATCTCAAGGAGAGCGGAACCGCCGGGGCACGAGGGGTTCGTGAACTCCTCGAACGCCACCTCCCGGAAGATCGTGTCGATGGAATCAGTCGGCCGCCTGATTCGCGAGCTCTCCACGTATCGCTTGCGAGAGAATCAACCGGTGAGGGTCTCGCCGAGCG
>JBOGID010000216.1:0-2315 GCA_050742295.1 Acidimicrobiales bacterium | reverse complement strand
GGCCCGGTGCGGGCGGTCGGACGTGAGGGCCTGGAAGGCGTCGGCCGCCGCCAACAGCCTCGCCTCCGGGGACAGCGTCGGGCGGTGGGCCCCGTGGTGGTACCCCGATCCGTCGAGCCGCTCGTGGTGGAGCGACGCCGCCTCCCCGAGGTGGCGCAGGGACTTCGGGCGGGCGAGGATCCGCTCGGTCAGGTAGGGGTGGAGCCGTACCTGCTCCCACTCGCCGGTGGTGAGCGGCCCCGGCTTCTCCCACACCCCGTTCGGGACGCCGACGCGGCCCAGGTCGTGCACGAGGGCGGCGTGGCGCAGGGCCCGAGCCGACGCCGCGTCGAGCCCGTAGGCCGGGGCCGCGTCCCCTGCCAATCGGGCCACCGACCGGGAGTGGCCGCCCGTCCACGGCGACTTGAGGTCGGCGAAGTCGGCGATGGCTTCCAGGGCGCCCTCGATCTCGTCACCCGCCAGGTGGTGGCGGGTCCCGGGCTCGGCGTCGAGCACGGCGTCCCAGAGCGAGAGCCGCTCGGTCGCGGCCAGAAGGTCGTCGGCATGGGAGAGGAACGCACCGGCGACCTCGGGGTCGTGGGCCGCTCCGGACCGGCGGCGCACGACATCGGTGGCTGCCTGGCGGCCGCCGGCGCGGTGGAAGACGGCGGCGTCCAGGGCGACGTGGACGATGCGGGCACACAGGCTGACGGACTCGCCCCTGGCTTCGGGAGGCCATCCCCGGCCGTCCCAGCGGGCGAACACGTGCGCAAGGCCGTCGCGCACCTGGGCACGGACACCGAACCGGCCCGCCAGGCACCCCGCCACCTCGCAGCTGGACGCGAACAGGTCCTGGACCGCACCCCGCCCCTGGGCGAGGGCGCCCGCCACGGTGCGGGCCCGGTCCCCCAATGAACGCCGGGCGCCGGCGTGGCGGAGCAGGTCGCGGACGACATCGGCGGGCGAGCCGAAGTCGAACGCCGCCGACCGCTGGTGGGCCGCGATCTCGTCGTCGAACCAGCCGCTCAGTTCGTGGGCGTGGGCCGTGCAGCCCACCCACCGCAGGAGGGCCAGCTCGTAGACGTCGTGGGCCGTGTCCCGGTCGACGCCGAGCCGGCCGGCCAGCTCCACGGCGAGGAGGCACGTGCGCAGCCCGTGCTCCATGGGCTGTCCCATGGCCAGGTCGGTGGCCAGCGACAGGGCGCCGAGGACCTCGGCCACAGGCACGGTGGCGAGCGTTCCCTCCACGAGGAGCGACGTTAGGGCGCTGGTCGGATTCGCGTTCGGCGCTGCGCACCGACACCGAGGCGTCCGACCTGCCTTTGACCAGCTCCTTTGCACCTCAGCGTCGCCCCGAACGGGCGGTCGGCCGCCGAATGAAGGCTCTCCGACCAGCGCCCTAGGGCGCCGTCAGGTGACGGGCGTGATGGCGAGGACGCTGCCGGCCCGGTCCTTCGACTCCAGAAGGAACACGCGGCCGTCGGTCGCCCCCAACGCCCATCCGTCGGTGCCGATGGTGAGGTTGGCCGTCCGCCCGTCGGCGTTGACGGCGGTCACCCGGTGGACGCCGGGGCCGACCCGTGCGAGCACCAGGATGGTCCGTTCCCACGGTCTCACGGCGCCCGGCGCATAGGTGGAACCGGGCGCGGGGATGGGCGGCGGCCCATGGTCGGTGGCGACGGCGACCACGTCGGTGGTGGCCGTGGCCGGTCGGGCCTGGCACCCGCCCCCGTGGCCGAGGTTGACGCCCTTCTCGACGACCACGGCGCAGTTGTCCCGGGTCTCGACTGCGTACGTTGTGCCCGGGGCGCTGACCGACAAGGCAGGGACGCCCTGGCCGGGGGCGAGATCGATGCCGCCCTGGTCGAAGCCGGGCCGGCTGCCCGGAGGCGGTGGCGGCGGGATGGCGCCCGGTGGCGGGGGGATGACCTTGACCGTTGCCGCCATGGCCTCGGCCTCCTGCATCTGGGCGGCCGGCGCCTTGGAACCGGCGTAGGCCGCGAGCCATACACCCGAGCGAGGAACGTCCCCGGTGCGCACGGTGACGCCGCCCGGCAACCGCTTGGGCTCGCCCAGGGCGAGCGCAGGGCCGGGGCCGGTGAGCGAGCCGGCGTCCAGCTGGGTGCCGCCACCAGTCGACGGCCCGCCACCCACGGCCGGTCCGCCGCCGGCTGAGGCTCCGACCGGGGGCGGAGGTGCGCTCGCCGGTGTCGCCATCGTCGGCGTGCCGGTGTACTTGGCCTTGAGCCGGTCGGCGCCGACGACGAAGACGGTGCCATCGGCGGGAAAGGCGGTGAACGCGGCGTCGTCGCGGACGAGGAGGGCGAGGGCGAGGT
>JBOGID010000215.1:0-14341 GCA_050742295.1 Acidimicrobiales bacterium | reverse complement strand
GCCTACGAGCACTGCCGCCGGATCCTGCGCGAGGAGCTGGGGACGGACCCGGCGCCCGCGACGGCCGCGATCTACGAGCAGGTGCTCACCGGTCACCCGCCCGCGCCCGGTGACGAGCCCCTCGCCCCGCCGCCCCCGGCGGGGGAGGTGCCGTTCCTGGGTCGCCGGAGCCAGCTTGCTCGCCTGGCCGCCCCGCCCGATGGCTGCCGGGTACGGATCGTGTTCGGCGAACCGGGCATCGGCAAGACCCGATTGCTCGAAGAGGCCGCAGCCCGGCTGGCTGGGCGGCGGGTGCGATCCACGAGCTGCTTTCGCCTGGTGACACCGGTGCCCTACGCGGTGCTGGCTGACCTGGCTCCCGAGGTGCTCGACGACGTGGCCGAGTCCCGCCTGGGACCAGAGGCCGGCGCGGTCCGGCTCGCGGCCCGCTGGGTCGAGGCCCTCGGCGCCGCCCCCATCCTGCTTGTCGTCGATGACCTGCAGTGGGCCGACGAGCCCAGCCTCGCCGTGCTGGGCCTCGTGCTACGCCAGCGACCGGCGCAGCTGCTCGTCCTCGGCGCCGCCCGCGACACCGAGCTCGACCCCATCGGCTCGACCGCCCAGTTCCTGCAGGTCGCGGCCCAACTCGGGGTGCTCGAGTCCACCACGCTCGGCCCGCTGACGCTCGAGGAGGTCGCCGCCGGGGGCTACCAGCCGGCCGACTGGGAGCGCAGCGGCGGCCACCCGCTGCTGCTGGCGGAGCTGGCCCGTGGCGGGGTCGAAGCCGACCTGGCCAAGCTGGTGCTCGGACGGGCCGCCGCGACCGGGCTCGAGGCCACTGACCTGCTCCGCGCCGCCGCGATCCTCGACCGTCCGGCCCCCCTCACCGAGCTGGCCCGGCTGGCCGAGCTGCCGCAGCCAGCCGCCCGGACCGCCGCGCAGCGCCTCGCCGCCGCAGGCCTGCTGGCGGAGGCCAGGGGCGAGTGGCGACCCCGCCACGACGTCATCGCGGAGCTCGTTCGCGCCGACCTTACGGCCGCCGCGACGATCGCGTGGCACGGCCGCGCACTGACCTTGCTGGAGGCGGGATCCGCCGATCCCGCCGAGCTGGCCCACCACGCCCTGGCCGCCGGGGCCTGGGACGCCTGCCTGCACCACAGCCTGGCCGCCGGCGACCGGGCGTTCGCCGCCTATGCCAACCGGGAGGCCGCCGGGCACTACCAGCGCGTGTTGCGTGCCATCGACGAGCACGGCGCCGGGCAACCCGACCCCGGCCCGCTGCGGCGTCCGGCGATCCTCGGGGCGGCCCGGGCCCTGATCGTGCAGGCACGCACCGAAGACGCGCGGGCCCTGCTGCAGCAACTGCCCGCCGGCACGGGGCCGGAGGAGGTCGAGCGACTTCTCCTCGTCGCCGACTGCGGCTGGGCCGAGTGGAAGCCCAGCCGGGCCGTCGACCCCGCCCGCGCCGCCCTGGCGATCGCCCAGGAGCTGGGCGATGACGAGCTCGAGGGACGCGTCCACGCGTTCATCGCCAACCCTTACGGCAGCCTCGGCGAGCTGGACAGGGCGACCGAGCACATCGATGCCGCGATGGCGATCGCCGAGCGGCGCCGGCAGCCTCCTCCCGCGGTGGTGCTGTACCGCCGGGCGATCATCCAGCACCAGCGGGGCGACGAGCGCGGCGCGCTCGTCACCCTCGACCTGTGCCGGCAGCTGGCAATGGACCAGCACGACGAGCGCACCCTCGTGTTCGAACGGGTGGTGCGCGCCTGGGCGCTGGGCGCGCTGGGACGCTACGGCGAGGCACTGGCCGCTCTGGACGACGTGGCCAGCATCGGCCGCGGCGAGGAGGCGGTGGTGCGCAGCCGGGTGCCGAACTCTCGGGCTTCGTTCCTCTTCGACCTGGGCCTGGTGGAGATGGCGCTCGACGCTGACGAGGAGAGCCTGGAGATCACCCGCGGGCAGGGCAGCAGCGCGTTCTTGGAGCCCCAGGTCCACACGCTCCTGAACCTGGCGACCGACCACCTCCACCTGGGTGACCCCGACCGGGCTGCGGCCTGCCTGGCCGAAGTCGAGCAGCTGTCAGTCGAAGCCGAGTACGCCCGCTTCCGCTATATGAACCGGCTCCACTGGGTGCGGGGCCTGCTGCAACTCGACGCCGGCGATGTCGACGCCGCCCTCGGCGAAGCGAAGACCGTCGAACAGATGGCGCAGCGGTACCGGGCGCCCAAGTACGAGGTCCGAGCTCACCTGCTGCGCGGCGTCGCGCTCGCTCGCCGCGGGCGCACCTCCGAGGCGGACACGGCTGTGTCCTCGCTGCGCACTGGGGTGCGAGTCGCCGAACCCCACGGGCTCGCAGCGCTGGCGGCGCAGGGGCACCGGCAGCTCGCCGAGCTCACGGGCAGCAGCCACCATGCCCGCCGGGCGGACCAGATCCGGGCGCAGATCGTCGCCTCGGTCGAGGGTCCCCTCGCCGATCACCTGCGCTGACGTGCACCGTTGGTGGCCGCGACACGCCAAGGTCTGCGAAAGGAGTGCCTGCGAAAGTACGGGCATGACCGAAACCGGGTCGCCACAGACCTCGAGAGCAGCACCGTCGCCGACCGCCGACTTCGAGGCGTTCGAGGCGTCCACCTGGGAGGACCGAGCCGGCGGCTACGAAGGGTTCTTCGCCGCTATCACCGCCCGCACGATCGACGCCCTGCTCGACGCCGCCGGGGTTGGCGCGGGCACCCGATTGCTGGACGTGGCCACGGGTCCCGGCGACATCGCCGGGGGCGGGGAAGGCCGCGGCGCGGCGGCCACCGGCGTCGACATCGCCGAGACGATGGTGAGCATCGCCCGGCGCCGCTGGCCCCGCGCAGAGTTCCGCCAGGCGGACGCCCACGACCTGCCGTTCCCCAACGCCAGTTTCGAGGCGGTCACCGCCAGCTTCGCGCTCATGCACCTGGGACGCCCCGAGCACGCCATGGGCGAGTGGGTCCGGGTCCTGGCGCCCGGCGGGAGGTTGGCGACCGCCGTGTGGGCCCTGGACTCCCGAATCTGACCCCAGGGGCAAGTGAGTCGCTGAGGGCTATCGTTCGTCGGGAGCCGGCGAGGGAGGGGTCCCGGTGCGGCGGGAGTGGGAACCGGAAGATCTGATCGCCTGCTGGACCCTCGTGGAGGGCGACGCGGCCCTCGTAGGCAACAAGTCCGGGCCGACTCGGCTCGGGTTCGCCCTACTGCTGAAATTCTTCGAACTCGAAGGCCGGTTCCCTCGCCATGTCGGGGAGCTGCCCGAAGCGGCGGTGAAGTACGTGGCCCAGCAGGTGGACGTCGACGCGGCCGACCTCGCCTCCTACAACTGGTCGGGCCGTGCCATCAAGTACCACCGAGCCCAGATCCGCCAGGCCTATGGCTTCCGGGAAGCGACCCGTTCAGACGAGGATCACCTGGATGCATGGCTGAGCGAGGAGGTGTGCCCGGTCGAGTTCTCCGAGGCCCGGCTTCGAGAAGCCCTGTTGGCCCGGTGCCGGGCCGAGCGCTTCGAGCCGCCCTGGCGGCTTGAGAGGATCCTCGCCGCTGCCCCTCGCGACCAGGTACCAGTGGATCTGTTCGTGGAGGAAGAGGCTCAGAACCCCGACGCGGGTTCTCACGGGGAACCTTGTCCCAAGCGTCAAGACCGGATGGCTATGGCCCAGGGCGTTCTCGTCGATGATGAGTCGGTCGGTGAAGTGCCAGCGAGAAGTGTCGAACTCTTCGAGGAGTTCGAGGAGGAGTCTCTTGGTGCGCTCCTCGCTCTCGGAGCCGGAGGCAGTCTCGATCCGCATTTCCCGCCTCCCATTCTGCCGTCCAACTGCCTCTCCGAGAAGATCGCGGAGGAGGCGCTAGTCCGCGGGGTTCGGGCGGTCCACGGTGGCGACGTACCGGCCCGCGGCGCTGACACTGAGACCGAACAGGTCGCAGATTCGACGGACGTCACCGCTGACGTTGGACCTCGACGTCAAGCGGAATTGGCTGGCGCCGCTCGACAGCACCCACGGGGACCCGGGCCGTCGGGCTCGTGAAGACCACCTTGTGGGCCTTGAGTGTCTGGAAGATCGAGCGCAGCGCGGCGCCGGTGGTAGCCCTCGGAGTTCCGCTTGCGGGGAGAGCGCGGATCACATCGGGTCTCCCGATCTCCCGCAGCGACTGACGACAGACTCTGCCCAGCTCTTGAGGACGGGCATTACAGCGTCCGGGTGCGGATCGTCACCTCGGCCCGGGGACGACTGCGGGGTGGACGGTGCTCCCCCGGTGCAAGACGCCGAACCAATGCACCAGCTCGGCGACCGTGGTCGGTGGCAGGTCGGCGACCTGACGGTCGAACCCAGGTCACGATGGCCGGCACGCGGTCGTCGTCAAGCAGACCGACCTCGGAGAGGAACACCAAGACCGGCGCCGCGCTGTGGTCCATCTCCGCCAACTTCACGCCCTCGGTGGCGCCGATCGGCTCGTCGGGGGAGCGCTGCCGGCCCACGAGGATGCGGACGGCACGCCTCACCCGCTTGGGACCGTCCGGCCAGCTCGTAGCCGACCCTCGCCCTCCCCAGCACCGGCCCCCCGGGGTTCGGCGCCACCGCGTCGGCCAGCCAGCGCTCGATCACCCGCTGCTCGCGCGCCAGCCGGCGGCGCAGCTCCCTCTTTGCTTTGCCCCATGTCCAACAGTCCGCTACTGTAAGAGGCGGGAGGGGTGGGCCCTCGGCCCATACGGGGGCGAGGAGGTGACCGTGGCCGGGCCGGGCGCAGCAGAGCGCAGGGCACAAGCCGCCATCGCCCGGCGCCTCGCCGATGCAGGCTTCGCGCTCCCCGGCAGCCTCGTCGAGCGGGCGATGCGGTGCGGCAAGCCCAACTGCGGCTGCAGAGCCGAACCCCCACGGCTGCACGGGCCCTACCACCAGTGGACCCGCAAGGTCGACGGCAAGACGGTCACCGTCAACCTCAACAAGGAGCAGGTGGCCCGCTACGGCCCCTGGTTCGCCAACGCCCGTGCGCTGCGCGCCGCGCTCGAGGAGCTTGACGAACTCTCGCTGCGCATCGCCCAGCGGGAGGAGGGCTGGAGGTGAACTACCCGGGCCGGGGCCGGTGACGATTGCCTTGAACCGGTCACGCGCTGGGCCTCACCCCGCCACAACGACCGCTGGAAACCAGGCTCCCTGCCAACCTCAAGGGGCGAGCCGGCCGACTTGCGCTTGGTTCAGGATTAGCGGCGGCGAGGGGCGTTGCGCAGCGCCTCGACACGGCCGACGTGGCGCACGACGACGGGCACGCCGGCGATCTCATCGGGGAGGTCGAGGTCGGCCTCACCCTCGACGTTGATGCGCAGGCCGAAACTACCGTCGACCCTGGTTATACCGATCCCGGCGATAGACGGCTCGCGGCTGAAGAGCACCTCCGCTCGCTCTTGAGCGGCCTGGGACTGTTTGTACGAGGCCATCTCGGCCTTCCGGTCAGACTGCAAGGGTCACCCCAAGCGTACCAAGCAGCGTTCCCATGGGAGTTGCGTAGCTCAGGCCCTGGGCGGACCCGGCAAACAGCAGTCCGACCGCCTCGCAGGCCGAGCCTTCCCGAACCGCTACGACCAGGCTGCCGGAGTCCCCAGGCCCGCTGAACCGGGAACCACCGCCGTCGATCTCGAGCTGGCCGGCGAAGGACAGTCGCTGGGGGCCGTACCAGATGCGGGGCTGGAGGTTCACCACGCTCACGCGGCCTCGGGTCACGCCGGTGGTCCGACCCACCTTGAAGACCTCGAGGTCCAGCAGGTCGGCGACGGACGCCGGCTCGGCGACCCCTTCGAGGCGGCGCCCGTCCGGCAGCGAGACGGGGTCCGCCGGCATTCCGTCCGCCAGCAGGCCCAGGGCGCAGTCGGCGCCGTTGGGGACATCAGGTTCCAGCGCGAGAAAGCGCGACAGCGTGGCGACCGCATCATCGGGGGCCTTCCCGCCGTCCTGCAGGCCCGGCTGCACGATGACGGCCCCGAGCTTGGCCCGGTTGCTGTCGGCGATGACGTGGTTGTTGGAGAGCAGTTCCAGGCTGGACTGCCCCGGGCTCCGTGCGAAGCATCCGAGTGTCCCGGCCGTGGCCGTCGCGAGGGAGATGGAGCTGCCGATGGCAAGGGGCCGGCGACGGCCGCGTCCCCAATCCCGGGACTGCAGCCTCCGGAGACGGCCGACGACCCGGACATCGAACTCGCCACGCGTCTCAGTTTCGACACGACGCAGGAACTCTGCTTGGGACGGAGACTCGCGCTCGATGCGCACCGCGACCCGGTACTGGCCCCAACCGGCGGCGGAGATGCCCAGCATCGGCGGGGTAAGCGTGCTGGCCACGCCGCCCGGGCGGATCGCCTCGGCCACGGCGTCACGCAGGACGTCCCTTACTGACTCGTCCTTGCCGAAGGCCTGGATGACCCGATCGCCCACCCCGGGCGCGGGCCGGACCGAGGTAAGGAGCTCGGCTTCGAAGGCCCGCTGGAGTGAGAGGGCTTCGTCGAGCCGCATCCCCGCTCAGCCGAACAGGTCGACGCCGGTCAGGCCCAGCCCCAGGACGATCAGGACGAGGCCGAGGACGGTGAAGAACTTGTCCCTCGGCGCTTCCAGCAACGCCTTGATCACGTCGAGGAACGCGGTGGGGAGCAAACCTTGGGCCGCGCCCTCGTTCTGTCGTCGGAAGATCTCCTTGGCGCCCGCGATCAGGCCCAGTATCAGGCACGCGACACCGATGACGATAAGGCAGATCCCGAGTGCTCCCACCTGAACCTCCGCCAGTCCTCCGGACCTACGTTGGTGACGAGCGTACGCCGTACCGGCCCCGGAATCGCCGGACCAGCCCCATCGGTCCGGATTACCGTAAGCGGATGGCGCCCGACGTCCCGGAAAAGCCCTCGCTGGAGGGGCTCGAGCAGAAGTGGGGCGAGCGGTGGGAGGCCGACGGCACCTACCGCTTCGACCGCCGCGCCACGCGGGACCAGATCTACGCCATCGACACGCCGCCGCCCACCGTCAGCGGGTCGCTCCACGTCGGCCACGTGTTCTCCTACACCCACACCGACACCATCGCCCGCTTCCAGCGCATGCGCGGCCGCGAGGTCTTCTACCCCATGGGTTGGGACGACAACGGCCTGCCGACGGAACGCCGCGTGCAGCGGTACTTCGGGGTCAGCTGCGACCCGAGCCTCCCCTACGACCCCGGTTTCGAGCCGCCCGACAAGCCGGCCAAGCCGCCGATCCGCCTGTCACGGCCCAACTTCGTCGAGCTGTGCCAGCGGCTGACGCTGGAGGACGAGCAGAAGTACGAGGAGCTGTGGCGCCGCCTCGGCCTCTCCGTCGACTGGACCATGACCTACAGCACGGTCAGCCCCGAGGCGCAGCGCATCTCCCAGCGCGGCTTCCTGCGGTTGCTGCGGGCGGGGCTCGCCTACCAGGCCGAGGCCCCGACGCTGTGGGACGTCGACTTCCAGACCGCCGTCGCCCAGGCCGAGCTCGAAGACAAGGAGATGCCCGGCGCCTACCACCGGCTGCGCTTCGGCGGGCCGAACGGCGAAGACCTGCTCATCGACACGACAAGGCCCGAGCTGATCGCGGCGTGCGTCGCCCTTGTCGCCCACCCCGACGACGGCCGCTACCAGCCGCTGTTCGGCCAATCGGCAACGACGCCGGTCTTCGGCGTCGAGGTCCCCATCCGCGCCCACACGCTGGCCGACCCCGAGAAGGGCACCGGCATCGCCATGATCTGCACGTTCGGCGACACCACCGACGTCACGTGGTGGCGCGAGCTGAGCTTGGGGACACGGTCCATGGTCGGGCGCAACGGGCGCATCCAGCACGACCCGCCGGCCGGCGTCGAGGACGGCCCGGCGTGGGAACGCCTTCGGGGCCGCACGGTCAAGCAGGCCCAGGAGGCCATGGTCGAGCTGCTGCGGGAGTCGGGCGAGCTCATCGCCGACCCGAAGCCGATCACCCACGCCGTCAAGTTCTACGAGAAGGGCGACCGGCCCCTCGAGATCGTCACGAGCCGCCAGTGGCTGATCCGGACACTCGACCACCGCGACGAGTTCCTGGCCCGCGGCCGCGAGCTGAACTGGCACCCGCCCCACATGTTCCACCGCTACCAGTCGTGGGTCGAAGGCCTCAACAGCGACTGGCTCAACAGCCGCCAGCGCTTCTTCGGCGTCCCGTTCCCCCTCTGGTACCGGCTCGACGAGGACGGCGCCGTCGACTACTCCCAGCCTTTGGTCCCCGATGAGGGCCGGCTTCCCGTCGACCCGTCCACCGACATCCCCGACGGCTACGACCCCGACCAGCGGGACAAGCCGGGCGGCTTCACCGGCGACCCCGATGTCATGGACACCTGGGCAACCTCGTCGCTGACGCCTCAGATCGCAGGGCAGTGGGAGGACGACCCCGACCTCTTCGGCCGGGTCTTCCCCATGGACCTGCGGCCCCAGGGCCACGAGATCATCCGTACCTGGCTGTTCTCGACCGTCGTCCGTTCGCACTACGAGCACGACATGGTCCCGTGGCACCACGTCGCCATCTCGGGGTGGGTCGTCGAGCCGGGCGGCAAGGGCAAGATCTCCAAGACCAAAGGTGCCGAGACGCCCCTCCCGTGGATCGACCAGCACGGTGCCGACGGGGTTCGCTACTGGGCCGCATCGGGCCGCCCGGGAGTCGACACCACCTTCGACGAAGGCCAGATGAAGGTCGGCCGCCGGCTGGCCATCAAGCTCCTGAACGCGTCGAAGTTCGTGTTGACCTTCCCGGCGGCTTCTCCCGGCGAGGTCACCGAGGCGCTGGACAAGGCATTCCTCGCATACCTTGCGGCGACGGTCGACAACGCCACCGCGGCGTTCGAGCAATACGACTACGCCCGTGCCTTGGAACACACGGAGGCTCGATTCTGGGATTTCTGCGACGACTACCTGGAGCTCGTGAAGAGCCGAAGCTATGGGTCTCACGGCGAGCCGGGTGCCACCTCGGCCAATGCTGCCCTGCGGCTTGCGCTGTCCACGTTCTTGCGCTTGTTCGCGCCCTTCCTGCCGTACGTCGCCGAGGAGGCGTGGTCGTGGTGGCAGCAGGGATCGATTCACCGGGCCAGGTGGCCGGAGGTCGCCGGGTTGGACGCTGTCGCGGAGGGCGTCGACCCGGACGTCTTCCACTTCGCGTCACAAGTCCTCGGAGAGATCCGGAAGGCGAAGACCTCGGCCAAGACGTCAATGCGATCGGACGTGTCACGGATCATCGTACGTGGGCCCGGCTCCTTCCTCGCCGCCCTGGCCCAGGCCGAGGCCGACGTCCGCGAAGCAGGCCGCGTCGCGGCTTGGTCGACCGAGGAAGCCGACACGTTCTCCGTCGAGGTCGAACTCGCAGGGCCGTGACCGAAGCAACCGCCTCCTACGTCACCTTCGAGGACTTCCTGGCAGGTGAGCGGGATGCGGAGCGGCGCCACGAGTTGGTCGGCGGTCGCGTGTACGGGATGTCCGGCGGGACGGAGCGCCACGACCTTGTCGCTGGCCTGATCTATGAAGCGCTGGTGGCAGGAGCCAAAGCGAAGGGTTGCCGGCCGTTCATGGGCAACCGGCTGGTCCGCACCCGCGACGACAGCGCCTACTACCCCGACGTCATGGTCGTGTGTGGGAAGGCGCCGCATGTGCAGCACGAGACCGATCCGACCCTGATCGTGGAGGTTCAGTCGCCGTCGACCAGGAGCATCGACCGCCGCGAGAAGGTCGTCGCCTACGCCAAGGCGCCATCGCTGCGCCTGCTCCTCCTCGTAGACCCCCACGACCGGCGTATCGAGGCCGCCTATCCCGGGGACGGGAAGGTCCACCACTGGACCGTGTTCGGCCCCGGCGAGCTGATCGTCACCGACTACGGGCCCATCCACATCGACACGCTCTACGATGAGCTCGACGCCCTCGCCACGACTTGACGCCGGCGGTCAGCCGTCTGTCCGCTTGATCTGCAGGCCCAGGATTGGCTGGGGCGCCCCCTGAATCGCGGTGCACCGGACGGCGACACCGAACTCGAACGGTTCCTCCCTACCGCTGGGCGTGGGTTGCCAGGTACTGCTCGACTTCCTCGCGCGAGGCGAAACGCCGAAGCGTGCCCTCGTCGGCTGCGACAAGGGCGGCGTGGTAGCGCCGGAGCAGTTCCTGGTTGTCGTCCGAAGGCGACTGCGTGTCGCCGGCCGGTTGACTCATGAGTCCAAACTACGTCCCGGGGCGGGCAAGATGAGGCCGTGAAGGCGTCGCCGGTGAGGTGGGTGAAGGAGCACCCGTTCGGGGCCGATGGGCTGCTCGCGGCCCTGGTCACGGCAATCAGCCTTCCGGGGCCGTGGATTACACGGGAGGGGTTCGACTTCCGGGAGCCGGATGGGTTCGCCCTGTTCCTCGTCCTGTTGTCGTCGGTGCCGCTGGCGTGGCGGCGGCGCCACTCGTTCACGATCTTCAACCTGGTGCTGGTGGCGTCGGTGGCCAGCGCCGTGCGCAACTACGGGTCGGCCTCGGGCGGGCTGTCGGTCATCATCGTCCTCTACACGATGGCGGCCCACTGCGACCGGCGCCGGTCGCTGGCCGCAGCCACACTCAGCGCCGCCGGCCTGTTCGTCGTGCTGGCCACCACCCCGACCAAGGTCGAGGTGGCCGACGTGGTGGCGAGCTACGTCGTGTTCGCCGCGGCCTGGATCCTGGGCGACAACGTGCGGGTGCGGCGGGCCTACGTGGTCGAACTGGAGGACCGCACCGAGCGGCTCGAACGGCAGAAGGCCGAGCAGGCTCGGCGGGCCGTCGCCACCGAGCGGGGACGCATCGCCCGTGAGCTTCACGACGTCATCGCCCACCACGTCAGCGTGATGGTCGTGCAGGCGGGCGGCGCCCGGCGGGTGCTCGACCGCCGGCCCGACCAGGCCCGCGAGGCGCTCCAGTCGATCGAGACGACCGGACGCCAGGCACTGTCGGAGATGCGCCGGCTCCTCGGCGTGTTGCGGGCCGACGAGGACCTCACGGGAACCGGCGACGGCCGCGCCCCCCAACCCGGCGTGGCCGCCCTCGACGTGCTCGTCGACCAGCTCCGGGAAGCCGGCCTGCCCGTCGACCTCCGGGTCGAGGGCGAGCCCCGGCCCCTTGACTCTGGCGTCGACCTCTCGGCCTACCGCATCGTCCAGGAGGCGCTCACCAACACGCTCAAGCACGCGGGCCCGGCTGAAGCCCATGTCGTCGTCCGCTACGGCGCCGGCGACGTCGAGCTGGAGATCACCGACGACGGCCGGGGCGGCGGGGCCGACAGCGGCAACGGCGCCGCCGACGGCCACGGGCTGGTAGGCATGAAGGAACGGGTGTCCCTGTTCGGCGGCGAGCTGCGGGCCGGCCCCCGGCCGGGCGGCGGTTACCTGGTGCGGGCCCGGCTGCCGACGCCGTGATCGACGTCCTGCTGGTCGACGACCAGCCCCTGCTCCGCACCGGGTTCCGCATGATCCTGGACGCCGAGCCCGACATCACCGTCGTGGGCGAGGCGGCGGACGGGTGGGAGGCCATCGAGGCCGTGCAGCGCCTCAAGCCCGACGTGGTCGTGATGGACATCCGCATGCCCCGTCTGGACGGTGTTGAGGCGACCCGGCGCCTGGGCGACGCCACCAAGGTCCTCATCCTCACCACCTTCGAGCTGGACGAGTACGTGGTCGAGGCCCTTCGGGCGGGGGCCAGCGGGTTCCTCCTGAAGGACGCCCCGGCGGAGAAACTCGTCGAGGCCATCCGGGTCGTGGCCGGGGGCGAGGCCGTCGTGGCCCCGTCGGTCACCCGCCGGCTCCTCGACCGCTTCGCCCGCCACCTCCCGGCCCCGAGCGACGGCGACCACGGCGAGCAGCTGCCCGCCCTCACCGCCCGGGAGCGGGAGGTCCTCGTCCTCATGGCCCGGGGCCTGTCCAACGGCGAGATCGCCGGCCAGCTGGTCGTCGGAGAGACGACGGTCAAGACCCACGTGGGCCGGGTCCTGTCGAAGCTGGGCGCCCGCGACCGGGTCCAAGCCGTCGTCCAGGCCTACGAGAGCGGGCTTGTGGAACCCGGCCGTCCTACCTGAGGAGGACGGCCACATCGGTTCCCAGGGGGACGACATCCGCAGGCGGCCGCCATAGGTTCACCTCCATGTCCACGAGCATGACCAAGACCCTCGCCGCCGCCCGTGCCGTCAACCTGGTGAAGGTCTACGGGAAGGGCGACGCCTCGGTGCGGGCCCTCGACGGCGTGAGTGTCGAGTTCCCGGCCGGCCAGTACAGCGCCATCATGGGCCCGTCGGGCTCGGGCAAGTCGACCCTCATGCACTGCATGGCCGGGCTCGACAAGGTCACCAGCGGCCAGTCGTTCATCGGCGACACCGACGTGACCGGCCTGCCCGACAAGGCCCTCACCGTCCTGCGGCGGGACAAGATCGGCTTCATCTTCCAGGCCTTCAACCTGGTGCCCACCCTCACCGCGGCCGAGAACATCACCCTGCCCCTCGACCTCGCCGGCCGCGCCGCCGACAAGGCGTGGGTCGACCAGGTCATCGACATCATGGGGCTGCGCCCCCGCCTGTCCCACAAGCCCAGCGAGCTGTCGGGCGGCCAGCAGCAGCGGGTGGCGGCGGCCCGGGCGCTGGCCTCCAAGCCCGACATCGTGTTCGCCGACGAGCCCACCGGGAACCTCGACTCCAAGGCCAGCGCCGAGATCCTCGGGTTCCTCCGCCGCTCAGTCAGGGAGTTCGGCCAGACCATCGTCATGGTGACCCACGACCCGGTGGCCGCGTCCTACGCCCAGCGGGTGGTCTTCCTGGGGGACGGGCGGGTCGTCGACGAGATGGCCGACCCCACGGCGGACAAGGTCCTCGACAACCTCAAGGCCCTGGGGAACTAGGTCATGGCGCTCAAGGGCATGAGCCGGGTCACGGTCAAGGGACTGCTGGCCCACAAGGTGCGCCTCATCCTCACCTCGGTCTCGATCGTGCTGGGGGTGGCCTTCGTCTCGGGCACGTTCGTGCTCACCGACACCATCAGCCACACCTTCGATCAGCTGTTCACCGAGGTCGTGGCCAACATCGACGTGACCGTGCGGGCGAAGTCGGGCTTCGGCGACGCCACCGGCGCGGACGTCAGCCGGGACACGCTGCCCGAGAGCCTCGTCGCCACCGTGCGGGCCGTGCCCGGCGTGCGGGTGGCCGAGGGGTCGGTCGGCGGCAATGCCCAGCTGGTCAAGCCCGACGGCAAGGCCATCACCACCTCCGGTGCCCCCACCCTCGGCTTCAACTGGGGGACCGAGGAGCTGTCGGCCCTGAAGCTGCGCGCCGGACGCCCACCCCAGCGCGACGGCGAGGTCGTCGTGGACGTCACCACGGCCGAGGAGCACGACCTGGCCGTGGGCGAGCAGGTGAAGGTGATCTTCCGGTCGGGGACGGGCCAGTTCACGATCGTGGGCCTGACCGGGTTCGGCGAGGCCGACAACCTGGCGGGGGCCACCATCGCCGTCTTCGACACCCGGACGGCCCAGCAGGCCTTCGGGAAGGTCGGCCGTTTCGACACGATCGACGCCGCCGCCACCGACGACGTGCCCGCTCTCGAGCTGCGCAACCGGGTGGCGGCCGCCCTGCCCGAGACGGTCGAGGCCGTCACGTCGAACCAGGTGGCGGACGAGGGCGCCAAGGCAGTGAAGGACGGTCTCAGCTTCTTCTCCACGTTCCTGTTGACCTTCGCCGGCATCTCGCTGTTCGTGGGGTCGTTCATCATCTTCAACACGTTCTCGATCCTGGTGGCCCAGCGGACCCGGGAGCTGGCCCTGCTGCGGGCCCTGGGAGCGGGCCGGGCCCAGGTGCTGCGGTCGGTGCTGTCCGAGGCGTTGATCGTGGGCCTGGTCTCGTCGGCCGTCGGCCTCGGCCTGGGCGTCCTGTTCGCCGTGGGCCTCCAGGCCCTGCTGAAGGCGTTCGGGATCGACCTTCCTTCGACGTCGCTCCAGTTCCTGCCCCGCACTGTCATCGCCTCGTTCATCGTGGGCGCCGGGGTGACGCTGGTGGCCGCCGTCGCCCCCGCCCGGCGGGCGGCCAAGGTGGCGCCGATGGCCGCCCTGCGCGACACCGTCGACGCGGGCGCCGGCTCGTTGCGGGCCCGGTCCATCGCCGGGGGGATCACCACCGGCGTGGGGGCCCTCGCCCTGGTCAGTGGCCTGTTCGGCGGCGGCGACAACGCCCTGGCCCTTGTCGGGTTGGGGGCGACGCTCACGTTCCTGGGCATCGCCATCCTGAGCCCGCTGATCGCCCGCCCGCTGGCGGGCGCCATCGGTGCCCCCCTCGCCCGGCGCCGGCGGACCGCCCACCAGCTGGGC
>JBOGID010000214.1:0-7411 GCA_050742295.1 Acidimicrobiales bacterium | reverse complement strand
TCGCCGCCCCGGGCGGGGCCCCACCCCCGCCCTCCTCCAGAGCGTGGGGGCCCCTGCCCCACGCCTCGCCCTGTCGGTCCCGTCCACGTCGACAGAGAGGACTCTCGCCATGGTCGGGAATCATTGTCGCCCAAAACCGCTTTGACGACCGCCACCGTCACCGCGATCATGGTGGACAATCATCCAGAGCGGCTGAGGGACGGGCCCGATGACGCCGCGGCAACCAGCGCACGAGCCGGCCTGCGTGGCCGGAACGCCGAGCAAGGTGCCAATGCCCGTTGCGATGAGGAGGATGCTGTGCGTTTCGTGACTGGTCTGCGATGCCGGGAGTGCGGTCGCGCCTATCCGGCCGAGGCCCTGCACGTGTGCGAGTACTGCTTTGGGCCGCTCGAGGTGGCCTACGACTACGAGGCCATTGCGGCGGCGACCACCCACGAGTCCATCGCCGCCGGGCCATTGTCGGTCTGGCGGTACGCCAACCTGCTGCCCGCCACCAACGACGGCGCCGTCGACCTGGGCGCCGGCTTCACGCCCCTCGTGCGGGCCGACCGGCTGGCCGCCGAGCTGGGCCTGGGCGAGCTGTGGCTGAAGAACGACACCGTCAACCCGACGGGCTCGTTCAAGGACCGGGTGGTGGCCGTGGCGCTGGCGAGGGCCCGGGAGCTGGGCTTCAAGGTGGCGGCCTGCGCGTCGACCGGCAATCTGGCCAACTCGGTGGCCGCCCACGCGGCCCGGGCCGGCATGCGCCATGTCGTGTTCGTCCCCGCCGACCTGGAGGCGGGCAAGATCGTGATGACGTCCGTCTACGGGCCCAACCTTGTCGCCGTCGAGGGCAGCTACGACGACGTGAACCGGCTGTGCGCGGAGCTGACGTCGGAGTACCCCACGTGGGCGTTCGTCAACGTCAACCTGCGCACGTACTACGCCGAGGGGTCCAAGACCCTGGCCTTCGAGACGGCCGAGCAGCTGGGCTGGGAGGCGCCCGACCACGTCGTCGTGCCCGTCGGCTCCGGCAGCCAGCTGACCAAGATCGCCAAGGGGTTCGACGAGCTGCACCAGGTCGGCCTGCTGCAGGAGGAGCCCCACGTGCGGGTGTCCGGTGCCCAGGCCGAGGGCTGCTCGCCCGTCGCCACCGCCTTCACCCAGAAGCACGACTACGTGCGGCCCGTGAAGCCGGCGACCATCGCCAAGTCCATCGCCATCGGCAACCCGGCCGACGGCTGGTACGCCCTCGACGTGGTGCGCAAGAGCGGCGGGGCCCTGCGGGCCGTGACCGACGACGAGCTGGTCGAGGCCATGCGCCTCCTGGCCCGCACCGAGGGCATCTTTGCCGAGACGGCGGCGGGCGTGACCATCGCCACCCTGGCCAAGCTCGCCGCCGACGGCGTCATCCGCCGCGACGAGCGGGTGGTGGCCTACGTCACTGGCCACGGCCTCAAGACCATCGAGGCGGTGGCCCCGGTCGCCACCCCCACCGTCACCATCGCCCCCACCCTCGACGCCTTCAACGAGGCGTTGGGCGCGGCCATCGACGAGGAGCTGTCATGAACGCTTTCCGGCAAGTTGGCGACCTGAGCGGGCGTTTTCTCGCCGGAAAGCCGTCGGGCCGGCCGTGAGCGCCACCGTCCGGATCCCGACGCAGCTGCGCCAGCTGTCGGGCGGCAACGCCGAGGTGAAGGCGGACGGAGGGACGGTCGGCGAGGTGCTGGCCGCCCTCGAAGCCGCCCACCCCGGGTTCAAGGAGCGGCTGTTCGATGAGGACGGCAAGCTCCGCCGGTTCGTCAACGTGTTCGTCGCCGACGAGGATGTGCGGTTCGTCCGAGGTCTCGACACGCCCGTGTCCGACGGCCAGACGGTGTCGATCATCCCGGCCGTCGCCGGGGGGTAGAGCCGAGAACCGGTCAAGGCGGCGCCCGCCGGCGCCGATGGGTGATCCCTGCAATCGGCGGCAGGGTGGAGATGGCGTTGGGTCGTTCCTCTGCTGGTCCTGCCCGCTTTGGCGTCGTGCGGACGCCATGCCCGCGCTCACGGCCTTCGTCGAGGAGGCCAGAGGACTGAGGTTCAAGCAGCCGGTGCCGGTCACGCTGCTGTCGGACTCCGACCTCGCGCCCGGCGGGGAGGCGGCGGAGCCGGCGATCTGTACAACGTCCGGCGGATCGACGACGAGCCCTCGTTCTTCCGGGCCTTCGGCATGATCCAGGGGACGGTCGACGTGTCGGCCGTCGCCAAGTCGAGGGACCGGGCCGTCGGCGGCTTCTACGACCAGTTCGAGGACCGGCTGTACATCCGGATCGCCGACCCCACTCCACTCAACCAGAGGATCGTCGTGCACGAACTGACCCACGCTCTGGACGATCAGCACTTCGACCTCGATCGTGACCATCAGGACGCCGAAGGCGGCAGGGCGTGGCGTGCCCTGGCCGGAGGCAGCGCCTCCGCCGTCGAGCGCCGCTTCTACGAATCCCGGTCCTCTGCCGAGGAGGCGCAGCTGGATGCCGAGGAGCGCCGGTACGCCGACCGGATCGGCAAGGTGCCGCGCGCCCTGGCCGAGGACTCCTACTTTGCGTACGACGCCGGCCTCAGCTTTGTCGACGCCCTGCACGCCAAGGGCCAGAACCAGGCGGTCGACGCCGCCTTCCGGTCACCGCCGGAGACCACCGAGCAGATCCTGCACGTCGACCGCTACGAGGCCAGGGAGGCGGCGATCGTCGTGGCCGGCACCCGGGCCGACGGCCAGTTGATCGAGGGCGGCACGCTGGGCGAGGCGTGGTTCCGGTTGCTTCTCTCCGGTTTCGTCGACGACGCGACGGCGGAACGGGCCGCGGCGGGATGGGGCGGCGACCACCACGTGCTGTGGCGGGACGGGACCACGATCTGCGCCCGTGCCCAGCTGCGCATGGACACGGCCGAGGACGCCGCCCACCTGGCGTCGCTGCGGCTGGGCGACGAGGTGGCGTTCCGGGGGCCGACGGGCCGTCCGATGGTCAAGGCTGCCGCCGACCAGGACCTGGTCCTGATCGCCACGGGCGTGGGCGTGGCGCCGTTCTACTCACTGTCGGCCGCGCTGCTGCGGTCCGGTGACAAGCGTCGCATCGAGCTGTTCTGGGGGCTGCGCTCGACCGATGACCTCTGCCTGACCGCGGAATTGGACCGGCTGGCCGCCGCCCACTCTCGCTGTCGCAGTCCCCGATCGACTGGCCGGGGCTGCGAGGCCGGGTCACCGAGTCGGTGCCCGCGCTCCTGGCCGGCCTCGACTCCGGCGAGCCCCGCTTCCTCCTGGCGGGGAACGGCGCCATGGTCGAGGAGCTGGCCGTCGCCCTGTCGGAGCTGGGCGTCCCCCGGGAGACGATCTACGAGGAGCCCTACGTCAACGCCCGCCACGTCGCCGACCCCGAGGTCGTCGCCGCCATCTTGGACCGCCTGGCCGGTTGACCGCGCCGCCGGCCTGCGTGGCCCGAACGAAATGGCGGCTTGCACGCGACCGGGCCGGACGCGGTATCGTTAGCACTCGATACACGAGAGTGCTAACGGCAGGACCGGTATCCGGTACGACCCTGAGCCGCCCCACGGAGGAACCCCGCCCATGGCGAAGATGATCGCGTTCAATGAACATGCCCGGCGCGCACTGGAAAGCGGCATGAACCAGCTGGCCGATGCCGTACGAGTCACGCTCGGCCCCAAGGGCCGCAACGTCGTGCTCGACAAGAAGTGGGCCGCCCCCACGATCACCAACGACGGCGTGTCCATCGCCAAGGAGATCGATCTGGAAGACCCGCTGGAGCGCATCGGCGCCGAGCTGGTCAAGGAAGTGGCCAAGAAGACCGACGACGTCGCCGGTGACGGCACCACCACCGCCACCGTGCTGGCGTGGGCCATGGTGCGCGAGGGCCTGCGGAACGTGGCCGCCGGCGCCAACCCCATGTCCCTGAAGCGGGGCATCGAGCGGGCCGTCGAGAAGGCCGTGCAGGCCATCAAGGACATCTCGGTCGAGGTCGAGTCCAAGGAGCAGGTCGCCCAGGTGGCCGCCATCTCCGCCGCCGACACCGAGATCGGCGACATGATCTCCGAGGCCATCGACAAGGTGGGCAAGGACGGGGTCATCACCGTCGAGGAGTCGCAGACCTTCGGCATGGAGATGGACCTGGTCGAGGGCATGCGGTTCGACAAGGGCTACATCTCGCCCTACTTCGTCACCGACCCCGAGCGCATGGAAGCGGTGATGGAGGACCCGTACATCATCTTCGTCAGCTCCAAGATCTCCGCCGTCCGTGACCTGCTGCCCGTCCTGGAGAAGGTCATGCAGTCCGGCCGCCAGCTGGTGATCATCGCCGAGGACGTCGACGGCGAGGCCCTGGCCACGCTCGTCGTGAACAAGATCCGCGGCACGTTCAAGTCGGTCGCCGTCAAGGCCCCCGGCTTCGGCGAGCGCCGCAAGGCCATGCTGCAGGACATGGCGATCCTCACCGGCGGCCAGGTCATCTCCGAGGAGGTCGGCCTCAAGCTGGAGAACGTGACCCTCGACATGCTGGGCCGGGCCCGCAAGATCACCGTGACCAAGGACGAGACGACGATGGTCGAGGGCGCCGGCGACGACGCCGACATCCGGGGCCGCATCTCCCAGATCAAGGCCGAGATGGAGAACACCGACTCCGACTACGACCGGGAGAAGCTGCAGGAGCGCTTGGCCAAGCTCTCCGGCGGTGTGGCCGTCATCAAGGTCGGCGCCGCCACCGAGGTCGAGCTGCGGGAGAAGAAGCACCGCATCGAAGACGCGGTGTCCACCACCAAGGCCGCCGTCGAAGAGGGCGTCGTGCCCGGCGGTGGCGTGGCCCTACTGCGGGCCCAGCCCACGGTCTACGAGCTGGCCAACTCCATCGAGGGCGACGAGGGCACCGGTGTCCGCATCGTGGCCCGTGCTCTCGAGGAGCCGCTGAAGCAGATCGCGGTCAACGCCGGCATGGAGGGTGGCGTCATCGTCGAGCGGGTGCGAGGCATGGAGGGGGCGACCGGCCTCAACGCCGCCACCGGCGACTACGAGGACCTGTTCAAGGCGGGCGTCATCGACGCCGCCAAGGTGACCCGTTCGGCCCTGCAGAACGCGGCGTCGATCGCCGGCCTGTTCCTCACCACCGAGGCCGTCATCGTCGACAAGCCTGACGAGTCCAAGGCCAACCAGGCCGCCGCGGCGGCGGGCATGGAGGACTTCTAGAAGGCTGGGGTGTCTTTCGCTTTCGACCCTTCGGGGTCGAGGCGTGCCGACCTGCCCCTGACCTGCACCTTTGCGATGCAGAGCCGCCGCCAGCAGGGCGGTCGGCCGCCGAGGGAGGGCTTAGACACCAGCCTCCTCAGCCACGCTTGAGGCCGCCTTCGGGCAGCCTTCGCCAGCACGAAAGGGAAAGAGGGGCCGTCACCGGCCCCTCTTTCGCGTGGAAGTGGCAGGATTTCCCGCGATGGAGGCAGAATCCCGCTACGGCAAGTGGGGGGTTCGGATTGGGCGGCCCGCCTGTCGCGCTCGCGTCACGCGGCGCGAAGGCCCGGTCGACGAGAAGGAGACAGCGTGAGTCGGATGGTGCGGGTGATGGGGGCGTTCGTGCTGGTCGCGCTCGTCCTGGCGGGGTGCGGCGAAACCAGCGGCAACGTCGGCGGGGACCAGCAGGCGGTGATCGATCAGGCCGACGAGATCTGTCTCGACGCCCAGGACGCGGTCGGGACGACCCTCGGCGACGATCCGGGGGCGGACCGTGACGCCATCCGTGCCGCGACCGAGAAGCTGATGGCGATCAACGAGCCCAGCCAGAACCAGAACCGCTGGGAGCTCTTCGTCCAGAATCACAACAACCTCTGGATCGTTCTCGACGACATCGCGCAGTCGCTCGACCCCAACGTCAACGACCGGGCGCGTGCCGACCGGGCCCGGGTGACGATGGCGAGCGTCCACGACAACCTGAAGAAGTACGCCGGCCAGTACAAGGCCGAAGAGTGCGCCAACGGCTACGGGCGGGCGCCTCGTAACCGGGACTGATCCGGTTGCAGGGGTCATAGGATTGGCGCCATCGATCCCCAACCGCTGACTCCAACCGAGGGCTGGGGCGTCCTCCACCTCTTCTTCGAGGTGGGGGCGAACCCCGCCGTCGACGCCGAAGCCGTCTCCAGCGCGGTCAAGGCCGCCGTGGCGGACGAACACCAGGTCGTGACCTTCGCCGTGCTCGGGCACAAGGCCCAGCTGGGCGTGATGGCCCTCGGGCCGGACCTTTGGCGCCTCCAGCGTCTCCAGGCCGACCTGGTGGCCGCCGGCCTGCACCTCCTCAACTCGTACGTCTCGCTCACCGAGGTGTCCGAGTACGCCCGGGGGATGCGGCCCGAACGGCTGGAGCCACGGCTGCACCCCAGGTTGCCACCGCCCGAGGCCCGGGTGCTGTGCTTCTACCCGATGTCGAAGCGCCGTGACACGACCGGCAACTGGTACGCCCTGCCCTACGAGGAGCGCTACCGGCTCATGGAGGGCCACGGCCGGGTCGGGCGCACCTACCGGGGCCAGGTGGTGCAGCTCGTCACCGGCTCCACCGGGCTCGACGACTGGGAGTGGGGCGTGACCCTGTTCGCCCAGGAACCTGGGGCGCTCAAGGCGTGCGTCCACGAGATGCGCTTCGACGAGGCCTCGGCCATCTACGCCGACTTCGGCCCGTTCTACGTGGGCCTGCTGGCCCCGGTCGAGGACGTCCTGGCCCGCGCCGGCATCGGCTGAGGGGGGCCGGCTGGGTCGTCAGCCGGGCGTCTTGCGGGCCCGGGCCAGCACCGGCGACACGACCGACCCCAGCACGGCGAGGATGACGAACACGGCCGTGACCCGCACGTAGCCCTCGCCGACGTCGTCCCACGCGATGGCCACGGGGACCACGATCAGGGTCGCGGCCAGGGCGACGAGGACGATCGTGCCGAGGACGACCGCGTCCAGCACGGGGTCGCGGCCGTGCAGCACGAACAGCAGTGAGGACAGGGCCCACGCCACGGCCACGATCACGAGGCTGAACAGAACCCTCAGGTAGTCGGAGTCGCCGATCTCGGCCCAGATGGTGATGACGGCCATGAGGAGGGCCGCACCCGCGCTCAGCACGCCGCCCGCCGCCAGCCAGACCCGTTCCTCTCGGTCGTACCACGTTGACGAGCACAGCCCGAGCAGGCTGAACCCGCCGACGGCGACGGCCGTGCCGATGATCTTGGCCTGCGTGCTGGTGAATTCGGTCCCCACGGCGACGATGGCGATGGCGAGGAGTGCAGCCCCGCTGAGGGAGCCGATCAGCGAGTACAGGAAAGCGCGCAGCGCCCGGCCCGACCGCGGGCGGTGCACGCCGCCGGGCGGCGTCGGAGCTGTGGGTGGGGCGGGCCGTGGCGGCGCCGGCCAGGCCGGCAG
>JBOGID010000213.1:0-35183 GCA_050742295.1 Acidimicrobiales bacterium | reverse complement strand
GGTACGCCCTCGTCGCCGCCAGCCGGCGGGCGGCGCCGGCCACCCGAGGCGGGGCGCCGGCCGCCAGGACAGGGCCGGCGCCCGAGGACACCAGCAGGGGGGCGGCCACGAAGGCCAGGAGCAGGTGCTGGACCATGTGCACCGACAGCAGGGCCTCGGCGTAGGTCGAGACGGGCGAGAGGAGGGCGACGGCCACCACCGCCAGGCCCGACCAGAACCGCCACGGGACGTCGTCGTCGCCGTCACCGGGTGCCGTCCGGCCCCGCAAGTACAGCACCGCCGCCAGCGCCAGGAGGGCGACGGCGGCGGGCTCCACCGACCAGCGGGCCAGGACGGCGGGCCATGCGGGCGCGGGCGGACCGTCCACGATCGGCCCCACTGAAGCACCCTTTCCCGATTGTTGGCGTCGAGGGGTGTCTGTATAGAGTCCGGCCGGACATGGCAATGACGGAGACGAGCCAGGGAGACGTCGTCCCGGAGGAACCGCAGGCGCCCCCGGAGGAGGCGGCACCGCCCGCGCCGTCGGTCGGGTCGGGCGCGGCAGGCAACGACCACAAGATCGTGGGCAGCGAGTACCTGGTCATGGCCGTGCTGTTCCTCGTCATCGGCGGTGTCCTGGCCCTGCTCATGCGGGCCCAGCTGGCCTCGCCCGACGCCGACCTGCTGAGCAACCGTGAGTACCGGACGCTGTTCACGTTCCACGGCACGTTCATGGTGTTCCTGTTCCTCGTGCCCGCCTGGCTGGGCGTGGCCACGGCCATCGTCCCGCTCCAGATCGGCGCCGCCCGCCTGGCCTTCCCCCGGCTGCAGGTGCTGGCCATGTGGCTGACGTTCTCCGGCGGCGCCCTCATGGTCGCCTCCGCCCTCGCCACCGGCGGTCGCCGGCTGACGTCGGGGTTCGCCCTCAGCGACCCCATCCCCGAGGGGCCGGCGTTCCGGGGCGAGGCGGTCGAGTTCCTGGTCATCGGGGTCGCCTTCGTGCTGGCCGGGGCGGTCCTGGCCTCGGGCAACCTCCTCACGACAATCGTGAAGTTCCGGGCGCCGGGGCTCACCATGCGCCGGCTCCCGGTGTTCACCTGGTCGTTGGTGGTGTCGGGCGTGGTCATGCTCCTGGCCGCCCCCGTCCTGATGGCGGCCATGGGCATGCTCTACGTGGACCACCACTTCGGGGCCCAGCTCTTCTCCGGGTTCACCTCGAGCGGGGGTGGCAGCCCCCTGCTGTGGCCCCGCCTCTTCTGGTTCGGGGCCTACCCCTTGCTGTTCGCGCTCCTCCTCCCCGCCCTGGGGACGGCATCGGAGATCATCCCGGTGTTCGCCCGGCGCCCCATCGCCGACTACGCCAAGGCCGTCGCCGCCCTCGGCGCCGCCGGCGTGCTCGCCTTCGCGGGCTGGGGCAGCGAGGTGGAGAACCTCGGGGAGGCCCGGTGGCTGTTCGCCCTGGGTGCCCTCGCTGTCCTGGCGCCGGTGGCCAGCCTGGTTTTGAACTGGCTCCTGACCCTGCAGAAGGCCGACCGTGAGGACCTGCGGGCCGCCCTGCGGGCCACGCCTGTGCTGCACGTGCTCGGGTTCGTGGTGGTCCTGGCCGCGGGCCTGGCCGTGTCAGCCGTCTCGGCCGTCGACGCCACCGGCGACCTCCACGCCAACTACTGGCAGGTCGGCCAGCAGCACCTCCTGTTCTTCGCCCCCGCCACCTTGGGCTTCGTCGCCGCCATCCACTTCTGGGGCCCGAAGTGGTGGGGACGCCACCTGTCGGGCGGGCTGGGCAAGCTCGAAGTACTGCTCCTGACGGGCGGCTCGCTGCTCAGCTTCCTGCCCGCCCTGATCCTGGGGTTGCAGGACATGCCCGTCCGCACCAGCTCCTACCCGGGCGAGGACGAGTGGCAGGCGATGAACCTGGCCATGGGCCTGGGCAGCGTGGTGCTCGTGCTGGGCGTCCTCGCCTTCGTGCTGAACCTGCTGTTCAGCGTCGTGCTGCGCCGGGGCAAGCGGGCCGACGCCGACCCGTGGGAGGGCCACACCCTGGAGTGGGCGGCGCCGTCGCCGCCGCCGCGGCACAACTTCGACCGGGTACCCGAGGTCCGCTCGTCCACGCCCCTCCTCGACCTGCGGGCGACCGAGCCGGAGCCGGAGCCGGCGGCCTGATGGCCCTCGTCGCTTCGTCCGCCTACGGGCCGGCGCCCCTGACGGGCCGGGGGGTGGGCCCGCCGCGGCCGCCCGACGAGGTCCCCAAGGGGACCAACATCCTGGGCGTCCTGCTCGTCCTCGTCGCCGACATGATGCTGCTGGCGACCCTGCTGGCGGCCTGGTTCGCCATCAAGGCCGGGTCGCCGTCGTGGCCGCCCCCGCGCACCGGCGTGGGGACCTACATCCCCTCCGTGGTGACCATCACCGTCACCATGAGCGCCTTCACCGTGCAGTGGGTCGTGTCCGCCGTCCGCCGCAACGACCAGCGCAACGCCCTCGCGGCCCTCATCCTCAGCCTGATCCTGGGGATCTGCATCTTCAACGCCCAGTGGTACTACATGGCCCGGGCCAGCTTCGGGGTGGACGACCACGCCTACGGCACGCTGTTCCACCTGCTGCTCGGCTACCACCTGGTGCACATGGGGATCGCCATCCTGGCTCTGACCCTGCTGGGCGCACGGGCCATGTCCGGCCACTTCAGCCGGGAGAACTACGAGCCCCTCAAGGCCGCCGCCGCCGTCTGGCAGTACAGCAACCTGGCCTGGTTCGTCATCATGACCGTCGTCTTCCTGTTTTCGGCGCACGCATGATCACCCAGCCCGCCAAGGTCTTCTTGCCCGTGATCGGCGTGGGCGTCCTCGCCGCCGTGGCCTACGCCCTCCTCACCGGCGATCACACCGGCGTGTCGATGTTCCTGGGGCTGGCCGTGGCCGCCCTCGCGGGGGCCATCGCCATCACCAACTACCGCGACCCGCTCGAGCTCCCGACCGCGGCCGACGCGCCGGCGCCCGCCCTCCGCCCCATCGGCCCGGTGCGGCTGGTCGGCGGCCCGGGCTGGCCCGCCATCGGGGCCCTCGGGGCCGGGCTCATCGCCGGTGCCCTCATCATCACCCCCCTGTTCGCCGCCTTCGGCGCCGTCCTCCTGCTGGTGGCCGCCGTGGGCTGGCTGGGCAGCGTCTCCATCGACCGCACCCGGCGGGTCCCCAACCTGATGCCGATCGGGATCCCGGTGGTGGGGCTGTTCGCCATCGCCAGCCTCATGTTCTTCATGTCGCGGATCCTGCTGGCCGTGCCTGAACAGGCGTCGACGTTCATCGCCCTGGCCGTGGCCGTCGTGGTCATGGCCGCCGCCAGCTTCGTGGCCGTCAGGCCCACCCTCTCGCCCCGGACCCTCCTCGCCGGGCTCGTCGTCGGCGGGCTGCTCATGGCGGCCGGGGGGATCGTCGCCGGCGTCGCCGGCCAGCGCCACGTCGAGGAGCACCACGCCGGCCCTGAGCCCATCGAGGTGGCGGCCGACAACGTGCAGTTCACCGTCACCGAGTTGCACTTCGAAGCCGACCACGACGCCGTCATCGACTTCGACAACGCCGACACGGTGCCCCACAACATCGCCATCTACAAGGACGCCAACTTCGCCGGGCTGGCGATCTTCCAGGGGGCCGTGATCACCGGCAACAGCAAGATCGAGTACAAGTTCAAGGCGCCCGGCGCCGGCGAGTACTACTTCCGCTGCGACATCCACCCCCTCATGCAGGGCAAGGTCACCGTTGCGTGAATTGGACGCTTGACGCCCGCGCCGACGACAGTGGCACCAGCAACATGAAAGCCCGAACGCTGTGACCCCCCAGACCCAGCGCGCTCGCAAGGCCCTGCGGCGGACCTACCTCGCCGTCATCCCGCTCCTGGTCCTGCTGGCTGCCTGCGCCGAGAACGCCCCGCTGGACACGCTCGAGCCCAAGGGCCCCGTCGCCCGCCAGATCGACAATCTCATCGACCCGGTGTTCTGGGTCGCGGGCGTGGTGTTCGTCCTGGTCCAGGGCCTGGCGATCTACGCCGTCATCAAGTTCCGCCACCGCGACGACGCCCCCGAGCCGGTCCAGATCCACGGCAACACAAGGCTGGAGCTGGCGTGGACGCTGGCGCCCGCCCTCGTCCTGCTCATCATCGCCGTCCCGACAATCCGCGCCATCTTCGACCTTAACGATGCGCCCGACGACTCCATCCGGGTCACCGTCATCGGCCACCAGTTCTGGTGGGAGTACCGCTACGAGGACTACGGGATCGTCACCGCCAACGACCTGTACATGCCGACCGGTCGGTCGGTCGCCATCACCCTCGACGGCGACGAGTTAGACGTCATCCACTCGTTCTGGGTCCCGGCCCTGGGCGGCAAGCAGGACATCATCCCGGGCCGCACCAACAAGATGCACTTCGAGGCGGACGAGCCCGGCATCTACCTCGGGCAGTGCACCGAATACTGCGGGCTGTCGCACGCCAACATGCGCAACCGGGCCATCGCCGTCCCCCCTGCCGAGTTCGACGCCTGGGTGGCCAACCAGAAGCTGCCGGCCCGGGAGCCGGCGCAGGGGACGGAGGCCCACGAGGGGTTCCTGCTGTTCACGGCCAAGGGATGCGCCGGCTGCCACACCATCGAGGGCCTCTCCACCGGCAACGTGGCTCCCAACCTGACCCACTTCGCCAGCCGGGGGACGTTCGCCGGCTCCCTGTTCGACAACACGCCGGGGAACCTGAGGCGCTGGCTGAAGGACCCCCCGGGCGAGAAGCCCGGCTCCAAGATGCCCAACCTGGGACTCACCGACGACGAGATCGCCAAGCTGATCGCCTACATGGAGACGCTCCAATGACCGCTGGCGCCCGCCCGGGTCCCGCCGGGACCCTCACTAGATTCGGGGCGAGCTGATGGCAATCGTCACCTCGCCGCCCCCGTCCAGCCCCGCCGAACTGCCGCCGCCGCCCGGCTCGGCGCGCCCCGCGCCGCTCCGCCTGCTGCGCCGTCCCACCGAGCCGCGGGGCCTGTGGGGGTGGTTGACCACGGTCGACCACAAGAAGATCGGGATCATGTACTCGCTCGCGGCCTTCGTGTTCTTCATCATCGGGGGCCTCGAGGCCCTCATGCTGAGGGTGCAGCTGGGCACGCCCGACAACACGTTCCTGTCGGCCGACGCCTACAACCAGGTCTTCACCATGCACGGCACGACCATGATCTTCCTGGTCGTCATGCCGCTCTCGGCGGGCCTGGCCAACTACCTCCTGCCCATCATGGTGGGCGCCCGCGACGTGGCCTTCCCGCGACTGAACGCCTTCGGCTTCTGGGTCTTCCTGGCCGGCGGGCTGTTCATGTACACCAGCTTCTTCCTGGGCGGGGCGCCCAACGGCGGCTGGTTCGGCTACGCCCCGCTGAGCCGGCTGACGCCCGGCCACAACATGGACTACTGGGTCTTCGGGCTGCAGATCCTCGGCATCGCGTCCCTGACCGGTGCCATCAACCTGATCGTCACCGTCATCAACCTGCGCGCCCCGGGCATGAGCCTGTTCCGCATGCCCATCTTCGTGTGGATGTCGCTGGTGGCCCAGTTCCTGCTGCTGTTCGCCCTGCCCGTCATCACGGTGGCGCTGTTCCTGTTGATGTTCGACCGCCAGTTCGGGGCCAACTTCTTCAACGCCGAGGCGGGCGCCGACCCCCTCCTGTGGCAGCACCTGTTCTGGCTGTTCGGCCACCCCGAGGTCTACATCCTGATCCTGCCGGCCATGGGCGTGGTGTCCGAGATCCTGCCCGTGTTCTCCCGCAAGCCCCTGTTCGGCTACCAGGTCATGGTGATCTCGGGCATCGCCATCGGCTTCATCGGCTGGGGCGTGTGGGCCCACCACATGTTCGCCACCGGGATCGGACCGGTGGCCACCGCCGCCTTCTCGGCGTCGACCATGTTCATCGCCGTCCCAACGGGCGTGAAGATCTTCAACTGGCTGTCGACCATGTGGAGGGGGAAGATCCGCGTCACCGCGCCCTTCTTGTTCGCGGTCGGGTTCGTCACGATGTTCACCATCGGCGGGCTGTCGGGCGTCACCCACGCCGTTGTGCCGTCGGACACCCAGCAGACCGACACGTATTACATCGTCGCCCACTTCCACTACGTGCTGTTCGGCGGCTCGATCTTCGGTCTATTCGGCGGGGTCTACTACTGGTGGCCGAAGTTCACGGGCCGGATGCTCTCCGAGAAGCTGGGCAAGTGGCAGTTCTGGCTGATGCTGCTGGGGTTCAACCTGACGTTCGGGCCGTTCCACATCCTCGGCCTCCAGGGCATGCCCCGCCGGATCTACACCTACCCCGAGGGCAGAGGGTGGGACGTCTGGAACCTGGTCGCCACGTGGGGGTCGTTCCTCATCGCCGTGGCCGTGCTGATCTTCATCTACAACGTCTGGAAGAGCCGCAAGGGCCCGCTGGTCGGCGACGACCCCTGGGACGCCCGCACCCTCGAGTGGTCGGTCCCCTCGCCGCCGCCCGAGTACAACTTCAAGGACATCCCCCTGGTCACGGCCCGCGACGATTGGTGGCACCGCAAGTACGAGGAGGATAAGGACGGCCGTCCCGTGCCCCGCCAGCGGTCGGTGGAGCAGGAGCGGGCGGACGAGACCTCCGCCCTGGAGGCGGCCGTGGGTGGGCGGACGAAGGCCGAGGTCGAAGAGGATATCGAGGAGGCCGCCGCCGAGGGCAAGGCCGAGGCCGAGGGCGGCCACCGCGGCGAGGATCACGACCACGACGACGGCCACGACAGCGACGGCCACGACAGCGACCACGGCGGCCACGACAGCGACGGCCCCGGCGGCCACGACAGCGACCACGACGGCGCCGAGGACCACGACGGCCACGAGGGGGAGCACGGCGAGCACGAGGAGCACATCCACATGCCGTCGCCGTCGTACTGGCCGCTGATGGCGTCCCTTTCCCTGCCCATCATGTGCTACGGCTTGATCTACAAGTTCCTGCCCGTCTGCATCCTGGGCGGGGTGTGGCTGCTGGGCAGCATCTATGCCTGGGCCCTGGAGCCGGCCACCGAACCCGACGAACCGGAGCTCGAGCTGTCCATGTCCACCGAGCTCGAGCCCGTCTCGCAGGCGGCGGAGTAGCCGTGAGCGCAACCGCACCCCCGGCCCCCACTGACGCCCAGGGCACCCACCACGAGGTCGCCCCCGCCCACCCACCGACCTCAACGGGGCTGTCGAACGAGAAGGTGGCGATGTGGGCCTTCCTAGGCTCCGAGTGCCTCCTGTTCGGCGCCCTGATCTCCACCTACCTGCTGTACAAGGGCCAGAGCCTCGAAGGCACGATCTCGCCCGTCGACGTGTATGACATCCCCTACACGTCGGTCAGCTCGTTCGTGCTGCTGATGAGCTCGCTGACGATGGTGCTGGCCCTGGCCGCCATCCAGCGGGGCGACCACCGCCTCACCCGGGTGTGGCTGCTGACGACGGCCATCCTGGGCGCCACGTTCGTCGGTGGCCAGGTCTATGAGTTCACCGTCTTCATCCGTGAGGGCCTGACTCTTTCCACCAACCTGTTCGGGAGCAGCTTCTACGCCCTGACCGGGTTCCACGGCGCCCACGTGACGCTGGGCGTGCTCATGCTCCTGTCCCTCTACAGCCTGTCGCTCAAGGGCCGGCTGCCCACGGAGCGGTCCGAGACGGTCGAGCTGGTGGGCCTGTACTGGCACTTCGTCGACATCGTCTGGATCGTGATCTTCACCCTCGTGTACTTGATCCAATGAGCGCCCACGCCGAAGGCGGCCCAACCGTCGAGACCACGCCCGAGGAGGGCGGGGCCAAGCACGCCCACGAACACCCCAGCGACTGGGAGTACATCAAGGTCGCCATCCTGCTGGCCGCCATCACGCTGGCCGAGGTGCTCGTCTACTACATCGAGTCCCTCGGCGACTGGCTCATCCTGATCCTGGTCGTGATGTCGGTCTTCAAGTTCGGCGTCGTCGTGTTGTGGTTCATGCACCTGCGGTTCGACAGCCGCCTGTTCCGGCGATTGTTCGTGACCGGCCTTGTCCTCGCCTTCGCCGTCTACGGCATCGTGCTGACGAGCTTCGGGGTCTGGACCCGGTAGGGAACCCGTGGCGACGCTGGCCGCAGTCGAGGCCGCCTTCCCGACCTGGCACTTCCATCCCGACGTCTGGACGCTGATCGTCCTGCTCGCGGGCGCCTACTGGCTCGTGCTGCGCCGGGAAACGGCCCGCAACGGCGGCAAGCCCGCAGCCACCCGGTGGCAGAAGGTTGCGTTCGCGGCCGGTGTGGCCACCCTGTTCGCGGCCTCGGACTGGCCGATCCACGACCTCGGCGAGGGCTACCTCTACAGCGCCCACATGGTCCAGCACCTGCTGGTGACCCTGGTGGCCGCGCCCTTGCTGCTCCTGGGCACGCCGTCGTGGCTGGTCAGGCGCCTGCTGTCCCCCAAGTGGCTGCTGGCCATCGTCAAGACCGTCGCCCGGCCCGCGCCCAACCTGATCCAGGCCAACGTCGTGCTCGTCCTGAGCCACTGGCCGGTGATCGTCGAGGGCACGCTCCGCCACCACCCACTCCACTTCGTGGCCCACGCCGTGCTGCTGACGTCGGCGCTGATCATGTGGCTCCCGGTGGTCAGCCCCCACCCCGACATCCCCCGCCTGCCCCCGATCCTGCAGATGCTCTACCTGTTCCTGCAGACGATCATCCCCACCGTGCCGGCGTCGTTCCTCACCCTGGGGCACGGCCTGCTGTACCCGATCTACGGCGAGTTCCCCCGGCTGTGGGGCATCTCCGCCATCACCGACCAGCAGGTCGCGGGCCTGATCATGAAGATCGGGGCGGGCATGTACCTGTGGGCGATCATCGGCGTGATCTTCTTCCGCTGGTACGCCGACGAGGAGCGCAAACCCCCCGAAGTGCTGCTCTGGGACGACGTCGAACGGGAGTTGAAGCGCCTCGACCGGCCGCCCCGACCGAGCGAAATCGGCTAGGTGTGAAAAGCATCTATTGAGAGATTGCCCCCAGGCTCGGACAATGGGGGCACTAACAGATGGTCCGTAGGGGGCTCGGACAACACGTAAGGAGTAACTCCGTGCAACACAGAAGTACTGGCGCGCGCCGTTTCGCGGCCGCGATCGTCCTCGCCGGCGTCGGGGTGGTGGTGTCGGGGCTCCCGGCCTATGCACCGCACGTGGCCCAGATGCAGGTGACGCCGAGCACGGCCAAGCCGGGCGAATCGGTGACCGTCTTCGGTCCCCGCGGCTATGGCGCCACCAATCCGGTGCAGGTCCGGTGGGACGCGGTCGACGGTCCCGTGCTGGGCGAGTTCCGCACCCGCGAGACGGGCTTCGCCATGTGGGGCCCCGAGCAGGTCACCATCCCGGCCGACGCCAAGCCCGGCATCCACTACCTGTGGGTGACCCAGAAGCTCGAGCCCTCCGAGACGATCCAGCGCGGCATCCCCGTGCAGACCGTGATCCAGATCTCCGACGCCAACGGCCAGGTGCCGGTGGTCGGCGCCCCGACCGGGCCCCAGCTTGAGCCCCGTCCCGGCGACTTCGTCGAGAAGGACGCAGTGAGCGCCGGCACGATGCTCCTGGTGGGCCTCGGTGGGGCCGGCATCGCCCTGCTGATCGCCGGCGTCGGCGCGGTCATGGCCGGCCGCCGCAAGGCTGGCCCCGAGGCGGCGAGGGCCCGGTGAACCGCAGGCCGAACAGCAACCGCAGGCGCGCCCTCCGGGCCGGCGCCGGCCTCGGCCTCCTCGCCCTGGTGGCGGGGCAGGCGGGCGCCTTCGCCGCCGACCAGTCCCCCGTGCGGGTCACCAAGTCGTACAACGCCACCGGCGACGACCTGGCCCCGACCCGCACGTACTCGGCGCCCCACATGGCCGTCGACCCCGAGGACCCCATGCGGATCGTGGCGTCCACGCCCGAGTTCCGCACCAAGGGCTGCCGGATGATGATCACCACCAACGGTGGTCAGAACTGGCGGATCCTCGACTCGACGCCGTCGCCCCAGTCCTACCCGTTCTGCATGCACACATCGGGCACGGCGTTCCAGACCCAGATCGCCTTCGGGCGGGAAGGGGCGATCTACTACGCTCTGTCCGGCTACGACAACAACGACCTGACGCCCGCGGCCGAGCACGGTGGCGTCTACGGGAGCATCAGCGTCCTGCTGGCGCGCTCGACCGACAACGGCGAGAACTGGCAGACGTCGGTCGTGCGCAGCACCCGCGGCCAGACCGACATCAACAAGCTGGAGAACAACCGGCCCGTCACCGGCCTCGCCGTCGACCGCAGGAACGGCGACCAGGACATCGTGTACGTGGCCTGGCGGCGGGGCACCGCCCCCGGCGCCACCAGCGCCCCGTCCCAGTCCATGCTGGGCGTGTCCACCGACGGTGGGCGCACGTTCGGCGAGCCCATCGTGATGGGCGACGCCTGGAACAAGACCAAGCCCGAGTCCGACAAGTGGGGCGGGAGCAACCCGACGCTCGGCGTGGCTGAGGACGGCTCGCTCTACGGCGCCTACTTCGGTTCGACGACCGTGACGCCGGCTCCGCAGGGCGGCTCCAACGCCATCGTGGTGGTGAAGACCACCGACCGGGGCAAGACGTGGACGGCGGCCGAGGCCGCTGCTCCCAGCCCCTTCTACGGCCCGCTGCTCATGAACGTGGGGCCGGGCCCGACCAAGGCCGGCACCGTCCACCTGGTGTACGAGCACAAGGTCGGGCCGACCGCGGGCCTGTCCGACCGGGACATCTACTACCAGCGGTCGACCGACGGCGGGAAGACGTTCAGCGAGCTCAAGCGGATCAACGACGACGACCCCCAGAGCCAGGAACCCGGTGGTGGGCACGTCCAGACCAACCCCAACATCACCATCGCCCCCAACGGTCGCGTCGACGCCGCGTGGTGGGACTTCCGCAACGACACCGGCGGGTTCACCAACGACGTGTACTACGCCTACTCCAACGACAACGGCGCCACCTGGTCGAAGAACATCCGGGTGAGCGACCGCTCGATCGACCGCCGCCTCGGCATCTGGAGCAACGGCTACGACATGCGGACCCCGCCGGGCATCGCCTCGACCAACAGCCTGGCCGTCTTCGCCTGGGACGACACCCGCAACACCATTAAGGTGGGTGACGGCCAGGACGTCTTCGCCGGCGTTGTGCAGTTCAGCGCCGTCGGCGACGGCGGGTCCACCGGCGCCCGGTATGCCCTGGCCGCCCTGGGCGGCGTCACGCTGGTCGGGCTTATCCTGCTGGGGATCAGCTTCGCGGCCAAGGGCCGCTCGGGCCCGGCCGTGCGGGCCGGAGCCGGCACCGGTGCGGCGCCGAAGGCCACGAAGGTGGACACCAAGAAGTAACCGCAGTTGTCGTTTACCAAGACAGTCGAATGACACGGCGGGCGTCCTTTCGGGGGCGCCCGCCGTGTCGATTCCAAGGGGGAAACATGCAACGCCGGCTCGCCCGGCCTGCGCTCGTCGGAGTGCTGGCCGCAGCCTTCACACTGTTCCCGGCGACGGCGGCGTGGGCGCCGCACGTGCCCCAGCTTCAGGTCACGCCCAGCCAGGTGCAGCCCGGCCAGGAGGTCACGGTCGTCGGCACCCGGGGCTTCGGCTTCACCAACCCCGTCGAGGTGCGCTGGAACGGCGTGGACGGGCCCATCCTGGGCTCGTTCCAGCCCATCAACGAGCCCTATGCCCCGTGGGGGCCGGGCACCGTCCGCATCCCCGAGAACGTCAAGGCGGGGACGTACTACCTGTGGGCCACCCAGGTCATCTCGCCCATCGAGAAGCACATCCGGGGGGTGCCCACCCGGGCCCTGGTGCAGGTGCTGGGGCCGGGCGGCGTGCCCGCCCTGGGCGCCGAGTTCACCACTCCCGGCGAGGTGGGGACGCCGGGCTACACCACCGAGGAGGGCCCGAGCGTGTGGTCCCTCGCCTTCGTCGGCTTGGGCGTGGCGGGCTTGGCCCTGCTGGGAGCGGGAGCCATGTACGTGGCGGCGTCGAAGCGGTCGGCCAAGCCCGCGGCCGGCGGAGCGGCGGCGGCGCAGCCCTCCGGGAAGCGGTCATGAGGCGCCGGCTTGCGCTCGCCGTCGGGGCCGCGGCCATGGTTGCCACCGGGCCGGGGCTGGCCTCGGCCGCCGACCCGCCGCGGCTCACCGAGCCGGTGCGGGCCACGGTGGAGGACCTCGCCCCCGCCCGCACCTACACCGCGCCCTACCTGCTGATCGACCCCGAGGACTCCGACGTGGTCTACGCGGCCGCCGCCGAGCTGCGCAGCCGGACGTGCCGCGTGCTGCGTTCGGGCGACGCCGGGCTCACCTGGAAGCTGCTGGACGGCCTGCCCTCGCCCAAGTCCTACCCCTTCTGCTCGACCAGCTCGGGCATGCTGACCCAGACGCCCATGGCGTGGGGACGCGACCGCAGCCTCTATTACGCCATGTCGGGCTGGGACGCCCAGGACGGCGGTCCCGGCGGGTCGGTCAGTGTCATCCTGGCCAAGTCCACCGACTTTGGCGACACGTGGAACAGCACGGTCGTGCGCGACGCCCGGGGCAAGACCGGGCCCGAGACCGAGAGCCACAGCGCGGTGGCGGCCCTGGTCGTCGACAGCGAGTCGGCGGCCCGGGACATCGTCTACGTGGGGTGGCGGGCCAGCTACCCCCAGGCACCGGCGCTGCCGGGCGGGCTGCGGGCCCTGCGGCCGCCGCTGGTGGCGGTGTCGACCGATGGCGGCCAGACGTTCGGCCCGCCCATCGACGTCAGCTCGTTCTACAAGAAGACGATCAAGGGCCCCACCGGCGCCGACCTGCCCATCGGCATGGGCTTCACGGCCCCGTCGCTGACGCTCGACGACAAGGGCACGCTGTACGTGCTCTACCCGGCGGCCGCGCCCGCGGCCTTCCCGCCGTCCGCCGAGCCCGACAAGCTGTCCATGCTGCTGGCCAAGTCCACCGACCAGGGCAAGACGTTCACCGTCACCGAGGTCGGTGCCCCGCTGAACCACAACGAGGGCGTGCAGATCATCAAGTGGACGCCCGCCGGCGGGGCCAGCGGCACCCTCCACGCCCTCTACGAGGACAAGCCCGACCAGACGGCGCGGTCGGCCGACCGGGACATCTACTACCAGCGGTCGACCGACGGCGGCACGACGTGGAGCGAACCCAAGAGGCTCAACGACGACAACCCCGCCGACCTGCGCGTGCAGGTCACGCCCAACCTGTCGGTGACCGACGAGGGCCGCGTCGACGCCGTGTGGTGGGACTTCCGGCTGGACCCGGGGTCGTTCGTGAACGACGTGTACCTGTCCACGTCCGAGGACAACGGGGTCACCTTCGGCCCCAACCTGCGCATCACCGACCAGTCGATCAACCGCAAGCTGGGCGTCTGGAGCAACGGCTACGACATCCGCCAGCCGCCGGGGATCGTGGCCACCGACGAGCTGACCATCATCGCCTGGGACGACACCCGCCTGTCCACGCCCGTCACCGAGGGCCAGGACATCTTCGTGCGGGCCGCCCAGTTCAAGGCGTTGCCCGCGTCGGAGTCTGTCGCTGCGAGGTACGCGCTGGCGGCGGTGATCGGGTTGGCCGTGGCCGGCCTGGTCCTGTTGCTGCTGGGTGCCC
This sequence comes from Acidimicrobiales bacterium, assembly GCA_050742295.1. Taxonomy (GTDB): domain Bacteria; phylum Actinomycetota; class Acidimicrobiia; order Acidimicrobiales; family AC-14; genus JAHFUQ01. The sequence goes on along the minus strand of JBOGID010000213.1, from coordinate 21,555 downwards.
GGCGCCGGATGGTTTCACCGGCGGCGGCGCCGGCGACCCGCCCACCGGCCAAGGTCAGCTGAGGTCTGGCGGTCAGGCCGGTCTTACGGCCCGGATGACGGCGTCTACCACGTCGACCTCCTGGCCCTCGGACGTGGGCGTCCGGAGGCGGACGGTGTCGGCGCGGGTCACGGCGAGGCCGAGGGCCTCGAGGTCGGCGCGGATGACGTCGGGCTGGAGGAGGAGCTCGGGGTCCTTGGGGCTGCCCGTCCCCTCGGTGAGGTTGGCCAGGTCGTAGCTGACGAACACGGCGCTGCCGCCAGGGGCGAGGGCGGCGGCGATGGCGGCATAGAGGGCGGCCCGCTCTGGCGGCCGGGGGTGGAAGAACGCACCGAGTACGAGGTCGAACCGGCCGGGCGGCAGGCGCAGGCGGTACACGTCGGCCAGGGCGAAGGCGATGTGGTTTGCCAAGGCCTCGTCACGGGACCGCTGCTGGGCGCGGCGCAGGCCGACCTCGGCGAAGTCGACGGCCACGACGTGCCAGCCAACCGACGCCAGCCACACGGCGTGGCGGCCCTCGCCGGTGGCGAGGTCGAGGGCGGTCCCCGGTGGGAGGCCGGCGACCTCCTGCACGACCAGCCGGTTCGGGTCGCGGACGAACGTCTGCTCAGCAGCCGCGTACCGCTCGTCCCACGCGTGGCGATCCATGAGGGGCGGATTCTGCCGCGGCCGGGGCAGAATCCCGGCCATGCCCCACGACCACGGCCCGCCCCTCGCGGTCACCCCCGGGGCGGTGCCGCCCAAGGTGCGGCGGATGCTGGCCATCGCGGTGGCGCCTTTCCTGATCGCCACCCTGGCCGGCCTCATCGCCCTGTGGCCCCGGGACGCGCCGCCGGTCCGCCCCGGGAACCTGGGCCAGCAGGTGCAGCTGGTGACGGCCACCGTCACCGACGTGCAGCGGGCCCCGTGCGGGCAGGCACCGCAGAACCGCAGCATCTGCCAGAACGCCACCATCCGCATCACGAGCGGCCCCGACAAGGGGCAGGACTCGTTCCTCAATGTGACCATCGGGCCCGGCAACCCGACGTTCGACGAGGACGACAAGATCGTCGTGGGGCGGTCGGTCGATCCCCTGGAAGGGACCTTCTACTACTTCGCCGACTTCCAGCGACGGGCGCCGCTGATCCTGCTGGCGGTCCTGTTCGCGGCCGTCGTCATCGCCGTGGGCCGGCTGCGGGCCCTGACCGCCCTCGTCGGCCTGGTCATCACCTTCGCGGTGCTGGTGAAGTTCGTGCTGCCGGCCCTGCTGGAGGGCCGCAGCCCGCTCCTGGTGGCCATCGTGGGCTCGGCGGCGGTGATGTTCGTGATCATGTACCTGGCCCACGGGGTCAACGCCCAGACGACGACGGCCCTGCTGGGCACCCTGGCGAGCCTGGGGATCATCGCCCTGCTGGCGGGCGTGTTCCTCGACGCCGCCCAGATCGTCAACCTCGGGACCGAGGAGGCGACGTTCCTCCAGATCAGCGCCTCCCAGGTCGACCTGCGGGGCCTTCTGCTGGGCGGGATCATCATCGGCTCGCTGGGCGTCCTCAACGACGTCACGGTGACGCAGGCCTCGGCCGTGTGGGCCCTGCGGGCCGCCAACCCGCTGGCCAGGGCGGCCGACCTCTACCGGTCGGCCATGCGCATCGGCCGCGACCACATCGCCTCGACGGTGGACACGCTCGTCCTGGCCTACGCCGGCGCGTCCCTGCCGCTGCTCCTGCTGTTCACCCTGGCCAGCAGGCCGGTGGGCGACATCGTCACCGGCGAGCTGATCGCCGAGGAGATCGTCCGGACGCTGGTGGGCAGCATCGGGCTGGTGGCGTCGGTCCCCATCACCACCGGTTTGGCGGCGCTGGTGGCCAGTAAAGCCGGACCGCCGCCCGGCGAGGGACGGCTACCGTCCTCTGGATGATCGACGCCCGGCGACTCCGCACCGAGCTGGACGCCCTCAAGGAGGGGTTGGGCCGGCGCGGCGTCGAACCCTCCGAGCTGGACAAGGCGGCCGCCCTCGACGACCGCTGGCGGCACCTGACGGCCCGCCAGGAGGCGGCGCGGGCCCAGGTCAAAACGCTGTCGCGGGAGGTGGGTGCGGCCCGCAAGGCGGGTGACACCGCGCAGGCCGAGGCCAAGATGGCCGAGAGCCGCCGCCTGGGCGACGAGGAGAAGGCCCTCGGCGACGAGGCCGCAGGCACCGCCGCCGAGTTGCGGGACGTGCTCCTGCGCATCCCCAACGTGCCCTCGCCCGACGCCCCCGACGGCCTCACGCCCGAGGACAACGTGGTCGTGCGGGTCGAGGGCTACGACGCCGGCGCGTACGGCCCCCACCAGCGGGTGCCGCACTGGGAGATCGGGGCCGACCTGGGCATCCTCGACCTGCCAGCCGGGGCCAAGCTCAGCGGGTCGATGTTCCCCCTGTACCGGGGCATGGGGGCGACGCTGGTGCGGGCCCTGTGCCAGCTCGCCCTCGACCTCAACGCCGACGCCTTCGAAGAGATCCGCCCGCCCACGCTGGTCCGCACCGAGACGATGGTGTCGACCGGCCACCTGCCCAAGTTCGCCGAGGACGCCTACCACATCGAACGGGACGAGCTGTGGTGCGTGCCGACGGCCGAGGTGCCGCTGACGTCGCTGGCGCGCGACGAGATCCTCGACGAGGCCAGGCTGCCGTGGCGGCTGATGGCCCATACCAGCTGCTTCCGGCGAGAAGCGGGGTCGGCGGGGCGGGACACCCGGGGCCTGCTCCGGGTGCACGAGTTCGACAAGGTCGAGATCCTGGCCTACGCCACTGCCGAGCAGGCGACCAAGGTGCACGAGGACCTGCTGGTGCGGGCCGAGGGCTCCCTGAAGGCCCTGGGGCTGGCCTACCGGGTCCTCGACCTGGCCGCCGGTGACCTGGGCGCCTCGTCGGCCCGCACGTTCGACCTCGAGGTCTACGCCCCCGGCTGCGACCTGTGGCTCGAGGCGTCGTCGGTGTCGTGGTTCGGCGACTACCAAGCCCGGCGGGCCAACGTGCGGTACCGGCCGGCGGAGGGCGGGCCGGTGGCCATCGCCCACACCCTCAACGGGTCGGCCCTGGCCGTGCCCCGGGTCTGGGCCGCCCTGGTGGAGACCTACCGCCAGCCCGACGGCTCCGTCGAGCTCCCCGAGGCGCTGCACCCCTACCTGCGGGGCCAGACGAGGATCGGGTGACCCGGGCCCAGGCCCTGTTCGCCGTCGCCCTGACGGCCGTCGCCGTCCTCATCATGGTGGTGGCCGGTTTCGTGCTGTCCTGGCCTGCATGGCCCCAACGCCGTGGACGGCCGCGGCGGCGGGGGCAATCGGTCTACCGGGGAGCGGCGGGCCAGTGGGCGTTCCTGGTCCACCGGGTGACGGGCTTCCTGGTGTTCGCCTTCCTGATGCTGCACGTGGTGGATGTGTCGCTGGTGCGGTGGCCGTCGCTGTACGACGACGTCCACCGGCTGTACGGGAACGTTGTGCTGCGGCTGTTCGAGGTGGGGCTGCTGTTCGCCCTGCTTTTCCACGCCCTCAACGGGCTGCGGCTGATCGCCGTGGACTTCTTCCCGGGGGTTATCGCCCGGGAGCGCAACCTGCTGGCGGTGGCGGTGGGGCTGACCCTGGCCGCCGGGGTGCCGGGCGCGGTCGTGATCATGTGGCCCTTCCTGGAGGGGCGGTTTTAGTGGGGGTGGAGGCAAGGCCGGCCAAGGTGCGGCCCCGGCGGGGGTTCGAGGCGTGGTCGTGGCTGTTCATGCGCCTGTCGGGGCTGGTCCTGGTGTTCCTGGCCCTCCTCCACTTCGCCATCACCCACGTCCTGAACGACGTGGTCCACACCGACTACCGGTTCGTGGCCGACCGGTGGGACAACCCCCTGTGGCAGCTGTTCGACTGGCTGCTGCTGGCTCTGGCGCTGCTGCACGGCGCCAACGGGGCGAGGTGGGTGGTGGAGGACTCCATCCGCACGCCGGAGCTGCAGAAGGCGGTCAAGGGCGTCCTGTACGGGGCGACCGCGGTCCTGTTGGCGTACGGGACATTTACCATCGTGGCGTTCACGCCCCAGTAGGGACTGCGGCGTTCACGCCCCCAATGAGCCACATCCTCCCCGCCTCGGAACCCGACCCGCCCAAGCCGCCGCCCCGACGGCGCGGCCCGCTCGTGCTCGCCCTGGTGGTGGCCGCCCTCGTGGCCGCCGGCCTGGCTGCGATCGTGCTGCGGGACAGCGACGACGAGGGGGGCGAGGTCGGCGCCGGCGGCCAGTCCTCGACGACGGCGGCCGCAGCCGGGCCCAGCACGACGGTGGCCACGACCGCGCCCATCCCGCCCGCCCAGAAGCGGATCTTCGATCAGATGATGGCCCAGGTGGCCGAGGTACGGGGCCTGCAGTGGAAGGGCCCGCTCAACCTGAAGGTGGTGTCCAAGAGCGACCTGCAACGCTTGGTGCGCGACGTCACCAACCGCGACGTCAACCCCGACCAGGTGGCGGCCGAGGAGGCCACGCTCAAGGTCCTCGGGCTCATCCCCAACGACCTTGACTACCGCAAGCTCATCGAGGACCTGCTGGCCGAGCAGGTGCTGGGCTTCTACGACCCCGAGACCAAGGAGCTGTTCGTGGGCGGGACGGGCGGCGACAACCTCGACGCCCCCACGAGGTTTGTCATCGCCCACGAGATGGTCCACGCCCTGACCGACCAGGTCTTCAACTTCGGCCCCGCGACCATCGCCCTCGACAAGGCCGACAAGGCCGAGGAATCGGGGGCCTACAGCGCCCTGCTCGAAGGCGACGCCACGGTGGCCCAGGAACTGTGGGCCGAGAAGCACCTCAGCGCCGCCGAGCAGGTGCAGGCCCTGCTGGGGGGCGGGAGCGGGGTGTCGACGTTCCTGCGGGCCCCGGACTACATCCAGAAGTCGCTGCTGTTCCCCTACGACCGGGGGCGCACGTTCGTGAAGGGCCTGTACGACGCGGGCGGCTTCGCCGCCGTTGACGCCGCCTACCGCAAGCCGCCCACGTCCACCGAGCACATCCTGCGCCCCGAGACGTACCGGGCGGGCCAGCCCTCGACGTCCCCGGCCCTGCCCAACCTGGCGTCGGGCACGGGCTGCAGGGGGCTGCGGAACGGGATCATCGGCCAGTTCGACATGCGGGCCGTGCTCGACACCCACCTCAGCACCGCCGACGCCAACCGGGCCGCCGACGGCTGGAACGGCGACGCTTTCGGTCTGGTGCGGTGCGGGTCCGCCCTCGGCCTGGCCGACCGATGGGAGACCGACCCCGGCACCGATCCGGCCCGGCTGGTCGAAGCCCTGGGCCGGTGGTCGCAGCAGTGGTCGGGCAGCGGACGCCTCCCCGGTGCGGATGGGCGGTTCTCGGGGTCAAAGGGCGCGGGCCGCATCGTGCGCAGCGGATCGCGGGTCGATCTCGTCCTCGCCCAGGACGTCGACACCATGGAGAAGCTCGTCCGGGCGCTGGGGAGCTAACGGTTATCGGTTGTCGGTGGGCTCGTGCGCCTCGGCGGGCCGCAGCATCAGCTCGAGCGCCACCCACGTCGTCTTGGAGAGCGGGTAGGAGAGGATGGGGCCGACGACGGCGCCGTTGGCGCCGCCCACGAACTTCGGCCACAGGCTGGCGTCGGGACGGGTGGCCAGCAGCCAGATCAGCGGGACGATGCACAGCACCGCCATCAGGAACTCGGCGGCGGGGCGGGGACTGGGGCCGCGGGCACGGCTGCTACTCGACGTCCCCCAGGGCGGCCAGCACGTCGGCGTCGTCCTCGCTCGCCTCCGGGCCGTAGGAAAGCACGAGCGTGCCGTGGGCCGAGCACAGCGGGCAGGCCAGGGCGGCCACGGCGAGCATGTCGGCGGGGTCGGACGCGCCCTCCATGCGTTCGAGGGCGTCGAGCCGCATCTCGGCCGCCGGGCTCTCCTGGTGGCACGTCAGGCACACGACGTGGCCGCCGGGCGCTGCCGCCATCTGCCCCTTGTACCCCTCCACCTCGAAGGCAGCCAGCAGATCACCCAGCGTATGAACCTCACTCATTGGCCCACCATCTCCGACGGTGGCCCGATGAGAAGTTGGATTGGAGCTGCGCTTCCCGCTTCGCTTCGATGCTCGCTCATGCGGCCTCCTCCACTGTGTCCCGATCGTCCAGGAGGTCGAGGACGGCTGCCTCGATCGCACCCTGGGTCAGGAGGCTACCCGCGGGCTCGTGGTGGCCTCCGGGCGCCTCCCCGAGGACCTTCAGGGCCGGGCTGATCCTCTTGCCTTCCCGGAACCGGTCGACCACCCGCGGGTCGATGTAGGACGAGCGGCACACGGCGGGCGTGTTCCCGAGGTAGTGCGCCATTTCCTTGACGGCCCGGGTCACGGCCCCCGTGCGCCCCGACTCCGACGTCACGCCCACCGACACGGCCAGGGCCATGGCCGCCAGCACGGTGGCGTTCCACGTGCGGGAGTCCTTGGCCGACAAGTCCCCGCCCGTGCACTCCTTGACGTAGGTGTTGATGTCGGCCGACCGCATGTCCACCCAGCGCCGGCCGTCCTTCCACACCAGGAGGTCGGCGGGCCCGCCCCGGCGGCGCTTCGCGGTCGCGGTGGATCCGCCACACGTCGTGATAGCGGTCCTGGCGCCGTCCCTTGGCGTCGACCCCCGTGGCCTGGATGTGGCCCCGCGGGTCGGCGCAGATCCACACCTCGTTCCAGCCGGCAGCAGCACGAGGGCCTTGATGCGTTCGAGGACCTCCGGATCGGTGACCCGGTTCCCACCGGCGTCGTAGTAGCAGAACCCTCGCCCGGCGCGACGGCGCTGGATTCGGGGTGCGGAACAGTCGCTGCGTCGGAGCCGGGGTGGCACGGCGGCGATCTACCCGCGGCCTGCGTGGCCCGAACGCAATGGCGGCCTGCGTGGCCCGAACGCAATGGCGGCCTGCGGTTTCGACGGTCATCGCGCCGGGTAGGCGCGGGACACATGACCACGACGATCGACCCGCCATTCCCGCCCGTCGACCCGCCCCCGGTGCCCGGTCCCATGCCCGACCCCGAGCCGTTCCCCACCCCCCAGCCGCCCATCCCCGACCCGGAGCCGATCTGATGACTGCTCAAGCCCTCTTTCGACGGCCGACGGCTCGGCCGCGGACGCAAACATGCAGGTCACGGGCAGTTGGCCGCCCAGACCCGAAGCGGCTGAAGCAACGATCAGCAGTCACCTGATGGCGCGCCTCACCGACCACAATGTCGTCGGGACGTTCCCCGACCTCGACAAGGCCCGCGAGGTCATGGAGGACCTGAACGAGGCCGGCATCGACGCCGACGACATCTCGCTGCTGGGCAAGCAGGTGGAGGAGGTGACGAGCGACCCCGACACCCGGCTGCGCGACATGGAGTCCACCGCCGAGTTGGGCAAGAAGGCGGCGACCACGGGCGGCGTGGGTGCCGTCCTGGGCGGTCTGGCGGGGGCGGCGGTCTTCGTCCTGCCCGGCATCGGCCCCGTGGTGGGCGCCGGCATCTGGGGGGCGGTGGCGGGGGGCGCCATCGCCGGCACCATCGTGGGCGGCATGGTCGGCGCCATCGACGCCACCGAGCTGGGCCCCGAATGGGAGGTGACCTACGGCGAGCCGCTTCAGGAGGGCCGGGTTATCGTCGCCGTCCACGTCCATGACGACGACGACGCAAAGAAGGCGGTCGAGGTCTTCGAGAAGCACGACGCCGGGTCGGTCGACCACCTCGACGAAGCGGGGAAGCCTCGCCCGTCCTGATCGGCATGTCGGGCTGGCAGTACGCCTCGTCGCGGGGCCGGTTCTACCCTGAGAAGCAGGCCCAGGCGCGCCGGCTCGAGCACGACGCCGAACGGTTCCAGACGGTCGAGGTCAACAACGCCTTCTACCGGCTGCGGAGGCATCGACGTTCGCGGCGTGGGCCGAGCGCACGCCGCCCGGCTTTGTGGTGGGTGTCAAGGCCAGCGGCTACCTCACCCACATCAAGCGCCTGGCCGAGCCGGCGGAGCCCGTCCAACGGTTCCTGGAGCAGGCGATGCACCTGGGGACCAGGCTCGGCCCCGTCCTCCTGCAGCTCCCTCCCAACCTGGCCGCCGACCTGGACCGGCTCGGTGCGGCCCTGGCCCGCTTCCCCCGGGACGTGCGGGTCGCCGTCGAGTTCCGCCACCCGTCGTGGTTCACGGACGAGACCCGGGCCGTCCTCGAACGCCACGGCGCAGCCCTCCTGCCTGGCCGACAGCCCGCACCGGCAGACGCCGCGGTGGCGCACGACGTCGTGGGGCTACGTCCGGTCCCACGAGGGGCGCGCCACGCCGCACCCGTGCTACGGCCGCCAAGCGTTGAGCACCTGGGCGCCACCTATCCGGTCTGTGGGCGCGCGAAAACGACGTCGACGCCTACTTCAACAACGACCCGCTGGGCTGTGCGGTGCGGGATGCCGCCGTGTTCGCCCGGGCGTGCCAGCGGGCCGGCCTGGTGCCGACCCGGGTCCCGGCGCTGAGCGAAATGGGGGCAGGGTGAGTTCTACGCAGCGTGAGGAGCGGAGAGCCGCACCTTTGGCGTGACCTCCTCCTCGTCGTCGGTGAGCCGCTCGGCGGTCTCCGCCAGCTCGGCCTGGATCTGATCGATCTCCTGATCCAGCTTCAGGGCGTCCGCCTCGCGCCCCTGCACGACTGCCCGCTGCTTGCTCTCCACAAGCTCCACGAGTTGGAGCTCGAGCCCGACCAGATGGTCCTCGAGTCTCGGGTTGCTCATAGGTGGTTCTTAGCCCGTTGTCACCCGGGCTAACCCTTGTTCAAGCGCCTATGGAGCCGGATCTAAGGTGGCCCCTGACCCCGAGGAGGTGTGGCGGCTGTGAAGTTCCTGGTCATCTGGCAAATGGAGATCTCCCGTCTCAGCGCCGACATGATGAAGACCGTCCTGACCATGCCGGATTACGCCAAGCCCCTGGAGCAGTCGGGCAAGGTGATCGGCCGCTACCACATCGTGGGCTCCCACGGCGGGGCGTGGATCTACAACGTCGAGTCCAACGACGAGCTGGAGATGCTCCTGGCCAAGTCGCCCGTCTACAACTTCGCCCACTTCCAGGTCTACCCGCTGGCCGACATGTCGTCCCTGCCGCTGCGGCCTCCGGATTAGCCCGGCCATGGCCCCCCGGGTCGTCGAGGACATTGTCGCAAAGGTGGCCGGTGCCGCCATCATCGACAAGGTGGCCAAGCCCCTCGCCACCACGGTGGCCGACCTCATCCCCCGGGGTGCGGTCAAGGACACGTTGAGTGGCACCTGGCTCGGCCACCCCCTGCACCCGCTGCTCACCGACCTGCCCATCGGTTGCTGGACGAACGCCATGGCCCTCGACCTGCTGGCCGGCAAGCGGGGACGGGCGGGCGCCCAGTTCCTGGTCGGGTTGGGCGTGCTGGCCGTGCTGCCGACGGCGGCGTCGGGCGTGTCGGACTGGTCGGACACCATCGGCGAAGACCGCCGGCTCGGGTTCGCCCACGCCGGCATCAACACCGTGGCGGTGACGTTCTATAGCCTCTCGTGGCTCGCCCGGCGCCGTGGTGAGCACGGCAAGGGCGTGGCCCTGGGCCTCCTGGGCGGCACGGCGGTGACGGCCAGTGCCTACCTCGGTGGCCACCTGGCGTGGCGCCGGGGCGTGAACGTCGACCGCCACGCCTTCATTCACGGGTCCCACGAGTGGACCGACGTGGCCGCCGACGGCGACGTGCAGGAGGGCAAAGCCATGGCCGTGCCTGCGGGCGAGGACACGGTGCTGCTCGTGCGCTACGGCGGAGCCATTCTGGCCATCTCCGGCGTGTGCGGGCACGCCGGCGGGCCGTTGCACGAGGGTGAACTGGCCGATGGCTGCGTGACGTGCCCGTGGCACGGCAGCGTCTTCCGCCTCGACGGCGGCGACGCCATGCACGGGCCGGCCACCGGCCGCCAGCCCAGGTACGAGGTCCGGGTGTCGGCGGGCCGGGTCTCGGTGCGGCTGGCGTAGATGGCTGTCGGAAAGCCCTCGTTCGGCGGCCGGCCGTCGGATTGGAGGCCATGCTGAGACGCAACGGTGCTGGTCAAGGGCAGGTCGGTCGCCTCGGCGCGCCGCGCCGATCGCGAATCCGACCAGCCATCTAGGGCTGGAGACGTTCGACCGCGCGCCATCCGTTTCGCGACCGGGCCGAGGCGGGCCGCACGCTGGCCGGCCTTCTGGCGGCCTATGGCGGACGGTCCGATGTCATCGTCCTCGGCCTGGCCCGGGGCGGTGTCCCGGTGGCGGCCGAGGTGGCCGCCGGGCTGGGCGTGCCCCTCGACGTCCTCGTCGTGCGCAAGCTCGGGACGCCCGGCCAGGTGGAACTGGCCATGGGCGCCATCGCCTCCGGAGGCGTCCGGGTCCTGAACGACACCGTGATCGCGGGCATGGGGGTCGACCCCGCTGACATCGAACGGGTCACGGCCGCGGAGCGGGCCGAGCTGGGCCGGCGGACGGCGCTCTACCGGGGCGACCGCGTGCCGCTTGACGTTTCGGGGCGGGTGGTCGTCGTCGTGGACGACGGGCTGGCCACGGGCTCGACCATGCGAGCGGCGGTGGCCGCCCTGCGCCGGATGGGCCCGAGCCGGATCGTGGTGGCCGTCCCCGTGGGCGCGCCGGTCACGTGCGCCGAGTTCCGGCTGGTGGCCGACGAGGTCGTCTGCGCCCGCCAACCCCGTGAGTTCCACGCCGTCGGGGAGTGGTACCGGGACTTCCGCCCCACGACCGACGACGAGATCCGCGACGTGCTCGGGTTGACGGGACCGCCGCCGCCCACTGGGATCGGTGGCGTGGATCTCATTGGCAACTACGAACGCGCCCTGACGGCGACCAGCAAGGTCGTCGTAGGCGTGAGGGACGACCAGCTGGCGGCACCGACGCCGTGTGCGGGCTGGGACGTGCGGACCGTCGGCAACCACCTGATAGGCCGGATGTGGCTCGTTTCCCGGACCGTCGGTGACCCGCCCGACTACATGGCCCGTGATCGTGATGCCGCGTTCGAGTCGGCGGCCGGCGCGAGCCTGGCCATCTTCCGTCTGCCAGGCAAGCCGGACCCGACCAAGGACCTGGCCTTCGCCCTGCTCGAGACGGTGGTACACGGGTGGGACCTGGCCAAGTCCACGGGCCAGAACCCCGCCATTGAGGCCGATGTGGCGGGGGCTACGTTCGAGGTGGCCAAAGCCGTCGTCACCGACGAACTACGGGCCGGCGGCGAGTTCGGGCCCGCCGTCGAGGTGGGCGACGACGCCCCCGTCCACGAGCGCCTGGTGGCGTTCCTGGGCCGGAACCCCTAAAGGAGGCGTTACTTCTTTTGGGCCAGGCGGCGGCCGAGAACGCCGCCCAGGCGGGGGCCGCCACCATCGGTCTGAGGCGAAGGTGCCGGGGCCGGCTCGACGGGCGGGGGCTCGGCGGCCGCCTTCGGGGCGGCGGCGGCGCTGCGCTTCACCGTCTTCTTGGCCCGGGGCGCCCGGCCGGCGGTGTCGCTGTCCGCCTTGCTCGCAGCTGCGGCCTTGGCCGGGGCCGCCTTGGAGGCGGCGGCCGCCTTCTTCGCCGCCGGCTTGTCCGCAGCCGCCTTTGCCGGCGCCGCCTTCGTGCTTGGCTCAGCCTTGGCGCTGGCGGCCGACTTCTTCACGGTCTTCTTGACGGCCCGCGGGGGGCCGCCCTGGCCGGCCTTGGCCGTCGCCTTGGCGGGCGCGGGTGCGTCCTTGGCCGGCGCCAGGCGCTTGGCCGTCGAAGCCTTGGCCGCCTTCGCGGGCTGGGTCGCGGCTGCCGGGGCGCGCTCGGCGCGAGCGAGGGCGTCCTCCAGTTCGACGACGCGTTCGGCCGTTTCCATCGCTGCCTGTTCGGCGGCCCACGCCCGGGCCTCGGCGTAGGACGCCCGTTCCTCGGCGAGGCGGGCCCGGTCTTCGGCCAGCCGCGCCCGCTCCTCGGCCATGAGGGCCCGTTCCTCGGCCAGCTGGGCGCGCCGATCGTCCTGGGAGGTGGCCGCGGGGCGGGCAATCACCGGCGCCTCGTCGTCGTCCTCATCGTCATCATCGGCATCCTGTTCGTCGTCGTCGTCGGGGCCGTCGTGGCCGTCGCCGCCAGTCTCTTCGTCCGCCGAGGCGTCGTCCTCCTCGAAGGCCTCGCCTTCGTCCTCGGGCACCTCGGCCAGTTCCTCGACCTCGGCCTCGGCCTCCTCCGGTTCGGGCTCGGGGACGGCTCGCATCCGGGCGAGGGCGCCGCCACCGCCGGGGCGGGCGTTGCGGAGGCGGAGGCCGGGACGGCCGGCTGGCGGCGCGCTGGTACCGCCCCGCTGAGCGGTCTGGCGCTCCATGAACTGGCGCAGGGCCTGCTCCCGCATGGTCTCGGCAGCCGCCGGGTCGGACCGGATCATCATGTCCTCGAGCCCCCGCCCGAACCGCTCGGCGTGGTCGCGAAGCGCCATCTCAGTCACGCCGATGTCGTCGTCGGCGTCATCATCGTCATCGTCGGGGCGGCCGCCACCGCCACCGCCGTAGCCCTGGGCCTGGGCCGGTGCGGGGCCGGGCGCCCGCTCAGGCGGACGCTCAGGCGGACGTTCGCCGAGGCGCATGGCGTCGGCAGGGGGTGGCTGCTTCCGCCCACCCGGGCCCACCCCGCCGCCGTAGCTGAGGGCAGAACCGACCGAGCCGGTCATGGCCGCCGGCCCCTGGAAGCCCGTGAACCCCGAACGGTCCTGAGTCTGCTCCACGCCGGACCGCCGCCGCCGCCGGCTGCCGCTCGCCTGCTTGCGGGCCGAGACCTGCATCGCCATCTCTTCGAGCGGAGAGGGTGGCCCCGCGCCCACGCCCGGTCCCCCGGCACCCATGCCGCCGAAGTCGCCGTAGGGGCCGGCAGGAGGCTGACGCGCCGTCAGCCGGGCGAGCTCTCGCTCCGCTTCCCGCTCGATGTCGTCGTTCGGAGGCGGGGTTCCCTTGCCTCGCCCGAAAATGTCCCTGGGCACGCCCCGATAGTAGGCCCGCGCCGGCCACAATCGCACCCGGCTCCCAGCCACGGTTCTCGGCGCACTTACCGCCCGCGGAGGACGGCTTCTGCGCCAAGAACGCTTGCCGGAATCGGAGCCGCTGGTTTCGGGGGACGCCTACCATCGACTCTCGGGCCGCTAGCTCATCGGGTAGAGCAGGGGACTTTTAATCCCAAGGTGCGGGGTTCGAGACCCCGGCGGCCCACCATAAAAGTCCTGGTCAGAGCCTTGCAACGTGGGAACAAGTCTTATCTAACCCGACATAACAAGGCCGTCTGCAAACATTTACTAACGGATCTGTTAGCATCGGGCTGTGCGCGGACACGTCCGGAAGCGCGGGACGACCTGGTCGATCGTGTTCGACGCCGGCCGCGATCCCGACACCGGGCGACGCCGGCAGCGCTGGCAGGGCGGCTTCCGCACCAAGCGCGAGGCCGAGTCCGAGCTCAACCGCCAGCTGCACCAGGTCGAGCAGGGCGCCGACGCCTTCCCGAGCAACATGACGGTCGCCGAGTTCAGCGAGCGTTGGTTGGAGCACCAGGAGGCACGGCTGCGGCCCCTGACGCACGACCGGTACACCCGCTTGATGCAGCGGGAGATCCTGCCCGTGATCGGGCGCGTGCAGCTGTCGAAGCTTCGCCCTGCCCACGTGCAGCAACTGCTCGACCGCATGACGAAGAGGGGCGCAGCACCCAGGACGGTGCTGCAAGCGCGTGCGGTGCTCGGGTCCGCCGTCAGCACGGCTGTCGCGTGGGGCCTCATGACGATGAACCCGGTCCGGTCGGTGAAGCCGCCGAGGATCGAGCGAGCGAACCTGGTCATCCCGAGCGCCGACCAGTTGCGGGGCCTGATCGCGGTGGCCCGCGGCACCGTCTGGGAGGCGCCCATCATCCTGGCTGCTACGACCGGCATGCGGCGTTCCGAGCTGCTTGGCCTGCGCTGGTCCGACGTCGACCTCAAGAAGGGCCGCGTACGGGTGACCCGCACCCTGCAACGGTCCCCCGACCGGACGCTGCAGTTCTTCGAGCCCAAGACCACTCGGGCGCGGCGCGAGATCGTGCTTCCGTCCTTCGTTCCGCCCGTCCTGCTTGCGCACGGGAAGGAGCAGGCCGAGCGGCGGCTGTTGGCCGGCGCGGAGTGGCAGGACTTCGACCTCGTGTGCGAGCGCGGCGACGGCCGCCCGATGGACCCCGACTCGTTCGGCCATGCCTTCAAGAGGCTGGCTGCGATGCTGGCATCTCACCGAAAACGAGGCTGCACGACATCCGCCACGGCGTCGCCACCGTCCTCCACGAGCAGCAGGTCCACCCCGCGGTCGCTTCGGCCATCCTGGGCCACGCGTCGGAGAGCTTCACCATGGCGACCTACCAACACGTGACCCCCCGCATGACCGAGGCCGCGGCGCGCGCCTTGGAAGCAGTGCTCGATCCAGCAGAACAGGAACGATGAGCAGCGCCGTGGTGCCACGTCGTACGATCCTTCGCCAGGGTGGGTAGTGACGACGCGGTGAGGAACACCGACGAGCGCGATCGGGTCATGCTGTTGCAGGCCCTTCGAAATCCGCGGGGGCCTGTACTCGGCCGAGCGAGCGTCGCACCTGTCGGGCGTGCCGGAGCGGACCGTCTATGACTGGGCCTCCGCGGGGTCTGGCGGCCGGACTACGCGAACGCAAAGCCCATGCAGTGGTCCTACCGGGACCTGGTGTTCATGCGCATGCTCCTGTGGCTCCGGCGCAAGGGCATGGATAGATCCGCCGCCGTTAAGTTAAGTACGCACTCAAGGTCCGTCAGCTGATCCACGAGGGCCACCTCGACACCACGGTCGTGCGAAGCGAAGGCCAGGGCGTAATCGTCGAAGGCGAGAGCGTCGATCGGCTGACCGGGGCGTCTGTGTTCAGCCTTTTCACTGTGTTCAGCCTTGTCAATGAGGTCGTCGACGAGCACGACCTCCTCGACCCGATTGCCAACGAGAGCACCGGGCCGCTCTGGCTACCGAACCTTCGTCGGCCGTCGTCACGGACATCTGTCTCGCCCTGGGTCATGGCCGGCGAGCCGTGCGTCGACCGGACCAGAATCCCGTCAGTCTCCCTTTGGGCACTTCGGCAGGAGCGGGCGCTCGGGACGGCAGACATCGTTCGCCTCTACCCGGGACTGACGACAGAGGACGTCGAGGACGCAATCGAACTCGAACGGCGGCTACGGGAACCCGCTCGGCGGCTCCGCGTCGCCTGAAACGGCGACTTGACCGACCCGCTCCGGTTCCTGCTCGACCAGAACTTTCCCGAGGTCGGCCTCGTCGATCCCCATGCTGTCGACCTCTCGGTGCGGTATGAGCACATTCGTGTGTGGAAGCCCGAGCTTGTTGCGGACACGCCCGACTGGCTCATCTACTTCGAAGCCGAACTCGCGGATTTCACCGGACTTGTGACGAAGGACTGGCGACAGTCGGTCCAGGCGGAGGAAGCCTTCGCCCTAACCCACACGAAGCTGACCGTAGTGACGTGGCGTGAGGCACCGGACGATCCCATTGTCGAGTGGGCGATGCTCACGGCGTACATGCCCGAGATCAAGGGGATCCTGGCTGGTCGACGTACGCCACCGGTGATCTTCCTGCCCTCGCCACGACTGACCGACCGTGACAACACCCAGCGGCGGGACCATGCGCTTGGCCTCGCAGCGAGGGCTCGCGGCATCTCGACGGCCCAGGCCACTCGCGAGGCGCAGGCCAGCATCATCGATCACTTGACCCAGGAAGGCTTGCGGCCCGAGCTGCGCGGGACTCGCGGAGCACAAGAGCACTCGCAGAGCGCCGGGCTCCCGCCTAGCCCCACCGAAGCGTTCGCGCGGACGGCAAGCTCGACCCGGCCCGGAGCAGCTCCGTACAGAGTGACGGCAGGCGGGCACGACCTGGTTGCGCCCCTGCGTTTCGACAACTTGAAGGTGACTCGCTCCCCGTCCCCTGTGGTGGCCGGCATGACGATGGCCGTCCCTCACCCACTCGTCTCGATTGTGGCCGTTCGCACGCGGCGAAGGAACGTGCGGCCTCCAAGAAGCCCTGGCGGGCTTCTCGATCGATTGTGGCTGCGCGCCGTGATCCGGGCTGTCAAGGCTGCCCCACGGGCTGCCTTCGGCTGGCCTTGACAGCCCTGGCCGGTGGGCCGGGGGCCATTGAGCTACTGCTTGCGAGGAGCGCTCTTCCTCGGGCCGGGTCCCTTGTCGGCGAGCGATCGCAGTGTCTCGGTGTCGAAGAACGTGCCGGGCGCGTAGTTGTTGAACGCCTCGAACGCGTTGGCGAGCCGGCGCAGGTTGGAGGCGAGCTCCAAAAGGTCCTCGCCGGCGAAGCTGCCCCGGATTTGGGCTCGGGCCATCCCGTTGAACGCCAGCGCCAGCATGTCCTGGGGCGTGAGGTACTGACGCCGGCGCTGGCTCTCCCGTACCAGGTAGCTCTCGTCGTCGGGGTCGACGACGTCATCCGGGGGGACGAGGATGGTGGAGGCATGGGCCCAGGGTGCGGCCCGCGCGGCGACGTCGGGGAAGTTGCGGCGGTGGCCCAACACGAGCAGCACGAGGTACTCCCATGCCATGTCGCCGGCATCGGGGGTGCCCAGCTTTCCGGCGCCGTCCTCGGGCGGTAGGAAGAAGTACAGGACGGGCAGGTCGAACGTGCGGGCCAGCCCCACCAACTCGTTGGCCGTGAACTGGCGCACTCGCTTGCCCGATACCGAGCCCTCGGCCTGGGCCACGGTGACGTCGCTCCACGGGGCGCCCGTGAAGGTGGAGAGGCGCTCGGCGATCTCGGCCTGGGTCAAGCCCCGTAGCTGGCGGGCCCGGGCCATGTTGTGGGCCACCACCTGGGAGGGGGTCCACGCCCCGGTGTCGGTTCGCTTGGGCTTCGCCACTGGTCACCCGTCGCAGATCGGGGACAGTGCCTTGGGCTATTGCCCGTTGCGCCGTCCGGCTTCTCGCTCCATGATGCTAGCCGAGCTTACAGAAGTGTAAGCCATCGGAAATGGAGCGACCAGGTGCGGATCGACGAACTTCTCCCGTTCCTGCGCATCGTGTCGAGCTCGACCGGGCGCGGATGGCCCTCGACCAGGCCGGGCACGCCGTCGAGCGTCACGCGAAGGACCTCTCCGACAGCGAGGAACGGTTGCCCGGCCACAGATCCGCGCTGCAGCGGGCCGAGGATACGCTGCGCGACCGGCCCGCGCTGGATCGCGAGCGTCACGTCATCGATCGTGCGCTCCGGCGAGACCTCGGGGCGCGTAGCGCCGCCATCGCCGCCGACCCGCCCGACCGACTCGTCGACTGGCTCGGCCCCCGGCCCGAGCGCAGCGCCGGCCGATGGGACGAGGCGGCCGCCCGCTTCGACCAGCACCGCAGCGCCTTCGACCTCACCGATAAGCGGTCTCCCCTGGGATCGATCGCCCCGCCATGGGAACACGCTGCTTCGCGGCCAGCCAGCGGGCAGCCTCAGCCGCACTCGACCGCCTCGACCGAGGCCTCGGCCGGGCCCGTGTCCTGGAGCGCCCGGGGCCCGAGCTGAGCATCGGGCTGTAGCTGCGTCCCCGCAACCCGGCGCTGTGGTCTCCGGAGGGCCGGCGGTGCTCGCAGATGCCGCCGCGCTCACGATAGGTGAGCCTGGTGTACCAAGCTCATCGGCCACGCGCCTATCCGCTCCACGGAGAGCACATGTTCGGGGCGCAGTTCGGGGACACCGGCGTCGTCGTGAGGCGGACCCGGAGCCGTCGATCTGGGACAGGCCCGACTACGCGTGAAGCGTGAGACCGGGCGTGTGGTTGAAGACGTTGTCGGCGGTGAGAAGAGCCGCACCGATGTGGACGGTCGAGGCTGCGATCCACAGGTCGCTCGTGTGGCTCCGGTCGTGCAGCGGGTGACCCGCCGTGCGGCAGGCGTGCCGTAGCTCCGCGACGGTCGTGAGCAGCTTGTCGCTGACGGGAACGACCGTCGTCGCCCGGATCGACTCCTCCAGGCGATTCCTCCGCGCGTCGCCCCAGCCGGCGACGAGCGCACCGTAGCGAAGCTCGCTGATCGTCACGGCCGCAAGGAAGATCTGGTGTCCGGCCATGAGACCGATCTGGGTCTGGAACCGGGGTCGGCGACGCCGGCTGAGTGAGGCGCTGAAGACGCCCGTGTCGACCAGAAGCCTCACGAGTCGAGGGCAGCGGCGAAGGCGTCGTCCTCATCCTCGGAGAGCTCATCGAGGAGCAGCGTGTCAACGGACGGCAGCACGGGGGCGCCGGCCAACTGATCCTCGGTGAGGTCGCGAGACAGCAACGAGGTGCCATGGGGCGCCTCATGCTGTGGATCTGCGGCGTCGCTCACGCCGCTGATCGTACGCTCTCGATCGTCCTCGGCGTCCGACGAGCGCAACTACAGCATGGCGGCCGTGTGACCACGCGCCTGTGGCCCGACGTGGCCGGGGTTATGGCGCGACGAGAAGTCGAATGATGACGCCCGACCCGTCGTTCGGTACGCCTTATCGGCTGTGCGTGACCGGCGTTCTTCAGGCCACGCGAGCCTAGCCTCGATCACGACAGTCGCTTGATCGCCGCGAGGACGAGATCGGTGGGATAGCAGCGCAGGGCGTCGTCGCGCTTCATTGTCCAAATGCCCACGCCACCATCAGCGGGAACTCTTCTCGCCACATCGCGTCGTCGTGTGACGCGACCCGCTCGGTATGACGACGTTCGCACCTGCATCGCGCAGCGCGGTCGCCCACCGGGTCGCGTTGTCGTGGCAGAACGTCGGAGCCCATAGTGCCTGTCGCACTTCAGCCACGCGAGTTCGCGCGCTTATGTCGCGTCTCGGTAGCGACCAGTGCCGTCGATCTGACGCGACGCGCGGCCCGTGCGTCCGACGTCGGCGCAGCTTGTGGAGCCGAAGGTCCAGGTTTGTGGGTCAGCACATGAGGTCAGTCAGGTCCGAGTCAGGTCCGACTCAATGCGAAGGGCGAACTCGATGCGCTCCCATCGCGCCTCGGTGCTCGCGAACCACATGTATCGCAGAGCGTGGAAGAGGGCCGCATCGAATGCCAGTGACGGGTCGACGACGCCACCGGCTCCTCGATACGCGTGGCAGAAGGTCTCGATCGCCACCTCGTCGACGTGCAGGGACTCCGAGATGTGACACGTGACGAGGGGGTAGCCGTACTCGACCGCGCTCGGGGCCGTCCCTGCGTGGTCCCAGTCCAAGAGCACCAGCTCGCCGGTTGCCCGGCGACCGGCGTTCGAGGGGTTCGCCTCGCCGTGGATGACACCGCCGGTGGGCAGCGCGGCCAGGGTTTCGAGCCGCTCAACGAGGCGCCGAACGCCGGGTCCGAATGCCGTCCCATCAGCGCGGACGACCTGATCGCGAAGTGCTGTCGGGATCGGGATCGCAAACGGGCGATCGCCGGCAATGCGGTTCAGAGTGCCCACCGCTGACCCGAGGTCGGCCCAGGTCTGTGGTGTGTCGTGCCCGTTGAGGACGACCGGCAGATGCTCCATCAGGACCACGGCGCCGGCTGAGGTCATCTCCGCGTACCGACCCGAGCGCGAGGGCGCGACCTGAGGTGCATGGACGAACCCGGCGCCCCGCGCCCCGAGGAGGTTCTCGAGCCCGGACGGGAGAGCGCCTCCGCCGTCGGCGAAGACCTTGGCCGCGAGATCGCCTGCGCTCGATCTCAGATGGAGGACAGCACGGGTCGGGTACGAGACGCGCTGGTCGACGATCTCAACGGCGTCGATCTGCCAGAGCCCTTCTATCTCCCTTGCAAGGCCCTCGACGCTCGCGATCACCACCGGGTCAGCTTGCCGGACCGGCACACCGCCGCGGACGGGTATCCCCTGAAGTGCCGCTCGCAGGCATGAAGGTACGCCTGGCGGCAAGAAGCCTGCGGTCACGACGGAAGTGGCTACAGGGTCGCCACACAGCTGCCGATCTGTCGCGCCGGAACCAGCGACCACTCCCGACGATCTGCAACGTGTTGAGGGACACGTGCCCCGTCGTGTGAAGCAAGCCCTTCCACGCCCCGCCCGGACGTTCGCCGGCGGGACATGCTGGTGGCATGGGACCGGATGCGGCGGATCGGGGGCGCCTCGCGGCGACGTTCGATAGCGCAGCGGCGTTGTACCAGCGGGCGCGCCCGGAGTACCCCCAGGCGATCTGCGAGCGCCTTCTCGAGGTCACCGGGCTTGAACCGCCCGCTCGGCTCCTTGAGGTCGGCTGCGCAACGGGGAAGGCGACGCTTCCACTCGCCCGTCTCGGCTTCCGGATCACTGCTCTGGAACCCGGCGCAGCACTTGCCGCTGCAGCCCGGGCGAACCTTTGCGGCTACGACGTCGACGTGGTCGAAGCGCGCTCCGAGGACTGGGAGCCCGACGGCGCCGTCTTCGACCTGGTGTTCGCGGCCACCGCGTGGCACTGGGTCGATCCCGGGGTGCGGTATTCGAAGGCGGCGGCTGTGTTGCGGCCGGGTGGCCACCTCGCCTTGTGGGGCGCCCGCCATGTCATCCCCTACAGCGGCGACCCGTTCCTTGGGGAGATCCAGGCGGTCTACGACGAGATCGGTGAAGGACTCCCCCCCGGGGTCGGTGACACCACGGCCCGGGGAGCTCCCTGAGGACAGCGAAGAGATTGAGGCGTCGGGACGGTTCGAGGTAGTCGAGACCCGGCAGTACGACTGGGAGACGATCCACGACGCCGATGGCTACGTTGATCTCCTCAACACCTTCTCCGGACACATCGCGATGGCGGATTGGCAGCACGAACGCCTCTACGGCGAGATCCGGCGTCGCCTCGCCGAGCGCGACGACGGCCGGCTCCACCGCCACTGGGGCGGAGTCCTGCAGATCGCCCGTCTGCGCGCCTGAAGAGTCCGCGTTCGGTTGCAGGCAGCGAACAACCGGAGTTCTGCGTGCGGTCTGTGGTCGTTGCCGGTCGCGGCGCCGGGGGAGTGATCCGACGTTTCGCCGAACGGCTGATGTGCCTCCCGGCATGGCTCCCAACGACCCCAGCTCCTACACCGGATGGCTGTAGGAAACGGGCTTCGAACGGATCGAACGGGTCGCGCTGACGGCCTGCCCGCCACGTCGCGCTCGTACGGGCCAGCCTTAGCCCGGGGTTGATCTGCCGGGAGGGCTGGCTTGTCATCGACACGAGCCAGGGGGATAACAGTCTCTGGAAGGCTGGCCTGGACCGCTAGCGGAGGAACCCTATGCCGAGTGACAGGAGCAGGGTCAGTAGCAAATCGCCGGCGCGGCTAGAGGTCCGGCTGCTCGGTGCAGTCGAAGTCATCTTGGACGGCCGCCGTCTTCGCGCCTTCAACTCTCTTCGCTTGCAGCGGTTCCTGGCGTCGATCGCGTTGCGGAGAGACCTGCAGCACCGCTCACGACTCGCGTTCGAGCTCTGGCCCGACTCCGACGAACGTCAGGCGCGGACCAACCTCAGAAAGCTGCTGCACGACTTCCGCCACTCCCTTCCCGACATCGGCGAGTTCGTCCAGATCGACAACGAGATCGTGCGGTGGATTCCGA
>JBOGID010000212.1:0-1836 GCA_050742295.1 Acidimicrobiales bacterium | reverse complement strand
TCACGACCGCGAGCACCTCGACCAGATCAGGGCCGGCCTGTCCGACGCCTGACCGGGCCCGCTCGGGGGATCAGGCCGGGGCCGGTGCCTTCTTGGGCTTGGGCGGGGGCACACCCACCTTGGGGTCCTGCACCGGGGCCCACTCGGGCCAGCGCCGGCGGCTCACGATCGACAGCTTGCGCAGCAGGGCGATGGCGCCGGGGTCGTCGTCGCCGGGACGGCCGATGATCGTGCCGTCCTCCAGCATCTTGACCAGGATCTCCCGCCCCAGGTCGGTCCGGACGATGGTCAGGGTCCAGTCGTTGAACGCCCCGATGCCCCCGGTGGCGATGTCGGAGTGCTCGGCCGCGAAGTCGGGGCACATCTTGCAGCCCTCACGGGTCCAGGCGTGGCACTCCTTGAGCGGCACCTCGTGGTAGCTGCCGTCCCGCAGCCAGATCTGGAAGACGCCCTTGATGTTCATCTTCACGATGTCGGCCCGCTTGAGGCCGTACCTGGCTTCGAGCAGCTCCTCGAAGATGGCGTCGTCGAACGTCTTGGAGCACAGCAACCCGATGTTGAGGGCGAACCGGCGGGCGACCTTGCCGGCCTTGCGGAGGTCCATGATGGGCGGGACCGACGACTGGCACGACATGCCGACCAGCCCGATCTTCTCCGCCCCGCCCGCCACCGCCTCGTCGTAGGCCATGGTGTTGGCCGAGTACGTGTAACGGGAGCCGGCGGCGGCCAGCACCTCCTCCGGTGTCTTCGCCACGCCGGGGATGGCCTTCCAAGTCGTGCCGTCCCCCTCCAGGTAGGACACCAGGGCGGCGTCGATGTAGCCCTTCTCAAGGGCCCAGATGAGGATGGCAGAGACCAGCCCGCCGTCCTGGCCGGCCTTGGCCACGGCCTCGTCGGACGCCCGGGCCAGGATGATGTCCTTGCTGATCCCGTCGACCTCGGCCTTGGTGCGGGCCCGGCCGAACAGGTGGGTGTCGATCTCGGGCTCCCACGCCCGGAACCGGGGGCAGGCCCGGGTGCACGACGTGCAGCCCCGGTCGCCGTGGCCGCAGCCGCCGGGGCCGCCCTCCTCCTCGAGGTGGAACGGCTTGTAGGCCCCGCTGGTGTCGTCGTAGCCGAGCACGTCGTAGGGGCACGCCACCACGCAGCCCGCGCAGCCCGTGCACAGGCCCGAGGTCACGACCTCGGAGAACAGGTGGGCCCAGTGCAGGACCTCGCGGGCGGGAGGCATCAGGGCCACTGTAGGAGGGGTTCCGGGCCCACCCGAAAACTCGGTGACAATCGTGCCCGTGCCCGAACTGGCCGAAGTCGAGGTCTACCGGCGGCTCGCCGAGCAGGTCGTCGGCCGCCGGATAGCCGAGGTCGTGGCGCCCGATGCGTGGTACCTGAAGCGGGGGACGACGGCCGAGGCCCTCGCCGCGGCCCTGACCGGCGCCACCGTCGCCGGTACCCGCCGGATCGGCAAGCTGCTCATTGTCGACACGGATTGCGCCGCTCTCGGTTTGCGGTTCGGGATGTCCGGGCGGCTGCTCGTCGACGGGCACGCCGCCGTCGACAACCTGATCTACGCCAGCAACCGGGAACTGGAGAAATTTGACCGGTTCGGCTTGCGTTTCGCCCCGCCCCACGGCGGTGACCTGCGGTTACGCGACTCGCGCCGGCTCGGCGGCGTCGAACTGGAACCGGTCGAGGCCAGGCTCGGCCCCGACGCCCTGACCGTCACGCCGTCGGCTCTCGCCCGCGCCCTGCAGAGCGCGGCGCCCCTCAAGGCCCGCCTCATGGACCAGGCACGGCTGGCGGGTGTCGGCAACCTGGCCGCCGACGAGGCGCTGTGGC
>JBOGID010000211.1:0-5881 GCA_050742295.1 Acidimicrobiales bacterium | reverse complement strand
CCCTGGGTGTGGCCGGCACCGTAGCCCGTCCCCTGATCGCCATCGCCATCGGCGCCACCGCCGTCCTCGGGGGCCTGGCCACGCTGGCGCCGCTGCTGGCCGGTCCGGTGGCCCAGGTCATCGCCGCCCCGCTGAGCCGGGTGCTGGGCGAGCCCGCCCGGCTGGGCCGTGACAACGCCACCCGCAACCCCCGCCGCACTGCCACGACCGCCACCGCCCTCACAATCGGGCTGGGCCTCATCGGCGTCGTCTCGATCATGGCCGCGTCCATGCGGGCCTCGGCCACCCGCACCGTGGAGGACGTCCTCCGGGCCGACTTCGTGGTCAACGCCGACGGTTCCGCGGGCGTGCCGCCCCTCGTCGCCGAACGGCTGCGCCAGGTGGACGGCGTCCAGTTGGTGTCGCCCGTCAAGGGCGGACAGTGGGGCCTGGACGGACGCACGATGACGCTGCTGGCCGTCGACCCCGCCACCGTCACCGCCATGTACGCCTTGGATGCAGGCTCGGCCGACGCCCTCCGAGGGCTCGACGACAAGGGCGTCCTGGTGCGGGACACGGTGGCCGCCCGCCACAAGTGGAAGGTGGGCGACCAGGTCTCGATGACGTTCGCCCGCACCGGGACCAAGAAGCTGCGCCTGCAGGGGACGTTCTCCGCCCCCTCGGTGCGCACCGACTACGTGATCACGGTCGGCGCCTACGAGGCCAACTACGCCCAGTCCTTCGATCTCCAGGTCAGCGTGCAGCTGGCCCCCGGCACGACACCGGCTGCCGCACGGGCCCGCATCGAGAAGGCGCTGGCCGACGTCCCGAACGTGCAGGTTCTGAACCGCGGCCAGGTCCTGGCCGAGCAGAACGACCAGGTGCAGTCCTATCTGGTGCCGGTCACCGCCCTGCTCGCCCTCTCGGTGATCATCTCGCTGCTCGGGATCGCCAACACCCTGTCCCTCTCCATCCACGAGCGGACCCGGGAGCTGGGCATGCTGCGGGCCATCGGCATGGGCCGCCGCCAGCTGCGGGCCATGGTGAAGTTCGAGGCAGCCATCATCACCGGCCTGGGCGCCGTCCTGGGCGTGGTCGTGGCCGTCGTCTTCGGCTGGGCCCTCGTCTCGGCCATGCGGGGCCAGGGCGTGACCGAGTTCGTCGTCCCTGTCGGCCAGCTGCTCGGCTGGATGGCGGTGGCCGTGGCCGCCGGTCTGGTGGCCGCCGCCCTGCCCGCCCGCCGGGCCGCCCGCCTCGACGTCCTCCAAGCTGTCGCCGCCGACTGACGGCGGTTGACGCCGCTCACGGCTCGGCCGCCGTACAGTCGCGAACCTGGGGTCTGTCGACGCAAGCGAGTTGCAGCGGCTGGCTGAGGAGGCGTTCGCAGCCTGGGACGCCGAGGCCGCGGTCGGTCACCTCTCGGCCGCCGTCCGGGCGCTGACGGCGGCGGGCGACAGCCGGGCGGCCGCCATGGTCTGTGCCCGCCTCGGCGACCTGTTCGCCAACTACCTCGGGAACCGGGTCGCGGCCCGGCCGTGGTTCAGCCGTGCCGTCCGGCTTGTCGAGGACGAGCCGCCCTGCGTCGAACAGGGCTACGCGGCCCTGGCCGCCATGGGCTGCGACGTCGACGATCCAGCCGTCTTGATCGAGCGGGCCGAACTCGCCCTCGACCGGGCCCGCCGGTTTGGCGACGTGGACCTCGAGGCCAAGGCCTTGGCCGACGGCGGCCTGGCCTACGTGCAGGCGGGCCGGGTGGCCGAGGGCATGGGAATGATCGACGAGGCCATGGCCCTGCTGTGCGGCGGCGGGATGTCGGACCTCGACCTCGCCGGCAAGTCGGTGTGCTCCTTCTACACGGCCTGCTACCACACCGCCGACTTCGCACGGGTGGAGGCGTGGAGCCGGGTCCTCCGCCAGCGAGGGCTGCTGGGAACGGCGCCGGGTCCGGCGGCCATCCTCAGCAGCCATTGCGAGAGCGTGCAGGGGACGCTCCTGTGCCGCGTCGGCCGTTGGACGGAGGCGGAGGACGTCCTCACCCGGGCCTACGCCGCCATCGACCAGGTCATGCCCGAGATGAACTGGCACCCGCCCATCGCCCTGGCCGAGCTCCGCATCCTGCAGGGCCGCCTGGCCGAGGCCGAGGCCCTTCTGCTGGGCAAGGACGACCACCTGCAGGCCCTGCTGCCCACGGCCCGGCTGTACCTGGCCCGGGGCGAGCTCGATCTGGCCCGCGCCGCCGCCCGCCGGGGGCTGCGGCTGATCGGGGAGGACCGGGTGCGGGCTGTCGCCCTGCTGGCGGTGGTCGTCGAGGCCGAACTGGGACGGGGCGATGTGGTGGCCGCCGCCGCGGCGTCGACCGAACTGGACGCCCGCAGCCGCGGCGTTGGCCTTCCCGCTCTGGCGGCGGAGGCGGCCCGGTTGCGGGCCCGGGTGGGGGCCGAGCAGGGCGAGCTGGCGGACGCCGTGGCCGCCCTTCACGAGGGCCTCGACGAGCTGACCTTCGCCGACCTCCCGCTGCTCAAGGCCACGCTCCACCTCGACCTGGCAAGGCTGTGCGAGGCGGCCGGTGGTGACCGGCGGGCCGAGGCGGTGGTGGAGGCCCGCGCCGCGGCCGCCCTCCTGGCCCGCCTCGACGTGGTCGTGGCTCCCGGGGACGCCGCCCTGCTCACCCGTCTGACGGCCGCCGAAACCGGGACACCGACGCCGCCGGCGGCCGCCCGCCCCCAGCGGCTGACCGCGACCCTCGCCATCGACGGCCAGTGGTGGACGGCCCGCAGCGGTGACACCGCCGTCCGCCTGCGTGACACCAAGGGCCTGCGCTATGTAGCCGACCTCGTAGCCCACGCCGGCGCCGAGCGTCACGCCCTCGACCTCGTCGACCTGGTGGAAGGCGTGGCCGCCGCCGACACCGGTCTCGATCGCCGTCGCCTGGGTGACGCCGGTCCCGTCCTCGACGCTGCGGCCCGCGCCGCCTACCGGCGCCGGGTGATCGAGCTGCGCGACGAGGTGGAGGAGGCCATTGCCGGTGAGGACGACGCCCGGGCGGCCAAGGCCCAAGGCGAGCTGGACGGCCTGGTGGCCGAGCTGGCGAGGGCCTTCGGCCTCGGTGGGCGGGAGCGTGCCGCCTCGTCGGCCGCCGAAAAGGCCCGGCTCAACGTGACCAGGGCGGTCCGCGCCGCCATCGGGAAGCTGGCCGAGGCCCTGCCCGGGCCCGGAGCGGTACTCGACCGCCGAGTGCGCACCGGCCTGTTCTGCGCCTACGACCCCGACCCCGACGACGAAGTCCTCTGGATCGTTCAGTCTCCAGTGAACGGGAGCGCCCGCCGGCGAACGCCTTTCTCCTGACAGCAAGCCACCCGTTCAGGAGGATCACGTGGAAGAGCCGAGAATGGAAACCCCGATCGCCGTCGCCGACGACACGTGGGTGCTGCCACTGCCGTTCGCCATCCCCGGCATCGGGACGCTGTACGTCAACAGCATGGTCATCAAGGGCGAGGAGCCGATCCTCATCGACACCGGCGCACCCATCTTCCGCCAGGCGTACCTCGACGCCGCGTTCAACCTCGTCGACCCCGAGGACGTGCGCTGGATCTTCCTCAGCCACGACGACCGGGACCACTCCGGCAACCTCATCCAGGTGTTGGAGGCCTGCCCCAACGCCCGCCTGATCACGAACTTCGTGGGCGTGGGCCGGATGGGCGAGGAGTGGCACCTGCCCATGGACCGGATCAACTTCGCCAATCACGGCGACCGGTTCCGGGCCGGGGACCGGGAGCTGGTCGCCATCCGCCCGCCGTACTACGACTCGCCCGCCACCCGTGGCCTCTGGGACGCCAAGACGGGCGTGTACTACTCGGCCGACGCCTTCGGGGCGGTCGTGCCGACGTCGTGCGCGAGCACGGCCGAGGTGCCGGCGGACGCCTACCGGGAGGGGTTCAACTGGTTCAACCGGGCCAACCACCCCTGGCACGAGGTGGTCGACCCGGCCAAGATCGACGCCGAGCTCGACGTCATCCGCAGCCTGGAGACGAGCGTCATCGTCAGCGCCCACGGCCCGGCCGCCTTCGGGGTGTCGCAGCACCTGTGCGACCTCCTGTCCGGGGTCGCCACCCTCGACCCCCTCGGCCTGCCGTCCCAGGCGGACCTGGAGCGCATGATGGCGGGCATGCCCGTCGGCTGAAACCCAGAGGAGCGGGGCCGCCGCCCGCTGGCCGCGGCCCCGCTCCTCGTGTGAAGTTCAGCGGGCGGCGATCCGGCCGCGTCCGGCGGCAGGGTCCGGCGCGGTGGGGAGGACGGCGAGGCTGCCATGGGAGCCGATGGCGTAGGCACCGACCGTCCCGTTGCCGATGCGGGCGTAGAGGAAGCGGCTGTCCCGGCTGTCGGCCAGGTCGGTCACGCCCGCGGCCGCCGAGGCCATCTTGCCGCCCGGGGTGAGCAGCGTGAGCGACCCGTGAGCGACCCGTCGGTGGCGACTCACCTACCCGCTGATCGAGCCGCCAGCGTTGCCGGCGTAGGCGTAGCAGCCATTGGTGGTGGCGATCCAACAGGCGGCCGTCTCGGTCGTGGGCACCGAGGCGCTGATCACGGAAACGCCACCGGTCCACTGCAGCGCCAGGGAGGACACGGCGCTGGCGTCGGCGCCGCCGCCCAACGCCTCGGACACGATCACGTTGCCCCGCCGGTCGAAGTCGAAGCCGAAGGGGGTGACGCCCGGGCTCGGGAACACGGCGGGGCCCGAGGCCAGGCCGTCGGCACCCACGGCGTAGAGGTCGATCTGGTTGGTGGCCCGCTCGGTCACGACCAGCCGGCGGCCGTCGGGCGTGAACGACCCGACGGCGCCCGTCGCGTGCGCAACAGACGTCACCGGGCCGGCGGGCAGGCCGGAGAGAGCGACCGCGACAGGCGCGAGGACGCGACGGAACATTGACACGAGGACCTCCAAGACGGTGCCGCCGTTGGCATCGGGCCAGCCGCATCGTTGACCACCGTCTTTGGGCCCTCTCGACGCGTTATGTCAGAACCATGAACGGCCAGGTGGCGTCCCGGCCCTGCTCAAGGACCGACATGGCCGTGAACGTGGCGTCGGTGAAGCCGCCCAGCGTGTACCGGCCGCGCTCGCCCGCGGGCAGGGCCGACGGCCGGTAGCCGGCCACGTTGAACGTGTAGATCAGCGGCACGTGGTCGAGCCGGACCTGGCCCGAGTTGTGCTGCTGGTCGTCGGTGAACAGCACCACCCGGCGGTGGCGCCGGGCGTCGAAGTGCTTGGCGATGGCGGTGTGGCCGTACGTCGAGTGGCCCACCGAGCCGACCAGGCCCGCCACCTTGGCCACGCCCGCCAGCACCGAGGTGGCGGCCAGGCCGCGGACGGCCCTGTTGCCCTGGCCGTAGATGACGACGTCCACATCGGCTGCCCGGCGGGCCGTGGCCATGACGGCCGCCACCTCGACCCGCTGCACCTTCGAGCGGTTCGACACGGGCGACTGCATGGAGCCGGACGTGTCGATCACCACGAGGGTGCCGCCGAGGGCCGGGACGTTGACCGCGGTGAGGTCGAGAGTCCGGCCCAGGGCCGGCTTCCAGTTGTCCGACGGAGCGTGCTTGTAGGCCGACCACACCTGGTACGGGAACAGCCGGGCCTTGGCCACCTCGGCCGCGTCGGTGATCGTGGCGGTGACCGCCTCTACCGCGGTGTCGGAGATGGCGGCCTGGTCGAAGTTGCGCAGGTTCCGGACCAGGGCCATGGCACCCATGGACGGGATGACCGCCTCCCACGCCTCGGAGTCCATCCCGCCTGGAAGCCAGCCCGAGAGCCGCTCCCAGGAGAAGCCGGCCTGCGCCAGTGCCTCCGGGCCGCGCCCGCGCAGCACCGCCCGCCGCTCGTCGAGCGGGACCGCCTCGAGGG
>JBOGID010000210.1:0-17941 GCA_050742295.1 Acidimicrobiales bacterium | reverse complement strand
TCTCCTTGGTAGGGCACAACACCACCAGGTCATCCGCGTACCTCACCAACACTCCCAGCCGGAGATGCCGCGTTGCCCAGATGCGATCCAGGCGATGCAACACCACGTTGGCAAGAAGCGGTGAGACCACCCCACCTTGCGGGGTTCCGGAGTCGGGATGCAGCAGGGTCTCCCCCGTCCACACCCCGGCGCGGAGCCACCCCATGATGAGCGCCAAGACCCGCCGGTCCGAGATGCGTTCTTCCAGAGCTGCTCGAAGAACGTCCGGCCGAATCGAGTCGAAGAAGCTGGCGATGTCGGCGTCAACGACCCACATCCGCCCCCGGTTGACCTCCGTCCGAATGACCTCCAGCGCCTGATGCGCTGAGCGGCCAGGGCGAAAGCCAAAGGAGCAGTCGAGAAAGTCGGCCTCGTAGATCGGCTCCAGGACCGCCTTGAGCGCAGCCTGGACCACCCTGTCGCGAATGGCGGGGACTCCGAGATTTCTCTCGCCGCCATCTGCCTTCGGTATGGTCACCCGCCGCACCGGCAGCGGCCGGTAGGTGCCGTCTTCGAGCTCGGAGGCCAGTTCGTCGAGAAACGCCCTGACCCCTTCGACCCCGCCCTCCTCGATGTGGGCGATGCTGACGCCGTCCACGCCGGGTGCGCCGTTGTTGCGGGCGACATCCACCCACGCCTTCCATAGGAAGTCCTTACGGTGGACCTTGTCGAAAAGCGCGTGGAAACGTCTGGTCGGCGACAACTTGGCCGCCTGGTACAGCTTGGTCTGAAGCTCTTGGACCTTGTTTTCGGTGCCGTTAGCCATCAGGCATTCACCGGCTCTTCCCTCCTTCTCAAGCGCGTGATGCAGCAGGGGCCCTTCCCTCGGGCGGGGTTGTGTTGTCCCACGCCTTCAAGCGGTAGTACGGCCCCATCCGACGCCCTGCCGGCTCGATGCGACTTCCCGTTTGGCCGGTTATACGCACCGGCTGCTCCCGGCCACCGCAGGCCGGGGCCGACGAGGGCCTCCCCAGTTCTCGTGCCTACCTTCTGCCCATCCCACTCTCCCTACCCCGGGGAGTTCCTCGGCGCCCGCAACTCCAGGTCTTCGACGCCTTCCATGGCCTTCGCCGTGATTTCAGCGGCTCGGCGCTCCCTTGTCCCCTTGCGGGGTTAGCCTCACGAGGCTGCAAGATTCGCTTGATGCTGCGGGCTGGACAGTCGCTCCCCCCAAAGGGGCTTTCGACGTTGGGCTTCGACACCGGGCGTTTCCCCCCGACGCCGCCAACCTGCTACCGGGCCTCCTGGCAGCTACCCGGACCGGACTCTCACCGGCTGGCAGACACGAGCTTGTCGACGTGGGTCACCTCAACTTCACCACCTCCTTTCGGATTTGGCTGGTGCCCACGCCTACTGGGCACACAAGATCCGGGCTAGGTGCACCGGTGTCGTCGATCACGGGCGTCGCTCCTGCTTTCCCCGGGCCACCTCGGTCGCCAGTGCGTCCAACGGCGGCCCCCAGAACCGGCGGAACCGTTCGAGCCAGGCGTCGATGTCGGCGAGCCCCTCCCCCCGCACCGCGTACAGCCGCCGCACGCCCGAGGACCGCACCGTCACGAACCCGCTCTCCCGCAGTACCCGCAGGTGCTGGGACACCGCCGGCTGGCTGATCCCGAACTCCTCCTGGACCGCGCCTCCCACCACCCCCGCCGCCACCTCGCCGTCAGCCACAGCCAGCAGTTCGAGGATCCGCCGCCGCACCGGGTCACCGAGCACATCGAACGCCTCCACGCACCAACTCTATCAGCAGCACCTTATACAAGTGACAGCTTATGCTCAGGACCGGCGAAGTCGCCCGCACCCCTACCCCTCGGGCCGCCGTCGCAGGCCCGATACGGCCCGCTGGTGCGGAGCACGAAAACCGACATTCCCGACGCCCCCCACACCCCCGCCGACGCCCCCGCCGACGCCCCCGCCGACGCCCCGGGCGCCGCCGCGCCGACCTCGACTAGAACCGCGCCCGTGATCGCGCCCTGGCTCTCCGTCCCCGACGCCACCGCGGCCGTGGCCTATTACACCGAGGCTTTCGGCGCCGAGGTCGTCCAACGGCTGGAGAACGACAACGGCGGCACCGAGGTCGCCCAGCTGGACATCGCCGGCGCCCGCTTCTGGGTCCAGAACGACCCCGACGCCGTCGTCGCCAACTCCCCCGTCCGCATGATCCTCACCGTGGACGATCCCGACGCCGCCTACGCCCAGGCCATCGCCGCCGGCGCCACCGAGGTCTACCCCGTCTACGACGGCCACGGCTGGCGGGTCGGCCGCCTCGCCGACCCCAGCGGGCACCACTGGGAACTCGGCAAGCCCCTCGCCTGAGCGCGACGGCTGACCCAGCGGCATCACTGCGGACCGCCGCCCAGCGCCATCTCCGTGACCACAGACGCCTGGCCCGGGGAACGAACCGAGTAATTTCCTCGACCGTGGACGTCGCAGGGAACGGGTCCGGTGGCTGAGGAGCCCACGCCGTTCAGCGTGCTGCTGGCCGGCTACGGCACCACCACCATCGGCGAGGGGATGCGGCCGGAGTCGGTGTTCGCCCTCCTCAAGGTGCGGGCCGAGGACGGGAGCGCGGCCTGGTCCGTCCGCAGCGGCGGCACCCCCCTCGCCTCCGAGGAGCTGCTCGGGGTCCTCGAAGGCCTGACCACCTCGATGCGCCAGCGGCTGACGATGGCGTGGAAACGCCAGACGCCGCCCCCCAACCAGGGCGGGGCCGCGGTCCCCATCCAGTTCAGCGAGCTCCTGGCCGGCCTCGACACCGTGGGCGTCGGCGACCAGTACGTCGTCGAGTCGGTGTTCGCCGTCATCAAGGCACGACGAGCGGGCGGCGCACCGGCGTGGTTCGTGCGTTCGTCGGAGATGAAGCTGAGCCCCGAGGAACGGCTGGGCGCCCTCGAGGGCTACGCCGCCACCGTCCGCCAGGCCTTGTCCGAGACCTGGAAGTGGTGACCGCCGAGCCCGACCGCCAGCCCCGCCCCACCGTCCATCACCTCCACCATGTCCAGCTCGCGATGCCGGCGGGCGGCGAGGACCTGGCCCGCTCCTTCTACCGCGACGTCCTCGGACTTCCCGAGACGCCCAAGCCCCCAAACCTGGCCGGGCGCGGCGGATGCTGGTTCGAGTCGGACACCGTCCGGATCCACCTCGGCGTCGACCCCGACTTCCGGCCCGCCACGAAGGCGCACCCGGCCCTCCTCGTCAGCGGACTGGCGTCGTTGATCGAAGCGCTGTCCGAGGCTGGCGCGAGCGTCGTCGAGGACGAGCCCCTCGCCGGCTACCATCGGGTGTACACCGCCGACCCGTTCGGCAACCGCCTCGAGCTCATGGAGCCAACCGCAGCCTGAACCCGCCGCGCCCCGCCGCGCCGCCCGCGCTACCGTTCCCAACGTGCGGGTGGTGATGCTGGGCAAGGGCGGCTCGGGAAAGTCGACGCTCGCCGGGCTGCTGTGCGTCGAGCTGACCGGACGCGGCGAACGGGTCGTCGCCATCGACGCCGACACCGTCCCCGGCCTGGCCCAGGTCCTGGGCATGGAGCCGAGCGACGACTGGGACCTGGCCAACATGGCCATCCGGGACAACGGCGGCTGGCGCCTCGACGGCACGCCCGCCGAGATCGTCGACCGTTGCTCTCGCCCGGCGCCGGCCGGCGACAACCTCCGGTTCCTCCAGTGCGGCAACGTCGACGCCGGCCTCAAGGACATCGAGTTCCGCCGCGAGACCCATCTGGCCAACTGGTCGGGGACGATCGCCTTCAACTCCGTCTCCCGCCAGTACGACGACCCCGACGGCTGGTCGATCGTCGACCTCCAGGGCGGCACGCTCCAGGTCGCGGGCGGGATGGCCGGCACCAAGGGGGTCGCCCTGCTCATCGTCGAACCGTTCGCCAAGTCGACGATGACGGCCCGCCGCTTCGTGGGCATGGGCGAGTGGCCGGCCGGCCTGCGACTCGCAGCCGTTGCCAACAAGGTCTCCACCCCCGAGGAGGCGGCCTACGTCGAGGCCGAGATGGCCGCCCTCGACGTCCCCATTTGGACGGTGGTGCCCGCCGACCCCGCCCTCCAGCGGGCCGAACGCGACGGCCGGCCCCTTGTCACCATCGACCCCGAAGCACCGGCCCGCCAGGCCATCGCCCGCTTGGCCGACCGCCTGCACGACGTCCGCCAGCCCGTCCCATAAAGAAGAGAGGTGCCCATGGCCAAGATCGCGGTCGCCGGCAAAGGCGGCTCGGGCAAGACCACCGTCGCCGGCGTCCTGGCTCGCATCCTGGCCGAGGGCGGACTCGACGTCCTCACCGTCGACGCCGACGAGAACCCCAACCTCGGCATCTCCCTGGGCATGGGCGTGGAACGCACCGAACGACTCCTCGGTGCCCGTGAGGCCCTGCTGCCCGACGGGCTGGCCATCGCCTGCTCCATGGAGGAGGTCGTCGACCAGTTCGCAGCCGAGGCCGGCGAACACCTCCGCATCGTGCAGGTCAAGAAGTTCGACCACTTCCGCCCCGGCTGAGGCGGACTCTCCGCCGGGCAGTTGCTCGCCGCACTCGAGGAGAAGCCGGGACGCGTCGTGCTCGTCGACCTCGGGGGAGGTGTCATGACCGTCGCCCGCGGCGACGAGAGCCAGATCGACGCCCTCGTGGTCGTCGTGGAGCCCTACCCGCGCTCCGCCGAGGTCGCCCGCCGCCTCCTCGACATGGCCGCCCAGAAGAACATCGGCCGCCGCATCGTCGTCGCCAACAAGGTCGCCGACGACCAGGACCTGGCCTATATCCGGGACTTTCTCGCTGTCGAACCCGACATCGTCATCCCGGTGGACGGCTCCGTCCGCACGGCTGACCGCGTCGGCGCCTCCCCCATCGACCACGACCGCGACTCCCCCACTGTCGGCGCCCTCCGGCACCTGGCGACGTCCCTGGTCGGCTGACCCCCGAACCCGAACCCGTCCCCGACCCCGAAGCCGTCCGCCGCGGCCTCGAACTCCAGGCCCGCCTCCCCCCGTCGCGCCGGCGCCACAAGGAACCGTCTGGGGCGTCCGACGCCGCCTGGGCCGCCGGCGACCTGGTAGACGAGGCCGGTATCTGGGGCGCCCTCGCCGCAGCCGCCGGCCTCATCATCTGGCTCCTCCGCCGCCGCCCCGGCCCTGACCCGCCGATCCCCGGACCCGAACCGCTCCGCTCCCCTACGAGCGCATTCCGCGCTGGCGTGAACCGTCCCCGAGCCTCCGACCCACGGACCGGTGAGGCGCCAGGGCAGGCTCGGTCAGAATAGAGCTACAACGAGCGCCACTATTGCGCCGAGAATCAGTGCTGCGGCACCGGTTCGTAGGAACCACGAACCACTCGAGTTATACAAGCTAGCCGTCCGTAGACACCGGATCGCGCACTACTCGCACAGACACGTGGAACCCTAGCCCGCCAATCGAGAGACACACGCCGAGCACTATCAGACCGATTGCTCCTTCATC
Organism: Acidimicrobiales bacterium; assembly: GCA_050742295.1. Lineage (GTDB taxonomy): Bacteria > Actinomycetota > Acidimicrobiia > Acidimicrobiales > AC-14 > JAHFUQ01. Next base: position 12,445 of record JBOGID010000210.1, on the reverse strand, counting down.
CACGCCGCTCTCACAGGATCACCGCCGAACAAGCAAGTACCCGTTGCCAGTTCAGCGGGTCTTCCGACACGTAGTCGTTGGCGTTCGCCGACCCGCCCTCCACGGGTTGGGTTGGCCGAGTTCGGGGACCTACTCACGGCCGCCTTTTCGTAGAAGCCAAGCGACGGTTCCGGACAAAGCTATTAGCCAGGCTGCCAACGCTGGGTAACTCAGCTGCTCCGAACCGGTAACGAGGCCAAGCACGATGAGCAGCGTGCTCCATGCCAGGACGACCAGGAGAACGACAGCCCTATTCTGGCTCTCAGGCGACCGCTTCATCGGCATGGCACCAGCGAGGAGGCGACGGAGCCAAAGACGCCGGTGCCTCTTGCGGCCGAGGAGAGTGCCCCGCGGGCCACGGCGGCGACCCCCTCGGCACCTGCGCCAGCGAAAGCGGAGGCAGCTGCGCCATGCCCCGTGCCTGACGTCGAACAGCTCGGGTCGGCGAGATTCCCAGCAAGCGAAGCAAGCGAAGCCAGTACTGGGATGGCGACGACAGCTACGGCAGGGGCGCCAGCCGCTGTCAATACGATCGCGGCGCCACCGCCAGCGACTCGAAGTGCATCGTCAGCGTAAACGCCGATTCGGCCAAGGAAACCGTTTGCCTGACCCACTGGTACTGCTGACGGTGGAATGGACGCGCCGTAGTCATACGGAAGCCCTACACTCCTGAGAAGGCTGATTCGAGTCAATCCGACCGCAAGTGCTACACGCTGGCCCCGACAGGGTGTCTTCGTGTCGAGGCTCTGCCCGACAGCGCCCGAAGCCGCAGAGGCCACAGCGAGTCCTGCGGCCACGGGTTGGGCGCCGGGGATGAACACGAGGCCGACGCTGACCACTCCCGTCCCGTTGCTGACCACGTTGAAGATGCCGGGATCGCGAGAAACGATATCGGCATAGCCAGTAGGATCACCGGTTTCAAGATAACCGGCCTACGCGTTTGCGTGGGGAGCGCTCCGAGGCGTAGTGCGCAGCGACCCGCGCTTCGGGTCTTCTCCAAGGGGACCATGGGGTCCTGACCAGGGCAAATGCAGGCGCTGAAGGAGCTGGTGCCCCGAGCGTCGTCGGTCGTCACACGCCTTCGCCGCGTCGCTCCCCACTCAAACGCGAAGACCCAAATAACCCGCGTCCCCGTTGGTAGTCACCCCGACTGGCTCATCCGTCGGCGCATGGGCGAAGGGCTCCGCGACACCGACATCGCCGCAGAACTGCGCGCCCTCGGCCTGCGCACCGCTCGCGGCCACGAGTTCCACGGACCGGACGTCCGCAACGTCCGGCACACCATCGGGCTCTCACGACCCTGTCCACTCCGACCCGACGAGCTCACCGTCCGCGACCTCGCCACCGGCCTCGGCGTCAAGCCCGGCACCGTCTACTACTGGCTGCGCAAGGGCGAGATCCCGTACCGCCAGCCGGCCACCGGCGCCACCTGCATCCTCTTCAACCGCCGACATCGAGAGGCGGCGCTCCGAGCCCGGCCGGCCGTCGCCCGGCTTCTCACCCGAACTGAAAACAACACGATCGGAGGTGCAGTCTCATGACGTCTTCGAGGGCACGTGCCGCTACCTGGTGGCCGACCGGATGGACATCACCGGGGCACGATGGAGCGTCGAAGGTGCAGAAGCAGTCCTCAAAGCTACGAGCCGTCCGGTCCAACGGCGACTTCGAGGCCTACTGGACCAAGCCACCTGGACCTGGGGCTTGGTCGCTCCCGAAAAGGAGCTTCCCGCTCATCCTTGACAGGCCGTTCCACAACAGCTAGTCACCCCTGTTGCCGGCTGATTGCGCAATAGTTCGGAATGACCCTGCGAAGATGACAACACCCGCGAAGACATTGATCGGTCCTAGCACGAATCCGGTAGGTCCCAGTCCGCCGCCGCTTAGCCCCTGAATCAGGGCCACAATCCCGATGGTCAGGAGCACACCACTTAGCCCGAAGCCAAATAGCGCCGTCTTAGGCGATAAGCTGCCCACCGGGATTGCCGCGATAGCTTCAGGATCCTCGCGTTTGGCGAACCACATGGTGGCCACAAACGCAAGCGTCGCTGCCAGCAAAAGGGCGAGGCCCCAAACACGGTTGCCTGTGCCGAACTCGTAGGCTGTTGCGATCCCCGTAACGATTGTCGTCGTGAGTGCCATATACCGCGGAAGGCGTGGGCGATCGCTCATCACGAGGGAATCTTGAAACCGCGCATGGATGCCGCGAGGGTGCCTCCGCCAATACACGCCAGCCCGAGGACGACACCATTCGGAATCTCGCCTACTCCACTCGCCAACGCCAAGCCCTGTATCCACGCGGTCTGCTTGATAGCGAACACAGTGGCTGCGGCGCAACCCGACGCGAACTTCACAACGCCTACGACAATCGGATTTGCTGCTGCCTGACGAACGAAGCCAGCAACGTGACCTGGTGCAGTCGTAAGACCTCGTCCTAGAGCACCCAGGACCGACTCGCCATGAGGCCGCGGAGGTATAGCCAAAGGAGGTGCGGCGAAGTCGTATGGCAGGCCGACGCTACGGAGGAAGGCAGCTTGGCGATAACCCTCGCACGTTAGGGACTCGACCACGTCCTGGTTGTAGGGAGTGAGATCAACACACGCAGAATATGTCACTGGGTCTGGCTCCGTTTGCACCATTCCCGTCAGGTCCAGTCCGTTGACCGGGTCCCCGGACACGTAGTCGTAGGCGTTCGCCGACCCCCCCTCCACCGGGTCCTGGGCAAGAAAGCGGCCGATGGAGGGCAGGTACGGCCTCGCCCCCATCTCGATGACCGGGGTGAGGCCGTCGGCGTGCTCCAGGGGGCGCTGGTGCTGGCCGAGCCAGCCGTAGTCGAAGTTGCCGGCCAGGTTGTCGGGTGTCGCCCCCAGGGGCTTGCCGTCGGGGTCGTAGCGCAGGGTGTCGCCCTGCTTGGCCCCCGTCGCGTCGGCCGTGGCCATGACGTCGCCGTGGACGTTGGGGTAGGACCAGGCCTGGCTTGATCCTGTGACCGTCACGCTCACGCCGCCGAGGAGCGAGAGGAAGCTCTGCTGGAGGGCGTTCTGGTCGTCGGTGACGAACGTGGGGGCGTCGCCGGGGCCGGCGTGGCCGTAGCGGACGGCGGGCTGGCCGGCCTCGACCCGCCCGACGATCCGGTCGGTGGCGTCGCGGGTGTAGGTCACCTTGGCCTGGCCGGCCACCTTGGTGACCACGTGGCGGTTGGCCCCGTCGAAGACCAGTTCCTGGCCGTCGAGGAGGTCGGCGTTGCCGCGGGTGTCGTAGGTGAGGCTGACGGTGGCCGGGCTGGTCGAGAGCAGCCGGTCGTCGAGGCCGTAGCAGAAGTCGGTGCCGGTGCCGTTGTCCGAGACCCGGGTGCGGTTGGTGTTCCTGCCGGCGGCGGTGAGGTCGCCGCAGGCGGCGGCGGCCGCGAACTCGTAGGCCAGGTCGTGGCCGGCGACCTTGGCCGTGCGCAGGCGGCCGACGGGGTCGTAGTGGAAGTTCATCGATCCTGCCGACCCGAAGCTAGGTGTCCCGGGGTAGGCGTCGTCGCCGTCGACCTTCTCGTCGGTGACGCGCCCGGTCCGGGAACGGGCCACCTCGTCGGTGGCAAGGGGCGCGCCGCCGGCGGCCGTCCAGGCCAGCCTGGTCGTGGCCCCGGCCCCGCTGCGGCCGATCTCGGCCAGGGCGGTCCCGTTGCCGTAGGCGACCGACACGAGCTGGCCCGTGGTGTCGTCGTAGGTGGCCTGGGCCAGCTGGGACGGGCCCAGGGCCTGCTTCCAGGCCCGCCCCTTGGGGTCGTAGGTCGTCACCCGGCTGCCTCCGGGGCCGTTGGTCTGGGTGGGCCGGCCGGCCTGGTCGTAGGTGTAGGTCGTGACGTTGCCCCAGGCGTCGGTGTAGGACACGACCCGGCCCAGCAGGTCGACCCTGGCCTCGATGGTGCCGAGGCCCGGCTCGCTCACGGTGGTGACCAGCGGGTTGCGCTTGGCTGCCTCGACCTTGGCGTAGGCCATCGTGACGGTGCGGGCAGCCACGCCGTCGAAGGCGGGCACGGTCACGGTCTCGGGACGGCCCCGCTTGTCCAAGGTGGTGCACGCCGAGCCCGCCTCGCCGTTGCGGTGGCTCCCGGCCACCTGGCCCCGCAGGTCGTAGGAGTACCGGGTCACCTGGCGGGTCGCACCGGCCCCCGGGTCGGGGCCGCTCGACTGGCGCAGGGCACCGCTGAAGCCGCCGCCGCATGCGGGTGCGCTGCCGCCGGGGTAGAACTCGTAGGTCGTGGTCGAGCCCCCGGGCAGGGTGCGGCTGGTCCGCTTGAGGGTCTGGTTCGGCCCGACGGGCTGGTAGCCCGAGGTGGTGGTCAGGGCCTCCCCCAGGGGGTCGACGATCGTCTTGGACACCAGGCGGGCCGGGACGGTCGTGTCGTCGTGCTCGAGCAGCGTGTCGACGACGGTCGTGGTCGCGCCGCCGGCCAGCAGGCCGGCCGTCTCGTCGGTCGTGGCCCGCACGGCCGCGCCGTAGCGGGGGAAGACCTTGTCGGCCGGAAGGAGGGCCAGCGGGGCCGACCCCGGCGGGTCCCACGACACGCCCAGGAGCGCAGCCCCCTCGGGCACGTAGTCGATGCGGATGCGGTGGCGCCCGGCCGTGAGCGTGACGTCGGCGCCCGCCACCGGGTTGGTGTGGGCCGCCCAGGCGTCGACCACGACCACGTCGTCGACCCACAGCTTGGCCTTGCCGTTGGCCGACAGGTAGAAGCGCCACGGGCCCGCCGCGTCGAGCTGGACCTCGCCGGTGTAGCGGGCCGACCACGGGCTGGCGACACCCGCCGGCGGCGTCGTCGGGATGACTCCGGCTGTGGGCTCGGACGTCTCGTCGGTGTGCACCCGGGGCACGGCCTGGAGCAACTGGTTCGCCGCCGTCTTCTCCGCCCCGAACGTGGCGTCGTTCCACCAGGCCACGTCGAAGCCCCCCACGTCCGCCAGGCCGCCGCCCGGGCCGGTGGACTCGGCGTCGTAGCGGGTGTTGACGTGGGGCAGGTCCCCACAGCTCGAGGTGGGCGGGTTGGTCGCCCAGCAGGAGGCCGGGCCGGGCCCGTAGGCGTCGGTCACCCGACCGGTGCGGTAGGTGCCCCGGTCGGCGTCGCCGTCGAGGGCCCAGGACTGGCGGCGGCCGTCGGTGCCGGTGACGGTGAGGGGCCGGCCGGCGGCGTCAAAGGTCGACGTCGCCGGGTTGGTCGCCGCCGGGGTGTGCTCGGTGACGGTCAGGACGCGGTCCGCCGGGTTGGCAGGTGCGTTCCAGACGGTCGACACCCGGCGGGCCTGGGCCGGCAAGCCGACGACGTCGACCGTCGTCTCGGCGCCGTAGGCGTAGGAGTGGGTCACCCGCGGCTCCAGCAACGCCGTGCCGGGCAGCACCACCGAGGCCACCCGCCCGTCTACGTCGTAGGAGATCAGAGTGCGGCTGGTGTCGTCGTCGCCGACGACGTTCGCCCGGACAGCGTCCGAGGCCAGAGGGGTGCGGACGTTCGTCAGCCTTCCGTCGGAGCGGTAGCCGAAGTCGGTGATCGGGGGCAGCTTCTCGACCGCGTCGGCGGGGACCGGGAACCCGTCGCCGGGGTCGGTGATGCGGGCCAGCTGGCCGCCCTTGTACTGGTAGGTGGTCGTGCCGGCACTGGACTCCACCTTGCACAGCTTGCCATTGGGCGGTGTCTCGTAGCCCTGTTGGGGCGTGTCACAGGCCGGGGTGGTCTGCTGAGAGTCTGGCTGCACGGCGTCGTGAAGCTGAGGTCCTGGCCCTGGTAGGAGAGGGTGACGAACTGGTTGCTGTCGCGGTCGTGGATGACCCGGAGGCGGCCGTCGTCGTCCCAGCCCCAGCAGGTCGACGCCGAGATCTTGACGTTGTCGGTGTAGCCGTTGGAGACGACCAGCCGCCCCCAGGCGTCGAACACGTAGCTGCGGCTTCCTTCGTGGAGGGTGACCCGTCCCGACGGGTCGAGGCTCACGACGCCGTCCTCGCCCGGGGTCGGCGCGTAGCCCGAGCCTGTCCAGGTGTACACATGGTTGTTGCCGCCAGCGTCGGTGAACGTGACGTCCTGCTCGCCCACTCGTGCCGCGACGTAGGGCTGCGATGCCGACAACGTCCAGCCCGCGGGCAGCGGCTCGTGGGCATCGGGGGAGAGCCATGACGAGGGAATGTTGGTGGCCAGCTGGCCGTCACGCTTGACGAAGAGCGAAATGAAGGACAGGTTGTCGGCGGAGTAGTACTCGACCTTGATCGGGTAGACGGTGTCAACGGTCAGCGACGTCGGAGGGTCGAGCCTGGGCTCGGGGTAGGTAAAGTCGGGCTCCTCCCAATGGTCGTAGACGACGACCTCGTCGTGCCCGCCTCCCGCGTTGGGCTTGTCGATCGTGATCCTGACGCCACCCGACACGTTCACCCCGAACTGATAGTCGCCTGACTCGGGGACCCGGAGTGTTCCGGTCCAGCGACCAAGCAGCTGGCCCGGCGGAACCAGTGGGCCTGGGCGCTCGGTCACCCACCACAGGCGCATGGCCGGATCGGTGCGCACCATCACCGGCGACTTGGTCTCGAAGACATGATCGCCGGTGTCGACGTAGTAGTCACCACGCAGCCCGACCGTGGGGAGCTTGGAGTTGTAGGTGAGCGAGACCCCAAGGGGGCCGGACGGCGTCGACACTGCGGGCGTCGCCACGGTCGTGACGAGGTTCCCGTTGGCGAGATCGACCGATACCGGCCCCACCGGGTCTCGGGGATGGGCGCCGGCGCCGCCCGCCCCCATGTCCACGGTGAACGACCGGACCCATGTGGGCCGCCGTGTCTCGGTGGTCTGGTCCCCCGTGTAGACGTGCCAGTAATACGTCTGGCCGTCCTGGAGCACCCCTTCGGGGATCTGGTGCGTCGTGGTGTTGAGCCAGCCCGTGTCGACCGTGTGAGGGCCAGTCTCGCCCGGATGAGTCGACACCCGGAACCACGCCTGGAGAGGCGTCGTCGGGTCGTCGGCTCCGTCAGGGTCTGACAACGGGGCGACTTGGAGGACCGGCGTGTTGGTGGTGAGGACGGCGTGGTCAGCCGGCGCCACGGGGACGGACTCGTCGGCTTGATGGCCCCACGTCACAACGAAGTAAGGCGGGGTGCTGGAGTTGCCCGACGAGAACGCCCGCCAGCCCGACGGCTGGGCCTCGTCCGCGGACATCAGCGCCATCCCTTGGTTCGGGCGCTCCCCGCTCATCCAAAGCTTCGCGAGCGACGTGGTGTCGATGATCACCCAGCTGCTGGGCGATTGGCAAGGGTACCCAGCAGCGAAGGCGTGCGAGTTCGTCGCATCCGCCGTCAGTGCCGGCTGGTTCGACCAAGTCGTGGCTTCGGTGAATGCCGCCCCCAGGAGGGCGAGGCGCAAGGGGCGCGCGACACAGTCCGACGACTGTACGGGCCAAAGCTGCAGGTAGCTGTTGACGACGCTGACGTTGGGGGCGGGAGGCGTGATCCGGTCCAGGTCGAACCATAGGAGGCTCCGGATGCGACCGGGTGTCGTCCCGTGGCCGTAGAGATAGGGGTGCGTGCCTCCCGGCGTCGTCGGAGCAGCCTCCTGCACGATGGTGTCGTACCCCCATCCGGGGGCGCTGCTCGCCGCGCCTGCGGTGGTCGTGAAGCTCGGGTCGATGACCAATGGATAGGCGCGGGCGGGGTCGCGGGCCCAGTCAGAGGCTGTTGAGACCTCGACGCGCGCAACGCGCTCATCCGCCGCCTTGGGTGCCGCCATCGTCGTGGTCGCGGGGCTCTCGCCCTTCTTGGCGGTCGTCGACGTCGTGCCGCTGCCCTTGACGGTCGTCGACGTCGGCGGGACGGAGGTCGCCGTCGTGGTCGTGGTGGTCGTTGTTGCGGGGGCGGCGCGCTCGTCTGCGGGGGCATCGGTCAGCTTGACCTCGACCGGGGCGTTTGCACCGTTTGCGTCGAACGCGATACCCGACCCATAGCGGGCGACAACGGAGCCCGAGCCGTCGATGAACTCGATGCCGGCATCGACCTGCCGAGCCGTCACACCCGTCGGGAGCACGAACTCCACCGTGTAGGACGCCGCCTGGGAGCGGTCCGCGAGAACCACCGATTCCTCGAACCCGTCGAGAGTGAGGGCGATCTGGAGGTCACGCCCGGCCAGGGCGCCCTTGTAGGTCGCTGTGTCCCTGGCTGCGTTGGGCTTGGACTCCGACGCACCTGGGTGCCGGGCGGTGATGACGCCCGCCTGCGTGTCCACCTTGGCCGCCGCCTGGCCGGCGCTGGCGCCGACCGTCGTCGAGTCCTTGGCTGCCTTGGCCTTCAGTGATCCGTCGGCGGCGGGGACCAGACTGAGATCGTTCTCGACCCATTTGCCGCTGCTGTCCTTGAACCGCGCCGGCAACATGCTGATCAGCGCCGTCGTCGAGCCGTCCGATGGGTTGCGGAAGACCTTCCGGGTCTCGGTCGTCTCGGCGTCAAGGATGGTGGATCGCGCCGGGTCGAACGCCGATGCCGTGGGTTGTTGCGCTGCCTTCGCCAGCAGCTCGGGCGACATCGTCGGGGGGTTCGAGAAGTCGCCCGTAGGCGCAGCCGGCTTGATCCGAGCGTCCGCAGCCGAGGGCGAGGGCGCCAGTTCGGGAGCGCGCTTGGGGGCGCCCTGGGCCGAGGCGGACTGCGGGAGAGCCGCAGCCGACGATGCGAGTAGCGCCAATGTCGCGCCGACCGCGATACGAATGCGCGACCCGCGGCGCGAAGGACGCCAAGAAGCACGTCGATGACCGATGTTGTGGATCGCCCCCATGAAGCCTCCGCCTCGCCGAGCACTGTTTGGCTAGCAGTGTGAACGGCGAAACCGAAGATCGGCGAAAGAGCCGGGCAAGATATCCGAAAGACCTCGCGCGCTCGAGGTGGCGAGGCCCTGAGGGTCAGGCGTCGGGCGGCTCAACGACGTAGCCCACTCCACGCACGGTCTTGATCAACGAGCCGTTGGACCCCAGCTTCCGCCGAAGGTTCCTGATGTGGACACCAAGCGAATCGCGGATCCCTTCGTCCCCAACCGCGTGTGCACCCCGTACTCTGTGCAGGAGTTCGTCCGTTCTGACGACGCGGCTGGCGCTTCGTAGGAGCACGGCCAGGATGGCGTACTCAAGCCGGGTCAGCACCACCCGTCTTCCCGCGATCGCAACGCGGTGCTCGGCGTCGTCGAGTACAAGGTCACCGACGCGCAGGACCCTGCCTACCGGGTCGATGCGGCTCATGAGAGCCTGCATGTGCAAGGCCACCGATTCAGGATCGACGGGCTTCAAGAAGTAGGCGTCCGTGCCAGCGATGAAGGCATCGTTGGCGTTGGCGAGCCCGTCAGCGCCGGTGATGATGAAGATACCGAGGTCACTCCGTCGCCTCAGCCTTCGGGTCACCTCATAGCCGTCCATGTCGCCAGCCAGTTCGAGATCTACGAAGGCGAAGTCGGGCTTGAAATCCTCGGCGATGCGCAAGGCGTCGTCCCCGTTTGACGCCTCAGCAACCTCGCAACGCTCCGTCTCGACGAGAGTGACGAACAGCCTGCGCGTCGGTTCGTCATCCTCGACGACGAGAACCCGCCGTCTGCCCTTGGCCATCGCCTGCTCCAATTTGCCCGAGCCCAGCCTCAAGTGCGGGACGCATCTTATGTACAAAGCCGGCGGACGGGGGGGCGCGGCCAGAGCCGGAGCCGTGATCTCGCAGTCCGACGGCTCGTCGAAGACGGCGGTGACGTAGGTACCGGTCCCCCTCCGGAACGGCGCGAGCAGGCGTTCCTGCAGGGCCGTCAAGTCGTGGGAGTCCAGGTAGTAGCCCGCCGCGGACTCCTTCCCGCGCCGGTAGCGATCACGCTGCGGCCGGTGGAACGAGTCGATGCTGGCCCGCACGACCAGGCGACGCCGGGCCCCGAGCGCATCGGCGACCTCGTCGGCGAAGGTGGACTTCCCCGTTCCACTCGCCCCGTCGATGGCCACGAGCACGTTGGGGCACCCCTCAATGGCGGCGATGTCCTCAGCGACGGCCTGCACGACTGCGGCACGGACCTCGGACTGCACACGAACACGTGCTCCGTCCAGGCCAGCCGCCACCGCGCCAGCATGCCCGAACCCGAGCCAGGCGGACCGGGCCCGACGTGAAAGCATCTGCCTGCGATGGCGGACCCGTACTACCTGACCGCCCTGCACCGGCTGTCGTGTGATCGAACGGTCGCCGCCGCCGTGCTCGACGCCGCCGGCGCCACCAAGGCCCACCTGGCCCGCATCCGCCGCGTCCCCAGCGGGAACGACGTCTTGCGGCTCGACACGGACCTGGGAACGTTCTTCCTGAAGGCGCCGGCCAAGGATCTCGAGCCGTGGCCCGACCCACGGGAAGGCGCCGCCGCCCGGGTGGCACGCGAACACGCCGCAGCCGAGTGCCTCCGGAGCTATGGCCTACCGGGACCCGAGGTCGTAGCAGCCGACGTCAGCGGCGACAACCCGATCGGCCGCCCGTACCTGTTGACCCGCAAGGTCGAAGGCAGGCCGTTCACGACCGTCGTCGGGCGCCGGGCACGGCACGGGTGGCGTGGCCCCATCCACGCCGTCGGTGCCTTCCTCGCCGCCGTCCATGAGATCGAGTTCGACGCGGCCGGCTACCTCGTGACCCCCGACGGGCCGGTTGGGCCCACCCCGCCCGCCCCGCCGCGGCCGTCGCACGATCCTGCGGTGGCACAGCAGCATGCCTTCGCCGACCTCGAGCGAGCCCGCCCCCACCTCGAGCCATCCCTCATCGCCGACCTCGAGCAACGGTTCGGCTCGATGAACGCCGCCACCGCCACCTCCTACCACCCGCCCCGGCTGGTCATCGGCGGCTTCCACCCCAACCACCCCTTCCTGGCCCGGGCCAGCGAGCAGTGGTCGGTCGTGGGTTGCATCGACCTCGAAGTCGCTTCCGGGGGCAGGACGCTCGACGACCTGGTCACGTTCGCCGTCGGGCTGATGTTCCGGTTCGACGCAGCCGTCCCCTGGTGGGAGCCGCTGTTCGAAGGCTACGGCGACGAACCACCACTGGAGCTGTGCCGGCTGGAACTCCTGGCCAGCTGCAAGTACCTCTTCGGCGGTTCGCGCTCCCTCCCCGCCGCCTACCACGCCCTCATGGCCGCGCCCTCCTGGGCGACACTGTTCCGTCTCCCTCGGAGATCGAACAGCTCCTCCCACGACCGGCCCGAAACGCTGCACACCGCCGGCGCCGCGCCCACTCCAAACGCTCGATCCCGAACTCGGCGGTGAGGTAGTCGGCCAACGCCGACGTGCCCACGGACCGTTTCAACACAAGGTCCGTGGCACGAAACGACCGCCGCGCCGCCGAAAAGCCGCCGTCCAGCTCAGCCCGTGGCGATCGCGCCCAGCACGTCGAGGCGGGCGGCCCGGCGGGCGGGGCGCAGAGCGGCCAGCACACCAGCCACGCCGCCCGCGACCAGCACCACCATCAGCGGGCCGAGCGGCGCTGCGAACCGGCTCAGCACCTCGGCCTCCGTCGCCGCCTGCACAAGGGCCCAGGCCAGGAACACGCCCAGCCCCAGGCCGCCGACGGTGCCGAAGGTGGCGATGATCACGGACTCCCACCGCACCATCGAACGCACCTGGCGCCGGGTCTCGCCGACGGCCCGCAGCAGCCCGATCTCCCGGGTCCGCTCGTGGACCGACAGCGACAGCGTGTTGGCGATGCCCATCAGGGCGATGAGGATGGCCAGGGCCAGCATCACGTACACGATGCCGAGGGCGGTGTTCACGAACGAGGTCGTCTCCTCGATGAACTCCGCAGCGGTGAGCACGGCCGGGTTGCCGTACTGGCCAGCGACGCCCTCGACGGCGGCCCGTCCCGCCTCCACGCCGACCCCGTCCCGCAGGCCGATGACGACGAGCGTGTCGATGTCCTGCACGGCGTGCGGACGCCAGGCCTCCCGCGACACCAGGTAGTTCCCGGCCACATCGGACCGCTCGTACACGGCTCCCACCGTGAACGGCACCGTCGACCCGTCGACGAACTTCACCTCGACGGCGTCACCGACGGCCCAGCCCCGCTCCTCGGCCACCAACCGGGACGCCGCGATCTCCGCCGGTGACAGCGAGGCCACCGAACCGTCCTTCACGTCCAGGTCGATCAGCCTGTCGAACGGCGCCACGTCGGCCACCGCCAGCTGCGCCGACCGCCCGTCCACCAGGGCGACACCCGAGCCCAGCCCGACGGCGGCGTCCACCTCGGGCCGGGCCGCGATGTCCGCGGCCAGCTTGGGGCTGATGCCGCCCCCGCCGAACTGGCCGCCGCTGATCACGAGGTCGGCCCGCACTGACTGGGTCACGCGGTCGTCCACCGACGCCCGCAGCGAGGCCGCGAACACGGTGAACAGGGTGACCACCGAGAC
>JBOGID010000209.1:0-1561 GCA_050742295.1 Acidimicrobiales bacterium | reverse complement strand
TACCTTCGCTGCAAAATGCGATTCCGTTGGATACTGTCCTACGACGCCGACCCGTCCCTGCTTGACGACCCAGGACTCTATGCGGCAAGCCGGATGACTCCCAATGCGGAAGACAAAGCCCTCCTTGGTGTCAAAGAATGGGCCTTGTCCAAGCGCCTCGTCTCATTGCGCTACACAGCATCGGCAGGAAAAGGACGCGGCCCCGCCGACGAGCTCCTCATTACGACCTTCCCGCCGTCGACTGTGCCTGTGGACGGCTTCTTCCGGCCCGTCGATTCGCAGTAGTTGGCGTCAGCAGTAACGCCGACAGCGACTGAAGTGTCTGGATGCAGCATCTGGTCGGCCCGGCTACCTGAGGACGCCGGTCAACCCAACCTTCATTGGTCTGTAACGCGCAAGGAACTGCGCTGAGCCGAAGATTGACCGTCGGACATCGCCTTCGACGACGCCGCCAACCAGTGGTGCCCGCCGTCGCCTGCCGCCGAGCAGGCCGTCGTCGCAGCGAACCACGTCCTCAGGCTGATCAGCGGCGACACGATCCTGGCGCATGCCGATCCGCGCTCTCCCGGATGAGATGACGCCGCTCACGCCTTTGCGGGATCGCCCAGTTGATGCTCGACGAGGAACGAACGGGTTAAAACTCACGCCACCCCCTCAAACGTGGTGTAGGCCGGTTCCAGTCGTGCCGGTCGTTCGCAATGGTTCTGCGGGCCTCTGATGGGCGGGCGGTAGGTGCCCGGCCTGCCGCCACCTGCGAAGCACCTTCCGGCCGTAGTTGTTCGTGCCAGCGATCCGGTCCAGCTCCGCGCCGGTCGGCGTGCGGCCCTTGGACCGCTCGGTCACGTAGTACGCCCCACATGCGCTGTTCGGCGGTCGGCTCGGCCGGCGGGCGAGCTTCGTCCGGGACCACCGCGAGACGCACCACTGGGGCCGTCTGGTCGCCGGTCGCGCCCGTCTCGCTGGTCTCGTTACCGCCACCAGCTCTCCGTTGTCTCCGCGTCGACCAACGCCGAAGGTCAGCAAGGAATGCCCTGTTCGAGGGCGACCAGGCGGTCGATTCACGTTGCCATGATCGCCACGTCCTGCGCTTCGCCCACCACCTGACGCGCGGGTCGCTGGGCGGCGACCTGTTCTTCGAACTCAGACCGGACGATCTTTACGAGTTGGCGGGCCCGCGTGGCGCCTATCCCGAGCCGGACACGCAAGGTGTCGGCCGATATCGGCTTCTGGTGAGCCGCACGATGAGCTGCGTCTTCTCGCCGCGCCTGAGCTAACAGAGCCTCCAGCGTGCGCCTTACGACTGCCTGCTCGCTACCTCGCCGCGGGACGCGCTCGGTGAGTTGGGGCTGATCCTCCGGCGTAGCGTCATCCGGGTTCGCACCGACAGTCGGCTCTGGCCGCTCCACGTCGCCTGCGACCGGCACACGACTCGTGGCGCCAATCGCTTGCAAGAGGCCAGGGCCGACCTCCGACCAGCCAATCAGGAGGAGTGGCCCCACCGCGTCGAACGCCACCTTACCCACCTCGCCTGCGAGCATAGGCTCGGCTACGTTCAGCGCGA
>JBOGID010000208.1:0-10154 GCA_050742295.1 Acidimicrobiales bacterium | reverse complement strand
CGCCAGGCCCGGGCTGACGCCGGCGAGGCCGACGTTCCCTTCTTCTCCATCTCCGGCTCCGACTTCGTCGAGATGTACGTGGGCGTGGGGGCCGCTCGGATCCGGGACCTCTTCGCCCAGGTGCGCGCGGCGGCGCCGGCCATCGTCTTCATCGACGAGATCGACGCCGTCGGCCGGGCCCGTAGCGCCTCCGCTGCCGGAGGGTCGGACGAGCGCGAGGCGACCCTCAACCAACTTCTGGTGGAGATGGACGGTTTTGGCGCAGAGTCCGGGGTGGTGGTGGTGGCAGCCACCAACCGACCCGACATTCTCGACAGCGCCCTGTTGCGTCCCGGCCGGTTCGACCGACGGGTCACGCTCGATCCACCGGACCGCCGGGGCCGGGAAGCCATCCTTGCCATCCACACACGCGGCAAGCCCCTCGCCGCCGGTGTCGACCTGTCTTCGGTCGCCCGGGCGACAGCCGGGTTCTCCGGAGCCGATCTGGCCAATGGGGGCCACGAGGCCGCCCTTCTCGCCACCCGCCGCTCGTCGGAGTCGATTGAGAGCAGGGACTTCGGTGAGGCCGTCGAGCGCGTGGTCTCGGGCCCGTCCCGCAGCCGGATCCTGACGCCGGGTGACCGCCGGCGGATCGCCGTCCACGAGGCAGGCCACGCCGTGGTAGCTGCCGCCCAGCCGGTGGCCGCCCCCGTGACGAAGGTCTCGGTCGTGGCCCGCGGGCACGCTGGAGGATTCACTCTTCAGGTGCCGGAATGCGACCGGGTCCTGGCGACCCGCAGCGAGTTGGCAGCCCGCGTCACCGTCCTGATGGGCGGATGGGCAGCGGAGCGGATGTGCTTCGGCGAGGCCTCGACGGGATCGAACGACGACCTGGTGCGGGCCACCGATCTGGCCCGTCGCATGGTGTGGGAGTGCGGCATGGGGGAACGGATCGGCCCTCTCGCCATCTCCCCAGCAAGCCTGGCGGGCGACGATGCGGCTCCCGCATGGTCCGAGGCGACGGTCGCGGCGATCGACGCCGAGACCCGTGCCATGATGGCCGAGGCGTGCGACCGGGCCGCCACCATCGTCTCGGCCAACACCCACGTGCTCAAGGCCATGGCATCCCAACTGGTTGCCGTGGAGACCCTCGAAGGCGACGCCCTCGACCATCTCCTGTCAAACGTCAAGCCGTTGGGCGGCGAGTCCGTCTGGACGGAATCCCTGGGGGATGTCGTCCACGCCGGATCGGACTTGGCACTCGTCTCCTGAGACTGGAAAGTAGGAGCCCCGGCCGGCGATGACCGCCGGGCCGGCGGGAGCGATGCAAGGCAGGTTTCGTGCGGAGCGGGGTGTGGCGGGGCCCGCGGGACGCAAACACCGATCATTCGCGTACTATGTCGGGTGGGTGGGTACTTGCGGGGCCCGGCCGCGCTGAGAACGGGTTGGGTTGGCGGTGAGGGGATCGGATATCCGTCGGCCTTGGTGCTGGCGACAGTCTTCCTCGATGCCGGCGAAAGCAAGCTGAGGGACCTCCCCGCCGTTGCGCATCGCTGCGTGCCCTCGCCGTGCCAGCGCCCGTCATCGCGGCACGACTCTTGCCGCTCGTCGAGTTCGCACTCGCACTCGCCCTGCTCGTCGCGCCCACCACTGGTGGCCTCCTCGCCCTTGTCGCCCTGGCCGCCTTCTCGGCGATCCTGGGGGTGAGGATCCGGGCCGGCACGACGGCCCCCTGTGCGTGCTTCGGCACGGCGTCGCGTGAGCCGGTTTCGTCGGTCGAACTCCTCCGGAACACGCTCCTCGCCGCCCTCGCCGTCGCGGCCCTCGCCGCACCGAACCCACACCGTCCGACGCTCGACACCATCGTGACCGTGTCCGCCCTCACGGTCGCCGGCGCCGTCACCGTCAGCCTGGCCCGGCTCCGGCAACAGGTCGGCGCGGTGTGGAGCAACGAGGAAGCTCGCGAAGGAGCCCTTCCGTGAAGGGCGCTGGCTGGGGGGCGTCCTACGCTGCCCTCTGGATCGCCGTGGTCGTGATGGGACTGGCCGTGGCGTTGCTGCGGCAGATCGGCGTCCTCCATGCTCGCCTGAAAACCGATGGGCGTGCACTTCGCCGGCGAGGGGCCCGACCGGCTGAAGCCAGCGCCCCTGCCCGTCGTCTTCCGTTACGGCACGTCCCGCCTCACGCTCGTTGCGTTCACCTCGCCGAGTTGCGAGATCTGTGCCGGCCTGCGTTCGGGTATTCGCGCGCTGGAGCAGGAGTACCAGGAGCTCACCGTCCACATCGTCGACCACAGGACCACCACCAGCGCCATCTTCACCGCGTTCCGCCTGGCGTCGACGCCGTACGTGGTCGCCGTCGACGGCGAGGGGCTGGTGCGAGCGCGAGTTGTCGCCAACTCCCTGGAGCAGATCGAGATGACGCTGGGCGAGGCGATGACCGAGGCGGAGCCGGTTTGAGGTTCCGCTCGAAAGGGGCAACGCCAGCGTCGACGGGTGGGTGGAGGGTGCCAGCCGGTGGACGGTTCAGCGCACGACCCGGCGCTCGTTTCTCGGCAAGGTGGGACGGGCGGCGGTGCTCGTGGCCGCCGGCCCGGCCCCTCCCCGGTCCCCGCCGAGCGGGCCGATGCCCGCGTGTGTGCCAGACGGGCTACGCCTCGGTGTCCCCGACGTTCGACTGCGACGAGGGCGTGTGGGGCTGGTGCTGGTACGCCTCGGGATGCCGCCGGCCCGGACAGGTCTACGAGCGGCGTACCGAGGATCCCGAGCCGCTTGAGGACCTCCAGACCCTCATCGAGGTCACCGGCGTAGACGGCCCCCAGCACCACGCAGGCGCGGTCCTGGACGGGAGCGGGAAGGTCAGGGACGGGCGGGAAGGTCAGGGACGGGCGGGAAGGTGAGACTGGCGGCGATGGACCTGGTGCTGTTGACAGGCCGGCAGCAGCGAGTACGGGATCACCGTCGAGCTCAAGACTCCGGTAGTTGTTCGGATCGTGCCCCGCGACGCCCCGGACCTCGCCGGGGCGAGCCAGAGGGTTCAAGAGGTGCTGAGCAGCCGGCAGGAGCGGTTCGGCCGATGGCGTCGCGCTGCCGCCGTATGGAACACGCTTCCGGCCCTTGGATTGATCATCGCGACGATTGCCAGTGCCCTCAGCGTTGCTGAGTCTTTCCCGTCCTCCTCCGGCTCAGCACCGGACAAAGCCCAGCGGTTGAGGCGTCAGCATCTGGTTCTGGGTGGCGGGTGGCGCCATCCTGCTGGCAGCGTTCGTCGCAGTCGCGGGGCGGATGGCGGCGGGTCCCAACAGGGCGCCCAGGGCAACCATCGTTCTCGCCTACCGGGCGGACGCCCCGACGTGGTGGGAACGAAACCGGACCCCGGTGCTAATCGGCCTCGTCACGAACGTCGGCACGGGCCTGCTGTCCTTCCTTCTGGGGCTGTGGCTCTGAGCTCGCTGAGGCTGTAGGAGGCTTACCTCGAAGGAGCCTACAGCCGGTGGTTCTCCGCACCCCGCACCGACGGCGCCGGTGGCCGAGCGGGGGTCTCCGGTGAACGGTCCCGCTATGGGATCCCGTTCCGGGGCGTGCGTGCACTCCTATGCCACCGCGAGCGCGAAAGATCCGACAGGATCCTCCGCCACGACGAGTGAGTGACCCGATTTTCGGCTCCGAACTTCCGAACCCGTTCCGGGGGGCGGCCGCGTGACGCGCTCGGCGATGATGACAGCGTGGAAAGAATCCTCGTGATCGGGTGTGCCGGGAGCGGCAAATCGACCTTCGCAAGTCGACTGTCGGCTGCCACAGGACTCCCGCACATCGAGCGCGACGCGCTCGGCCCAGAGGGCATGCCGTCGACGCTCCGGGCGATCGAGCGAGCTGCTGCGGGAAGCGGTTGGATCTTCGACGGTTACCCGTACTACGCAGACCACCTCGTCCTCCCCCGGGCGGACACCGTTGTCATCTTCGACCTGCCCAGACGAGTCGTGGTGCGGCAGGTTCTGATGCGAACTGCGCGGGTCGAGCTGACGCGGCGCCCCGTTGGCGCACACGAGCCGCAGGGGCTGCGTGGACTTCTCGATCGCGAGCACCCCGTGCGGTGGGCATGGACGTCACACGCGACCCGCCACATCGAGGGCGAAGCGCTTGCGGCTGAACAGTCAGGGTCGCGGAAGATCGTCATATTTCGTAAGAACGCTGCCGCCGAAACCTTCCTGCGCTCCGCGGCCGACGAACGCTGACGCCCACGCGAGCCGGTTGTTAGCATCGCCGGAGCGGCTCGCCCTCGCGACCTGACCTCAGTCCCGGGAGCGCCGACTGTCCCGCAGCGGGATCGGCTTGCGGACGAGAGGGTTCCCAAGATGGGGATCGTCACGTCCTGCCGTAGACGGTTCAGCTTGTGGGACGTGGAATCAGCCCGCCGACCGAGCCCGAGCGCTTACGGCCCGCGAAGTGGGCTACTCGGCTGAGTCGTCAGCGTCGTGTTCGAGGTCGCCCAGGTGAGCAGCAGAAACATCGTTGCCACGGCCACAAGGACCTCCCGCCCCATGTGAACCCCTGTCCTCGGGCTGAGCGTTACAGGTCGCGCCCCCCCCCCGAGAGGGCGCGGGCCAGATACGACCTTCAGATCGCCGCCCCGACGGTCGATTACTCCCATAGGGCATGGGCGACGCGTGACGAAAGAGCGTCGTACAGGAGGAGATGGCACGGTGTGTGACAACACGACCCTGAAGAGCACTTGGCGCACGCGACAGCTCTTGGCCTCCGCGGTAGGGGTGACGTTGCTGCTGCTCGCAGGCACTGCGTGCGGGACGAAGTCCCGATCGGCGAGTGCGGCAAACTCCGCCGCCTCGCCCGCGGCGCCCACCGTCGCGGCGAGGACCGACCCGTCCGCCGAGCAGGTAGCCGTCGCGATCGCCCAGGTCAAGGAGCGCATCCGGATGCCCGTCGTCCCCAGCGAAGGCCACGTCCGCTCCTTCGGGGACGCCGCCTGCTCCGCGTTCGACCAGGGCAAGACTGCTCCGCAGGTGAGGGGGCTGGTGTTGCAGGCCGCCTCGCAGCTTCCGTCCATCACCGTCTCCGCGGCCGACGCCGACTTCGCGGTTGGCACTGCGGTGAACCTGTTCTGCCCTGCCTATTCCAGCAAATTGGTCCCGTAGGACGTCCGTCCGGGGAGGTGCGTGCGACGTTTCTCAGACCATTGACCCGCCCGTAGCGACGGAGGAACCAGCGAAGCCCGTCACCCCGAGCCGGCGTCGCCTTACGTGGCGCGAGTGCCTGATCAGCGACCTGTTCGGCGCATGGGTGATCATCGGGCTCTTCATCGACGGCTGGGCCCACAACCACCAAAAGCCCGAGACGATCTTCAGCCCATGGCACGGGATCCTCTACTCGGGCTTCGTCGTCGCGGCGTGGTGGGCCGTGAGGCTCGCCCGCAGGCACCAGCGCCCGGGACAAAGCATCTGGCACTCGGCACCGGTCGGCCACTCGCTGACGCTCGTCGGGGTGATCGTGTTCGCCGTGGGTGGCACGAGCGACATGGCCTGGCACAAGGTGTTCGGGGTGGAGGTGAGCCTCGCCGCCCTCCTCAGCCCGACCCACCTGCTCATGTTGACCGGTGCGCTCCTGGTGATGACCGGGCCGTTCCGGGCCGGGTGGGCTGACGGCCGCCAGCAGGCACCGTCGTTGCGGGAATTCCTTCCGACCATTGGGTCGCTGATCCTGGTCTCGGCCCTCGTCGCGTTCTTCCTCCAGTACGCGACGCCGTTCCGCCGGGACAACTACGGCACCTGGGTCACGGCCTACACGGGCCTCGTCACCCGCTTTCCCGGGGCAGGGGCGAGTTACCGCGAGAGCATTCAGATCGTCGGGCTTCTGTCCCTGCTGGTGACCAACCTCATCTACATCGGCACGCTGCTCTTCGTCCTGCGGCGGTGGCGGCCGCCGTTCGGCTCGGCCACGCTCCTCTTCTGCTCGGTGACGGCGCTCGTCGGGGGCATCGACGGCTTCGACCGGATCGGGCCCCTGCTGGCCGCCCTGCCGGCCGGCCTGATCGGTGACCTCGTCATTCGCCGGCTCAACCCGTCGCCGGAACGGCGCCCAGCGGCGTACGCTGTCGCCGCCATCACGTCGCTGTCGCTGTGGGTGGGCTTCTTCGTGGCCTACCAGTTGGTGTACGGCATCGGATGGACGCCTGAGCTGTGGGCCGGCGCGTTGGTGATGGCGACGATGTCGGCGACGGCGCTGAGCCTGCTCGCCTTTCCGCCCGCGCTCCCCGCGCTCCCCGCGCCCGCCGTCGACTGATCGGTTGCCGCGGGTGTCGGTCGTCACGACCCCAACGCGGGTATGGCAATCGACGAGAAGGCCTGGCGCGCGGACCTGCAGTCAGGGGACGCCCTCCGCCAGGTTCGGGCGGTGCACGCGGCATGCACGGGTTGGGGTTCGCTCTTATATGAGCGCTGCATGCCACTCCCGCGAGCGTTGAAGAAGGATCCGCGCCCGAAGGTCCGACGGGTCGCGCTGCACCTGGAGGGGGACGCACTCGAACTCACCGCCGTCGTCGACGAGCGGGCGAGTGGGTTCGAACGCAACCGCCGTGGAGGGTGGGGCCGTCGCGGCGAACCACGGCGTACGAGGGTCAGACTCGGCCTCTGAGGGCCTTCCGGCTGGGCCGCGGCGGCGGACGTCGGTGCCGTCGGTCCCATGGGCGGCAGGAGCGCCGGACGGCTGGCGCTGCAGGCGGCACTGGTGTTCTCGGTTGCCGCCGCGGCGCTGTCAGCGCCGTCCACGCCTCCCGGGGCTGATCCGTTGGACCTGGGGCGCTCAACGCGGGCCGGAAGCCGATCCGCCTTCGGAACTGCCTGTGCGTCTCCCTCCGAGAGCCAGCGCCGTCATGGCGGCCGTATCAGGGCTGGCGTCGCCTCACCAAGTCGGGCCGCCACCGTCGAGAGCGCCCAGCTGCGATCGGAATCGCCGCACCTGCAACCAGCGGAGAATGAACGGCTTGGTCATGAGCAGCAACACAGTCCAGATCGCGAGCGTCACCATCATGGCTGTCAGGATGATCACGGCTTGCGCTGCGGTCAGGGTCGGGCGCGCGACGGCGCCGGCATGGGTTTCCGTCATCAAGGTGACCGCCCCAGCTGGACCTGCGCAGAGCAGCATGCCGCCGGCCACGAGCACCCCCGCCGCCGCCGCCGCCACGGCCACGCCCGTGGTCACACATCGCTCTCGAACTCTCATCAGCAACCTCCGCTGTCACTGATTCAGAGGCCTCGCTCCTGCTCGCCGATACAACGCTGTCGTCCACGTCCGATTTTTCAAGGCGATCCCGCCCCGGGAGGCGCGTGGCCGCGCGCCCCGGGGGCCGTTCCTCCTGCGGGACTCGGTCGTCGAGTCTCGAGCGCCTGGACCGATTCGCTAGGCCTGCCCATGACGAGTACACGCTGGCCGTCCGCCGGCGCATTCCGCAGCCGCAACTGGGCAAGTTTGACCCAACGCTGCAGCAGGCCCACCTCCGACTCGTGCGCAGAGTGCGCGGCACAGTGGGGACGGCCGCCAGCTGAACGCCGCGGTAGGCCCCGCCCGTTCACTTCGGCGATGAAGGGCCGGCGTCGAGAAGCGGACTGGGTGGACAGCGCCCCTAACTGCTCGCGGCAACTCTCCTAGTCGACGACCGCAACAGGTCACGCACGCGGAGCTTGGCTCCGAAGCGCAGCACGGCGCCGCCGTAGGCCCGGGCCGCGAGCTGGATGAGGCCGTAGGCCGCGGCCGCGGTGAGCACGGTGGAGACCACCAGCTCCCACACGGGGGCGTCGCCCAGCAGCATGCGGGCGGGGACGGTCAACGGCGCCAGCGGTGGCACGAAGGACCCGACCCGAGCCAGCAGGCTCTCAGGGTTGGACTGGGCGAAGGTCGACAGGAAGAACGCGCCCACGAGGAAGCCGATGGCCGGTCCCATGGCCGACTGGGCGTCCTCCTGACGGGAGGCAGCGGCGCCGAGGACGGCGAACACGCAGCTGTAGAAGGCGTAGCCCAGGACGAACCACAACCCCACGAGTCCGGCCGAGCCGAGGACCGACGAGGGGATCTCGACGCCGCTCGCCACCGCCGCCCCGATGCCCGCGCCGCCGACCAGGACCAGCTGGCCGAGACCGAGCAGCCCGATGCCCAGCACCTTGCCGGCCAGCAGGTCGGACGGCCGCACGGCTGCGAGAACGACCTCGACGACCCGGCTCGACTTCTCCTCCAGCACGCCGGTGGCGACCCACCCGCCGTAGGTGACGAGCGCCATGTACAGCAGCAGCGTTCCGAGGAACACCGCGCTCCGCGCGCCGCCGTCCTCGGTCGTGGGGTCGACCGACTGGATCGGAAGCGGCGTCGGTGCGAGGACGGTGTTCACGACCTCGGGCGGCACACCCGCCGACTCGAGCTGGGTGCGCGTCGGGATGGCCACGGCTAGGTCCCGGGCCACGTCCCATGCGCGGTCGGAAGAGTCCTCCCCCAGGACGCGCAGGCCGCGCCCCACGTCCACCACCACGTCGGCGCTTCCGTCTCGGAGGGCCCGGTCGGCCTCGGCCGCTGTCCCAAACGGTACGACGTTGACCCCCACGTCGGTCCGGCGGCCTACGAGCTGGAGGGCTGAGGCCAGGGCCGGCGGTGGCGTACCCACGAGTCCAACGTCGACCGACGCCGGCTCGTCGTCGTCGAGGAGGGCCGGGATGGCCCCTGCGGCGGCGGCGCCCAATACCAGCAGGACCGTGGCCACCCGGAATCCCGTCGACCGCACCCGCTCGCGGATCTCTCGCCGGGTCACCAGCCGGACCGTGCGCCTGCGCCGCATCACGCCACCGCCTGCAGGAACAGCTCCGACAGCGACGGCTCCTCGACGGCGAAGCGGATCACCCGCCCCGCCGCCCGGGCTCGATCGAGCACGTCCTGCGGGTCCAACCCGTCGAGGGCGAGCCGGACGCACCCGGAGCCGTCACCGGTCGGCGCCGCCGCCCCCAAGCTGTCGTGCCAGCCTGGCTTGGCCCCGGTCACCTCCACGACCAGGCTCCGGGCTCCCGCCGCTTTCAGCGCCCGCACCTCCCCCGCCAGCACGACCCGGCCCCGGTCGATGATCGCGACCTCCTCGCAGACGTCCTCCACCAGATCGAGCTGGTGGCTGGAGAACACCACGCACGCGCCGGCGACAACCTGCTCACGCAGCACTTTCCTCATCGCTTTCACCCCGATCGGGTCGAGCCCGGAGAAAGGCTCGTCGAGGACGAGCAGGGCGGGGTTGTGCACCATCGCCGCCGCCAGCTGCACCCGCTGCTGGTTGCCGTGGGACAGCCGGTCGAGCCGCTCCGCCGCCCGGTCGGCGACGCCCAAGCGCTCCAGCCAGTGGTCGGCCGAGGCCTTCGCCTCGCTGTCGCCCACGCCATGCAAGCTGGCCAAGTAGGCGAGCTGGTCCCGAACCGCCATCTTGGGGTACAAGCCGCGCTGCTCGGGCATGTAGCCGAACCCCAGCCGGGTCTCCTCACCGACCGGCTGGCCGCCCCATCGCACCTCGCCGCCGTCGGGGCGATCGATGCCCAGGACGATCCTCATGGTGGTCGTCTTCCCCGCCCCGTTGGGCCCGAGGAACCCGAACATCCGCCCCGGCTCCACCCGGAAGGACAACCCGTCGAGGGCGACCCTCTCGCCGTACGCCCGTCGCAGGCCGTCGACCTCGAGAACCTTCCCCGCAACCTCGCCCTTCCGCCCCACTGCCGCTCTCCTCGTTCGCCGTGGTCACGACGCTACCGCTGAGCGGGGACGCACCCGAGAGCGGGCAACGACACGGAGAGAGATTCGCGGGCCAGTGGTCCGCCTGCCGTCCGTGTTCAGTGTCGACATCGTGCTGTCCACCCTCCCGCAAGACGATCCCGTTGCGAGACGGTGTCCGTTTACGCCCTCCCCTTCGCCAACTCCCCTTTCAACGTGCGGGTTCAAGGCCCTCGCGGCGCAAGCGCCAGTTGGCCGGCAAGGCGACATCGGCTGGCCCCGTTCGTTGCCGCTAGTCCGAACTTCGTGTGCCCAGTAGGCGTGGGCACCAGCCAAATCCGAAAGGAGGTGGTGAAGTTGAGGTGACCCACGTCGACAAGCTCGTGTCTGCCAGCCGGTGAGAGTCCGGTCCGGGTAGCTGCCAGGAGGCCC
>JBOGID010000207.1:0-2546 GCA_050742295.1 Acidimicrobiales bacterium | reverse complement strand
GATGTAGCGGGAGTCGATCTACTCGCACTAGTAGAAGACGTAGGTGACGTCGACGGCCGGCGCGGCCACCGTGCGGGCCAGCTCGGCCAGCACGGCTACGCCGCCCTTCATGTCGCACGAGCCCAGGCCCCAGCACACGTCGCCCACGATGCGGGCGTGCTCGTTGTCGTTGGGCGGCACCGTGTCGGTGTGGCCCGCCAGCAGCAGCCGCCGCGACCGGCCCAGGTCGGTGCGGGCCACCAGGTTCTCCCCGAGCCGCACCACGTCGAGCCACGGGACGGCCCGCACCAGGCCCTCCAGGTGATCGGTGATGGCCAGCTCGTTGTGGCTGGTCGAGGGGATGTCGACCAGCTGGGCGGTCAACGCCAGCAGGTCGGCGCCTTGACCGGTCAGGTGCCCACCCCGTGCTGGCGGAGGATGTTCTCCAGCTGCGCCTTCTCGTGCCGCTGCCCGGGTTCCAGCCGCTTCAGCACCAGGGCGCAGGGCAGGCCGAACTCGCCCCCTGCAAACGTGCGGGGGCGGGTCGCCATGACCACCACCGACCAGGGCGGCACCACGCCCCGGCCCAGCGTCTCGCCCGTCTCGGCGTCGATCACCGGGATCGTCGAGGACAGGACCAGGCCCGCGCCCAGCACCGACCCCTGCCCGACCCGGGCCCCCTCAACCACCATGCACCGGCTGCCGATCAGGCAGTCGTCGCCGATGATGACGGGCGCGGCCTGGGGCGGTTCGAGCACGCCACCGATGCCCACGCCGCCCGACAGGTGGACGTTCGCCCCAACCTGGGCGCACGAGCCCACCGTCGCCCAGGTGTCGACCATGGTGTTGGCGCCGACGCGGGCGCCGATGTTCACGTAGCTGGGCATCATCACGACGCCCCGGTCGAGGAAGGACCCCCAGCGGGCCGAGGCCCCGGGCACGACCCGGACGCCCGCCTCCTCATACCCGTGCTTCAACGGGATGCGGTCGCAGAACTCGAAGGGGCCGAGCTCCACCGTCTCCATGTCGGCCAGGCGGAACAGCATGAGGATCGCCTGCTTGACCCAGACGTTGACCACGACCTCGTCGGTCTCGGGGTCGACGTAGGCGGCCCGGACCTCGCCCCGGTCGAGCAGGCGGACGGCCGACTTCACCACCATCAGGGCGTCTTGGTCAGCCGGCGTGAGTTCGTCCCGCCGTTCCCACATTTCCTCGATCTGGGACTGAAGGTCTGCCATCGCCGCCGAGCGTAACGGCCGAGAGCCCGATCATCGACGAATACCGACCCCCGCCAGAGTCGCCTCGGCACCCGGCAACACCGTTGAGACGGCGTCGATGAAGTCCCCAGGCCGGGCGATGCCGTACGCGTGTCGGGCGACGTAGAAGCGCAGGGCGCAGTCCACCGGCCCGGCCTCGCCCAGGCTGGCGATCGCCTGCCCTCCCTGGAGGTACACGGCGATGCTGTAGGGCGCGCCCACCGTCCACGCCGTCATCGGCTCCCCGGCCCGCCCCTGGAACTGGGCAGGGACAGGGAGGCTGCGAAGGGCAGGGAGCCTCCCGCTGTGGCGCGCCTCCACATAGGTGGCGACGGCCTCGTCGAGCCACGGGTCGACGGCCTGGTTGTTGCCCACGAGGGCGTAGAACCACTGGTGGGCCACCTCGTGAATGGTCGTCACGCCCGTCGTCATGGCGCCCTGCATGACGTGGCCCGGGTACTCGATGCCGCCCATGAGGCCGGGGGTCAGGGCCAGCGTGAACGAGGGCCACGGGTAGGGGCCGTACCGGGCCGCGAACGCCTCCAAGGCGGCGATCACCTGGTCGAGGTAGTTCTGCGGCCGGTCCGCCACGTTGGGGTCCACGCCCACGGTGACGTCGACGGGACCGGGCGCGTTGGCCCGTCCCCGGGCGAACGTGAATCGCCCCACCGACAGGCCCACGTCGCGAACGGCCGTCGCCGTCCAATGGCCGGGCCGGTCCTCCACGCCGGTGGCCAGGACGTTCAGCCCGTCGGGGACGGTCACGGTCAGGTCGAAGTCGGCGGCCGGGAAGGTGGACGTCTCGCCCACCGGGCTGGGCGGCTCGGTCGCCCAGCCCCGGCCCGGTTCCCATGCCAGCATCGGGAGGAACGAGCCCAGGCGCAGGGAGTCACCCGTCCGGCTCACGCGATCGCTGACGGTGCCCTCGACCTGGAGCCGCCACGACAGGGCCGCCTCGACGGGCCGTCCCGCGGCCAGGGCGCCGGTGAGGGCCACCAGCGTCGTGGGATCCTCCTGCGATGCTTCCACCGGCCGGCCGCCCACGGTGACGTCGGCCACGTCCAGCCGCACCCCCGCCGGAGCTGGCCTCGGCCCGTTGGGCCACAGGCGGAACACCAGCCGGTCGGTGGCCAGGTCGGGCGTGAAGCGCACCTGGAGGTCGCCGGTCGCGAGCGATTCGGCAGGCCGGATGTCGGCCCGGACCACGTAGCGGGGCCGGTCCTCCGCCGGCTGGGCACGGGCCGGCACGCCCGGGCACGTCGGGTCGGCCACCGTCGTGGTCGTCGCCGCCACCGTCGTGGTCGACGGGGC
>JBOGID010000206.1:0-1887 GCA_050742295.1 Acidimicrobiales bacterium | reverse complement strand
GAATGCGCCGGCCTGCGTGGCCCGAACGCCGTGATCGCCCATGTGGTCGGCGTAGCCCCGGAGGGCGTCGTCGTGGAGGGGCACCTTGGGCGAGTCGGGCCGGGGCTTTCGCCATCCTCCGAGGTCGGGCGCCCACTGGTAGGCGATGTGGGCGGCCGGCAGCCAGTCGGCGAGCCTGGCCCGGTTCATGTGCGGATGGCGGCGGATGCCGGGCGACGTCCGCACGTCGACGACCAGCTCGACGCCGGCTCGGGTGAGGAGCCGCGCCAGGTCGTGCTGGGACAGGAGCCCATGGCCGACGGTGAGGAGGGGCACGCCTGCCAGTTTGGACCGGCGGTCCACGCAGTAGCCCTTCGGCATCGACGCCACTGCGCTCAGCGCGCTGCGTGACACGGCTGCCGGCGGTGCCACCTGTGGGAGCACGCGACCCAGACCGTGTTCGGCGCGGGGCCGCCCGGCGCCCGGGTGGTGTTCGTGGGCGAGCAGCCGGGCGACAAGGAGACCTCGAGGACCGTCCCTTCTTCGGGCCCGCGGGACGGCTGCTCGACGACGCGTTGCAGGAGGCCGGCATCGACCGTTCGGGCGTCTACGTCACCAACGCCGTCAAGCACTTCAAGTTCGAGCATAGGGGCAAGCGCCGTATCACAAGCGCCCGGACGCCTCCGAGATCAACGCCTGCAAGCCGTGACTGGGACGCGAGATCGCGGCCACCGAACCCGAACTGATCGTGTGCCTCGACGCCGTGGCAGCCCAGACCCTGCTCGGCAGCTCGTTCCGGGTCACGAAGCGGCGGGGCGAGTTCATCGAGGGGCTCGTCGGGCCCGTGATCACGGCCACCGTCCACCCGTCCTCGATCGTGCCGGCGCCCGACGGGGAGACCCGCCAGAAGGAGATGGCCGCCTTCATCGCCGACCTCCGGGCGGTGGCGACCCGGATGGCGGGGGTGCGCGAGGGGTCGTGGGGCCGTCAGTACGGTGGGTCGATGGCAACTCGCCGGCTCGTGGCCGCGATGGCCCTGGTTCTGGTCCTGGTCGGGGCGGGCGCCTGCAGCGACGGCGGGTTCGGCGACTTCGCCTCCCAGACCACGTCCACGGTGCGGCCGGGGCCGTCGGTGACGCTGGGCGGCCCGCCGACGAGCGACACCCAGCCCGCCGACACCACGACCACGACCCTGTCCACGGCCACGTCGAGCACGGCGCCGCCCACCACGGTGCGCTCGACGGGCCAGCCCGCATCTACCCCGCCGTCTCAGCCGGTGGTGACGGGTGCCCGCACCGATGCCACCGCATCCAACCTGACCGCCGCGCCCAGTTGTGAGGGTGGACGGCCCCTGGTGCGGCTCACCTGGGCACCGGTCGGGAACGCCGAGCAGGTCGTCGCCGTCTCGTCCCGGCCCGACGGGCTCGACAGCGGCAACTACACGAGCAGCGAGGTGCTCCCCGCGAGCCGGGCCGTCTACGAGCTGCGGGAGTCGCAGCCCGGCGGGTTCTACTACTGGCGGGTCCTGACCCGGCGCGGGAGCGGGTTCGCGGCGAGCGAGACCAGCCAGTTCCAAGGGCCGAGCTGCACGACCTCGTAACCGTTCGTCAGCACGGGTTCACGGGAATTGTCTGGTTGGCCGTTCGTCCCGTGTTGCCCAGGCTGTCGGTCGCCTCGACCCACCACGTGACCGCCCCAGCGGTGCCGAACGACCCGAGCCGCCCGCTCCACGTGCCGTCGCCGCCTGCGGCCAACGCCCGGCTGCCGGCGGCGCCGGCTGGGTCCCGCCACCGCAGCACGACCGAACTGACACCCGACTCGTCGCTGGCCTCGGCCAGGATCGAGGCGACCGTCGGCTGAATCGAGCAGGGGGAACGGCCCAGGCTAGTCCGGTCGATGTCGGCCCGG
>JBOGID010000205.1:0-7096 GCA_050742295.1 Acidimicrobiales bacterium | reverse complement strand
AGGACGTTGGGGTTGTGCTGGCCGTTCAGGTCGTCGACCGGGTCGAGGTTGGTGGCGTTGGAGACGAAGGCGACGCGACCGCCGCTGGCGCTGATCGAGGGCGAGTTGCTGTTGTCGTTGGCCTGGGCCCCGCCGGTGGCGACCGAGACCAGGGCCGTCGAGTTGGCGGCCATGTCCCGCACGAACACGTCCTGCTTCCCGTTGCCGTCGGCGCCGACCAGGTTCGACGCCCAGGAGGCGAATGCCACGTAGCGGCCGTCGGCAGAAACCACCGGCGAGCTGCTGTCGTTGTTGGCGGCCCCGCCGGTGGTCGAGGCGCTGACGAGCCGGGTCGTCGTGTCCACCAGGTCCCGCAGGTAGACCTGGCTGTAGGTGCTGCTGCCCAGCGACGACGCCTTGGACACGAACGCCACGTAGCGACCGTCGGCCGAGATGGCGGGCTGGGAGCCGGACGCCTGGCCCTCGCTCGTCGTCACCGATGCCCGGACCGTGGCGGCGATCACCGCTCGGTCGTTCGTAACGATGCTCGCCAGGATGGGCACGGTCCCCGCGGCCAGGACGGCCAGACCGGTGCCGAGTGCGACCGGGCGGCGACGCGCCTTGGTCAGCAGGCGCCGGGCTACGGCACGACCTCGGGTGGCCACGTTCACGGCGCCACCTCCCAGGCGACGACCAGCCGGTCGGCGATGGTCACCCGGCGGGGGCCGGGGGCGAGGTAGGGGAACAGGGCCTTGCCCTCGGCGTCGGAGGTCCCGGTGCGCAGGACCTTGTCGTCGGCGGTGCCGAGCACGCCGTCAGGGCCGGGCGCCGAGACCACGACCCGTGCGCCGGGCACCCGGCGCTCGCCGCCGTCGATCGCGTCGTCGCCGTCGGTGTCGTCCCACACCACCACGTCGATGTGGCCCGTCCAGCGGTAGCCGACCCCGACGGCCACGGTGGCCCCGGGGGCGACCCGCACCTCGGCGGGGCTGGCGCCCGACACGCGCTCCAGGCCGGCGGGCAGGGTGGCGGCGTCGACGGTGACCCGGAACGTGCCCTCGGGGAGCGAGCCGAAGCTCAGCCTGCCGTCGGGCCCCGTCGAGGTGGGCCCGTAGGCCCGGTCGTCGCCGTTGCCGAACACGTCGTCGTCGCCCGCCCACGTGGCCCCGACGGCGACGCCGGGGAGGGGCTCGTCGTCGGGGTCGCGGGCCCCGTCGGCGTCGTAGTCGACCCAGACGTCCACGGCCAGGGTGGCACGCTCGAGGAATCGGTAGCCGAAGTCGACGTCGGTCCTCTGCTCCCCGGCGGCCACGGTCACCGTGCGGGGGCTGGTCCCCGACACCGCCTCGACGAAGGGAGGCAGGGTGGCCGCCTCCACCGCCACCTGGTAGGTGCCGGGGGCGAGGCCGGTGAAGGAGTAGGCGCCGGCGCCGTCGGTGGTGCGGGTGGCCACGACCTGGTCGTCGGCCGTCCCCACGGTGCCGTCAGGGCCGGGGTGGGCGAGGCGGACCCGCACCCCGGCGATCCCGGGCTCGACCGGGCTCTGGGAGCCGTCGCGGTTGCGGTCCGACCACACCAGGTCCCCGACGGTGGCGGTGACCCGCTGGGCCGAGACGGCGACGTGGACCCAGGCGGCCCGCACGCCGTCGAGCGAGCCCGCCCCCGAGAGGTAGCTGGTGCCGGGGAAGTAGGCGGTGGTGTCGCCGTCGGTGACCCGGAGGAAGTAGTCCACCCCGGCGGTGGTGACGGCACCCGGGGCGATGGTGGAGGTCAGCTCCAGGACCGTCCCCCCCGGCCCGGCGTCGGCGGTCACCCGCGAGGCCATGGACACTTCGGTGAACGCGGGGCCGCCCATGGCGTAGGAGGTGATGGCGGCCACGGAGCCGAGCGAGGGGGTGGCCCGGTAGGCGAGGGTGCCGGCGCAGCGGCGGGTCGAGCAGTTGACGGTGGCGGCGACGGTCACGGGGTCGCCCGCCTGGGCGGCCAGCACCGGGGCGTGCACTATGCGCACGGGCTCGACGACGTGGACCGAGAAGTACCGCACCCGCTGGCCGTCGAGGCGCGTCGCCTGGGTGGCGACGTAGGCGGTGCCGGGGCTGTAGGCGGTGGTGTGGCCGTCGTCGGCCCGGATGAAGTACTCCAGGCCCCGGGTGGTGACCTTGTCGGCGGGGATGGTGGCCCGGTGGAGGCCCACCGCGCCGGCCTCCCCCAGCACGACCCCGACGCCGGTGGCGTCCATGGGCACCACCGTCCAGGGGGGCTCGGCCAGGGGGCCCTCGCCGGGTATCCGCCACGACAGCTCCACCCGGCACAGGGCGGTCGAGCACGGCACCGCCGCCTCGATGGCCAGGGCCACGCCCGGGAAGGCGGCCACCACGGGGGCGTGGAGCACGGCGGTCGGGGCGAGCACCGTCACGTGGTAGGTGGGGGTGGTCTCGGTCACGTAGCCGTCGGTGACCTCCACCCGGTAGTCGACGCCCTCGGTGGTGGCGCCCGAGGCGGGCACCTCGGCCCGGTAGAGGCGTGTGGCGCCGGCCGGGGTCGCCGGCCCGCCGTCGGCGTTGGACATGGGCAGCGCCTGCCACCCGTGGCCGCTGGTGCGCCAGTGCAGGGTGGCCGTGCACGTGCCGGCGCAGTTCGACCGGGCCTCGATGGGGACGGGGCGGGCGTGGTAGGCGGTGGCCACGGGGGCGTGGACCACGTGGGGCGGCTCCAGCACCCGCACCACGTGGGCGCCGGTGCGCAGGCCGTCCACGGGGACATAGGCGCCCCAGTAGCTGGTGCCCGGTTGGTAGGCGGTGGTGTGGCCATCAGTGGCCCACATCCAGTAGGCCAGGCCGGCGGTGGTGACCTTGGCCGCCGGCACCACGCCCCGCCACTTCCCCACCAGGCCCAGGGGGGTGGCCGTGGGCGTGCCCACCGGCGCCATCGCCACCTCGGTGAACGACGAGGCCAGGGGGGTGGTGGCATGGGCCAGGGTGACGGCGCAGTCGGGCTTCACGCACGTGAGCTCCGTCTCAATCACCAGGTCGGCCAGGGCCGGGGCCGTCGCCACCGGCACGTGGGCGAAGTGAGGCGGGTCGGTGACGCGGGTGTGGTGGTAGCCAACCCGGGTGCCGGCGACCGGGACGTAGCCGTCGGTCGAGCTGGTCCCCGGCCACCAGGTGGTCGTGGCGCCGTCGGTGACCGAGAGGAAGTAGTCGACGCCCCGGGTGTCGGCGTAGGAGGCGGGGACCTGGCCCGAGACAGCCACCGTCTGGACGCCGCCCGCGCTGCCCGAGGGCGTCACCGCCATCGGGGCGGAGTCGAAGGCGGCGGCCAAGTCCAGGACGTCGGATGTCGTCGTGCGGTAGTAGAGGCGGGCCGAGCACGTCGTGCTCTGGCAGTTGGCCTGGGCCGACACCGCCACCGGCTGGCGGTAGGGGGAGGCGACCACGGGGGCGTGCACGACGTGGGGCGGCTCCAGCACGTGGACGTGGTGGTAGCCGGTGCGCATGCCATCGGTGGGGGCGTAGTAGCCCTGGTAGGTCGTGCCCGGCCACCACGCGCGGGTGACGTCGTCGGTGACCTCAATGAAGTAGTCGACGCCCCGGGTGTCGACCGCCGAGGCGGGCACGGAGGCCGTGAAGCCCACGACATCACCGGCGTCGCCCAGGGACTGGGGCGTCCCCGACCGGGTCATGGCGACGCGTGGCCAGTTCGGCGTCGCCACCAGCGGCTCGGAGGTCACAGGTCCCGTGGTGGTGCGGTAGTAGAGTGTGGCCCGGCAGTCGCCGGTCGAGCAGGTGGCGTCCAGGCGCAGCACCAGGTCCTCCCCGGCCCTTCCGAACGGCGGCGGGACGTGGGCAGGGATGGGCGGCGAGACGACGTGGACGTGGTAGTAGCCGTGGGCCGCGGGCTGCACGCCGGTGGCGTTGCCCGAGCCGACGAAGGCACCGCCCGGCGCTTGGGTGCGGGCCAGGGTGTCGGTGGCCTCCAGCCAGTAGTCGACGCCGCTGGTGGACACGGCCGTTCCCGGCACTGAGCCCGTCCAGTCGAAAGCCCGCCGGCCCTCGACCTGGGTCTCGGCGCCGCGGGCCAGGTCGGAGGACTGCCAGCCGGAGCCCGTGATCCCGTCGACGAGGGCGTCGGGCCCCGTGATCGGGGTGGCCCGCCAGTACAGGCGGGTCGAGCAGGTCTGCTCGGCGCCACCGCACGTGGCCGACGCCTTGACGGTCACGGGCTGGCCGACGAAGCCTGTGGGCACCGGCGCGTGGACGACCGCGGGGCCGGTGGCCTCGTCGGTCACCTCGACGCGGTTGGAGGGCGGCGAGAACCCCGACTGGTTGCCGGCGCCGTCCACCGCGGCGACGCGGAAGTAGTAAGCGCTCCCGTAGCGGATGCCGTCGCCGTAGCCGACGATGGCGTAGGCGTTGGTCGAGCCGGTGAGGCGGTCGGCCACCACCTCGGCGAAGTCGACCCGGCGCGAGACTTGGACCCGGTACTGGGCCACGCCGCTGCCGGCGTCGGTGGAGCCGGTCCAGGTGGCCCTCAGCTCCTCGCGCTCGGCGGTGGCGGACTCGGCCACCACGCCCGTCTGGCGGTCGCGCCACACCGGCGACGTGGGCTGCGAGGGCGCATCGACGTCGGCCTGGGCCGAGACCGGGGAGATGACGGCAACGAGCGTCGCCGATGCGACCGCCACCACCGACGTGAGCACGATACGGAGACGCCCGGACCGTCTTCGCGAACGGCGAGCAAAGGCTCCGCCGTGATCGCCGTGTTCCCCCATGCCCGTTGTATCGGCCCTGAACTGTCGGAATTGACCTGCTTCTAGCAGAATGAGCCGATCGACCTATCGGCGGCGCACGGGCTTGCAGGGGGGATCCTGGTCATGGCCTACTTTGCGGCTGATGACACCGACCCGAGCACTGGGCCATTACGTCGACCAGGTGTACGCCCCGTTTCCGACGCCGTTACGGGCGAACGCCAGGAACTGGTATGCCTGGCCTCATGGCCATTGGTGAGCCCGGTCACGGTTGCGCTCGTGCACGTTGGGCACACCTGGGCGTAGGTGATGAAGGTGAGCGCCGGGTGGGTGTAGGCGAATACGAAGTTGGCGTCGATCGGCGACCCGCCGTTGTCGGTCGGCGCCGACCAGGTGACGGTGGCGGATGCGCTGGCGGGAGCGGCGATCACGTTGGTCGGCGCGTTCGGAATGGTGATGGCAGGTGTGACAGCGTTGGTGCCGGCTCCCGTCGAGCTCCAGCCCGCCCCGTTGTGGGCGTAGACGACGAAGGCGTACTGCTGGCCGTTGGTGAGGCCGGCCACCGTGGCCGTCAGGCAGCTCCCGCACGCCTGCGTGTAGCTGTTGGCGTAGGAGTAGCTCGGGTAGTGGTAGGCGAACACCCCGTAGGCCTGGATCGGCGACCCGCCGTTGTTCGGCGACGCCGTCCACGACACCGTGGCCGACTGGTTGCGGCCCGCCGCGGTGGCGCTGGGGGGCGGGGCAGGCAGGCCCGGCACATAGGAAGCGGGCGTGTAGCTGAAGCCGCCGTACTGGCCGCCCGACATGGCGTAGACGTAGGTGAAGTAGGTGGCGCCGTTGGTGAGCCCGGGGACGACCTTGGAGGGGCAGGACGCGCAGGCTGTGTCGGTCCGGGCCTGGACCCAGCTGCTGCCGTTCCAAATGAGCGTCTGGAGGAAGTAGCCGGAGAGCGGCGGCTGGCCCAGGTTGGCGGGCGGGCCCCACGTGACCGTTGCCTGGCCGTTGCCGGGGGCGACCTGCACGTTCTGGGGCGGGCCGGGGAGCCCGGGGTTCTCGTAGGTCACCGAGATGAACGGCGGCGTGGCGGTGTTGACCGAGTAGAACTTCTTCCACTGGTTGTTGTCGTACTCGTCGGCCGCCCGCAGGGCGAGGTGCTCGGGCCCGGTGTTGCCGTTCGAGGACCACTGCTGGACCAGCCCGGTGATGTTCATCTGCTTATAGCCGTCCGGCGCGCTGGGGGCGCAGTCGCTGCGGCCGGCGAAGCTGCCGTTGTACCAGTGCTGGCCGTCCATCGAGGGCTGGTTGTTCCAGTTCATGCCGGGGTTCAGCGTGCCGGCCCCGTCGACCCACAGGGCGCCGTCGCTGCACGAGTACGACCAGTACTCGTAGGCCTGGAGCGTCGCCTGGGTGACGACTTTCCCCTTGATCAGCGACGCGTCGAAGCGGACGAACGAGCGGGTGGTCTGGGGCGCCGCCGTTCCAGGTGCCGACCTTGAGCTGGTCCAGGCCGTCATAGTTGGTGGTCGGCAGCGAGCTGTCGACGTGGTTGGACAGGCTCGAGGTGAGCGTGCCGGCGGGATCGATGGTGACCGGATACACGGTGGCGGGGTCGCTCAGGACGGCGAAGTCAGGCCGCAGCACCAGCTCGGTGCCGCTCCCGCCCTGCTCGACGGTGGCGGCCACCGCCCTGACCTGGGTCGGCTCGTCGGCCCGGGCGTCACGGGCGGCGGAGAACATCACCAGCGACGGGACCACGATGTCCTTGGTGCCCGTCCCGCCGGCCAGGCGGAGGGCACCGCCGGCCTCCTGGGTCAGGCTGAGGTTCTGGAGGGCCACGGGGATGCGGATGACCGGCGCCGCCTTCGGGGCGCTGCGGAGCACGACGAAGGTCTCGAAGCCGGTAGTGGTCGCCTTGACCACCAGGTCCTGGCCAGGTGCCACGTCCCGGTAGGTAGCGGTGTTGCCGGCCAGCGTCGGCGCCGGGAGGGCGCCGGGCCACTTCAGGGCCAGGCGGCTGGTGTCCGAGGCGAGCGACGCCAGCTCGCCACCGGCGGCGCCGCCGGCCGAGAACTTGACCGAGCCCTTGGCCGCCCTGGGGGCGATTGCGCCGCCGGCGGAGACCAGCGTCGGGTCGACGGGCACGAAACCGGTGCCCTGGCTCACCCTTACGGGCCCGCCGGCGAGGCGGAGGGCACCGCCGGCCTCCTGGGTCAGGCTGAGGTTCTGGAGCGCCACGGGGATGCGGATCACCGGGGCCGCCTTCGGGGCGCTGCGGAGCACGACGAAGGTCTCGAAGCCGGTAGTGGTCGCCTTGACCACCAGGTCCTGGCCAGGTGCCACGTCCCGGTAGGTAGCGGTGTTGCCGGCCAG
>JBOGID010000204.1:0-3735 GCA_050742295.1 Acidimicrobiales bacterium | reverse complement strand
GCACGACCGGGGCGCGTAGTCGGGCCCGGCCGCGTCGGCGTCCCGCCGCGCCTGGAAGGCTGGGATCTCGGCCATGTCCACGACCAGCTCGACGTCGACCCGGTCGGGCCCGACCCGTAGCCCGCTGAAGACGTTGACGGTGAAGTTCCCGAGGGGGTGCGCCGACGCCGAACCCGGCATCGAGACGAGGGCGATGCCGGCGACGGCCAGCGCCGCCGACCAGTGTCCCGTTCTCACCGGAGCACGCCGAGGGCATCCGCCAGCGCCTTGGCTGCCGGCAGGTCCCCGACGGTGAGGGTGGGGCTCAGCCCGAACGCCTTGCGCAGGTGGAGCCGGGCATCCTCGACGAGGCCCAGGTCGGCCTCGACCGCAGCCAGGTGATACCAGAGCTGGGCATCGGCGGTCCCCAGCCGAACGGCGGCCTGCATGTGAGGGAGGGCCTCGGCGGCCTGGCCGGTCTGGCGCAGGGCCCAGCCCAGGGCGTCCTCGGCGTAGACATTGGGGCGCGCCGCCAGCGCCGCCCGGGCCAGGGCGACTGCGCCCGCCGTCCCGCGGTCCGCCTCGAAGCGGGCGAGCTCCAGGTCGACGGCCACCCCTTCGGTCCGGTTGAGCTTCTCGATGACGCGCACGAGGTCGTACTGGGCTTCGGCCTCGTCCGCTCGCCCCATCCCGGCATAGAGGTCGCCGAGCAGGGCGATCGAGGACGCCAGGGGCAGTCGCCGGGCAACAGGTTCGAGCCGGGCGACGGCGCCGGCCAGGTCGCCCTCGGCGGCGGCAGTTCGGGCGAGGCCCACCTCGCCAGAACCGAGGGTCGGCACCCGTTCGAGGCTGCGCTCGTACGCCCGGCGGGCGGCGACCAGGTCACCGGACCCGAGCAGCAGGTCACCGAGCAGGACCTCGACCGTGGCAACGTCGGCCGCGTCGCCGGCGCCGGCGGTGATCGCCTGACGCATCGCCGCTATGGCGCCGGGCCGGTCGCCGTGGAGCTCGCGCAGGTAGGACACCCGGGCCAGCCCGGCGAGCGAAGGACGGCGGTCCACCATCCGCTGGGCGGCGTCGACCGCCTCGGGATAGCGGCCGACCCCGACGTAGGCGTCGACCATGACGCCCAGGGGGTCCGCCGAGTCGGGCGAGGCGGCGTGGGCGTCGAGGCCCCAGTCGAGGGCGGCGGCGAAGTCGTGCCGGCCCAGGGCGAGCAGGCCGGCGGCAGTCATGGTCGTGGGCGACGAGGGGTCGAGGGCCAGGCTCCGTTCGACCGCCTGTGCCGCCTTCGGGTAGTAGCTCGGATCGGCGGTGTCCCGGGCCCGGCCCAGGTAGGCGACCGCCAGGTCGGTGAGGGCGACCGGGTCGTCGGGGTGGACGGCCAACCGGGCCTGGAGCGAGGCGACCCTCGCTACCGACGACCGGCCCGCGGCCGCGGGCGCCGTCGCGATGGACGGGCCGTCGCTCCCGGCCGTGACGAACCGGCCGAGGAGCACACCCATGAGGGCGGCGACGGCCAGCACGGCCGCCATCGAACGGCGACCGGCGGCCAGGGGGAGGGCGGCGATGGCGGCGCGGCGCCCTCCCTTGCTGGCGGTGAGGGAGTTGGGGCAACAAGGCTGGTGTCTTTCGCTTTCGGCCCTGCGGGCCGAGGCGGCCGACCTGCCTCTGACCAACACCTTTGCGATGCGGGGTCGCCGCCCGCGGGGCGGTCGGCCGCCGACCGAGGGCTCAGACACCAGCCTCCTACGGCCCAACCCGGTGATGGGCGTGGTCGTAGCCCTGGTGGGGCGCCGGGACGTAGGGGAAGCTCGACAGGAACGGCCTGTCGTTGCGGTCGACCCCGTCGCCCAGGATGTTGTTCGGGGCCACGTTGAAGGCGGGCGTGAATGGCGTCGCGCCGGCCAGGGCCCGCAGCTCAATGTCGGTCACGTCGTCCTCGAGGCGCCGGCCGTTGGGGAACCCGGCGTTGTCGCCGGCAAGGATCCCCAGACGGTTCCCCGCACCCGCCGCCGCCGACGGGGCGATCGAGGTGTTCAGCCTGATCATCTCCGAGGGCTTCACGTTGGGCGGCTGGTTCAGCCCGGGGATCCCGGTCAGGAAGATCGTGGCGATGTCGTTCCGCGGGGCCGGTGGCACGTTGACCCCCGGGTACAGCACGGGGATGAGCCGGGCGGGCTCGGGGTCGAGCACGAACGGCGCGAACTGGCCGTCGTTCACCGGGTCCGAGTTGTTGAACTTGTTCTTCTGCCCGAGCGGGATCACCACTTCGTTCACCAGAGGCATCCCGAGGCGGGACACGTTGATCCAGTTGCCCTGCTGGCGGGGAGGCGCCCCCGGCAGGCCCGGCTGGAGCACACGGACCTGGAGGCGCTTGGTCTGCGCATAGACGCCGATGATCGGCTGGCCGGGCAGGGTGAGCTCGGACTTGGGGACCTGGATGGCGATGGTGTGGGTGTTGTAGCCGCCCACCCCGTCGACGCCGTTGGCGACCGGCAAGGGGATCGCGTGGGCGCCGTTGAGGGGCCGCAGGCCCGCCAGGTCGAACACCGAGCCGAGGTCGACGAAGAACGGGTCGTCGCGCTGGCCGGCGAAGGTCTTGACGCTGCCGACGGAACGCACTGCAGCCGCCGCCAATGCATCGTAGTTGGGCGTCGAGCGGGGCCCGATGTTGACCGGCGGCGTCGGGATCCCGCTTCCCAGCACCGAGCGGGCGCCGTTCTTCACCACCGCCAGGCTGTAGGTCTGGCGGACGTTGAAGTCCGGGTCGGTCAGCGACGTGATGGGCCCGGTGTTGTAGAGGAACGTGTTGCTGTTCTGCACCTGGGTGGTGAACCGCCACTCGTAGGTGATGTCGGGCACGGCGTCGCCGTCGTTGTCGACGTGGATCTCGTACAGCACGTCGTCGCCGAACTTGTGGAAGTTCGGCCCGCCTGCCGGCTCCTCGAGGGGGATCCAGTTGGCGACGAGGGTCACGGTGTCAGGGTTGTCGGGGCTGACGAAGGCGTAGGTGTCGGTGTTGTCGGCGACCGGGTCCTCGCTGATGAGAGGCGCCTCCCGGTGGCTCGAGCCCACAGAGGGGCCGACCGTCGCCAGAAGGGCACCGGCGCCCAGGAGGGCGCTGACCTTGAGCAACCTGCGTGATCTCAACCGTTCTCCTATCTGTCGTACGTCGGGGTGCTGCTCGATGTGGTGGTGCGGCTCGATGTGGATGTGGTGGTGCTGCTCGATGTGGTGGTGCGGTCAGGGGTTGGCGGCGGTGACGCCCATGACCCGCCAGTGGTCGCCGACCGGCGCGAGGGCCACGAAGAAGCTCGGGGCACCGGGTGCCCGGACCGGCACGATCCGCCCCCACGAGGCCACGTCGGACCCGAACGCGGCCTGCAGCGCAAAGGTGTCAGGGCTCTCGGAAAGCGGGGCGGGTGCTCCGACGGCCCACGATGCTGGGCGGCGGCAGGGCGCGGCGACGATGTCGGCGGGCCCGTAGAGCACGTCGACGGCCTGGAGATCTCGGGCCCGGGCGGCGTCGCAGGTCGCCGTCGCGTCGATCCATTCGCGAGCCGTAGCTGCGGCGCCGCCGTCGGGCGGGAGCCGCAGGTGCGTCGACTCCGGCTCGGCCGCCAGCCGCCACCCGTCCTCCTCCAGACGGGCGCGCCACACCACCTCACTTTCGGCGGTGACGAGCCCGGCGAACGGGTCGAGCGACGGCGCACTCGTCACGACGGCGCGCACGTCGACGGCGCGGTCGGGCAC
>JBOGID010000203.1:0-10781 GCA_050742295.1 Acidimicrobiales bacterium | reverse complement strand
ACCTGGGTCAGCCGGGGGCCGGGCCCGGCGCCGACGCTGATCGCCTCTGGCCCGGCAGGCGCCGCTCGCAGCCCCGACGGCGGCCGGACGTGGGAGCTGCTGGTCGTGCCCGAGGGGGCCCTGCTCGTGGAGGCCAGCCCGGTCGAGCCCACGGTCCTCTACGCCGCCGGCCTGGCCGGCACCTCCGCTCGGGTGTGGACGAGCCGCGACGCCGGTCGGACGTGGGCCCAGCCCTGACCCCTCCTGACTCCTGGCCCACCAGGGAGCGCCTGGTGGCGGCGTGGCTCGTCGCCGCCCTGGGCCTCGGAGGACTGCTGCTCCTGGCGGAGCGGGCCCGCAGCCCCCTCGACGACCCGGACCCGGCCCGTCAGCGACCAGGGCTCCTCGACCTCGGCGCCCTGCCGGCGCCCGCCCCCCAGGTCACCGAGCAGGTGCCGAGCCTGGGCCGGCCGGCGGTGATCTTCTTCGAGCGCCCCGAGCGGCTGGGGCGGCTGTGCACCGCACTGGCCCGCCATCGCCTGGCACGGGACGCCGCCGCGGCAATCGTGGTCTCGGGCCCCGGGGGGCGCTGTGCCGACCCGGTGGTCGTGGTCGACCCCACCCGGGCCCTCCAGCGGCGCTACGGGCTGCCCTCGCCGCCTGACGGCGGGCCCGCGGTCGGCTACGCCGTCGTGGATGCCGGGGGCCGGATTCGCTACCGCACCCTCGACCCCACCGTCGCCCACAACCTGGCCGAGGTCGACACCATCGTGGCCGCGACGTGAACAGGTCCGGCGCCCTGCCCCCGGCCGGTCCACCGGCGGGGACGCCGCTGCTGCGGATCTGCGGCTGGTGCGCAGCTGCAGTGGTGGCCGAGGTCGCCCTGTACGCCTCCTACCGGGGCCACGACGCCCGCTTCCACTGGTTCACCCACTTCTTCCTGGGCACCTCGGTGGCCCTGCTGGTGATGGCCCTGGTCGCCGCCCGCACCCGACGGCCGGTGCCCTTCCCGTTGGTGTGGGCCCTGGCCGGGCACCTCTTCGCCATAGTCCCCGACTTTGCCTTCGCCGCGGGGACGGCCCACTGGCGCTGGATGGACGTCTTCCTGGGCCACATCTCCGCCCACTTCGTGCCCGGGCGCAACCTGACCTGGTACGTCGTATTCCTGGCCTCCCTGGGCGCCTATCTCGCCGTTGTGGACGGGCTGCGGCTGCGATGACGGGCCGGCCCGCGTTCAGTCTGGTTCGACGGAGACGCACTCGCCGGGGCACTCCTCGGCGCCGCCGATGACCGGCGGGGGCAGCTGCCCGAATCGCTGCACCGTACGCGGCGGGGGTGAAGGCCTGGCAGGCCGACCTCGATCGGGCGGAACAGGCGTTGCGGACGGCACAACCCCCCGCACGGCTGAACCGGCTAGTCGAGGGCCGGCTCCGGGCAACTCGGCAAAGGCCGTGGCATCGAACCGAGAGGCCTTGACCCCGTGCTACGGCTCCCGTCGCTCCGTTGTGGACGTGGCCGTCGTACTGGTTCGGCCGGAGATCGGGGCAGCGGGCGTACGTCACGATGGAACTGGTTGCGCACGCCTATCGGGTCGGCCCGATGACGTCGCCAGCGACACTCCACGGGTGGTCTCTCCCGGGGCCGAACTCCGGAGCCGGGAACGCGAAGTCCTCGCCTCAGACGCCGACGATCAGCATTCGTTGGCGCTTCTGCGGCACGCCGTAGTCGGCAGCGTTGACCACCTTCGCGGTGACACGGAACCGGGAGCGCACGCAGCTCGGCGACCAGCGCCTCGAAGTGCGCCTTCCGAGCGCCAGCGGCGAAGGCCGGCGACGTTCTCCGCTACGAACGCTCGGGGACAGACCTCACGCAGCGCACGCAGGAACGCCGGCCAGCCGTCTCGGGGGTCGTCGGCGCCGACCGCTTTCCTCTGGTGCTCCGCGGCTTGCACGGGGGACCGCCTACCACGACCTCGACATCGCCGCGCCAGCGCCGGAAGTCGACGGCGTTCACGTCGCCCTCGATGACCGCGGCGGCAGGGTGCGCCGTGGCGAAGGTCTCGCACGCGTCTCGGTCCCACTCCGCGCCGGCGACGATTGTCGAACCCGGCCTGCTCGAGGCCGACCGACAGCCCTCCGGCGCCCGCGAAGATGTCGAGCACGGGCACCTACCGGTGTCGCGCTTGGACCAGTTGCCGACAGGAGCCGGCGGCGAGGCCTGCTTCTCGTTCCTGCTTTACCGGCCGGATCATGAACGGCAGCCCGAAGACTGCGCGCGTTCGGCCTACCCTCCAGAGCGGTTCGGCAGGCAGCTGATCCCGGTAGCCTCCTCGCCTACCAGCCGTCAGGGAGGGACGATGGGTATGGTTCCCAGCGGGTTCAGGCTCGGCATCTACGTGTTCAAGGATGTCGAGATCGTCGACTTCGCCGCTCCGCACGGGGTGTTCTCGGTGGCGCGGCGGTTCGATCCCGAACTCGAGGCGTTCCTCGTGGCCGACGCCATGCGGCCCGTACAGGCCCAAGCCGGCTTCACCGTCCTGCCCAACTACTGCTTCGCCGACCGCCCGGCGATTGACGCGTTCCTCGTCCCGGGCGGGTTCGGGACCCGCCAGGAGATCCACAACCGGCGCCTCCACGACATCGTGCGAAGCCTTCCCGAGGAGGCTGGTGTCTAAGCTAAGCCCTCCTCGGCGGCCGACCGCCCCGGTGGCGGCGGCGCTGCATCGCAAAGGTGCAGTTCAGAGGCAGGTCGGCCGCCTCGACCCGAAGGGTCGACAGCGAAAGACACCAGCTTCCGAGGCGACGTTGTTGACCAGCGTGTGCACCGGCTCCTGGGTGTACGGCGACATGGGCCTGCTCGACGGGATCCCGGCAACCAGCCGCAAGGAGCCCGACCGCGTCGAGGCAAACCCACCGGGAATGGCGCCCATCGACCGGCTCGCCATCATCGCTCCGGCCTGCCGCATCAGCCGAGCGCGCGTCGTCGATGCCGGGCGGGTCATCACCGCGGCGGGTATCAGCGCGGGCATGGAGCTCGGGTTTCACCTGCTGCGACGCGCCGGGTACAGCGAGGCATGGATCGGCGAGGTCGCTCGGGTGATGGAGTACCAGGAGGACCTACGGGCTCTACGGCGAGGACATCGAGATCGCGCCGGCATCGACCCTGCCGGGCCCCGGCTGACCGAGCTGGACAGGCTCGAATCGGCGCAAGGTTGCCGACAGCTCCCGTTCACGGTCGGGACGTGTGATCGAAACGGCGGGGTGACGAGCCGTCGATAGCGTCCCCTCGGTCACGAGCGAGACGGGGGAACATGGGCGAGTCCTGGGGCCGGCGCGAGTTCCTGAAGGCGGCTGGTCTGGGCGCGGCCGGGCTCTGGCTCGGTGGCTGCGGCGACAACGGCACGTCCAAGGTGGAGGGGCCGGCGACGACCCTCGGCGTCACCGGCCTCGAACCCGTCGTGGGGATCGAAAGGCCGAAGCTCAAGATCGGCTTTATCCCGATCACCTGCGCGACGCCGATCATCATGGCGGGGCCGCAAGGCTTCTACACCAAGCACGGCCTCGACGTGAGCCTCATGAAGTTCGCGGGATGGGCCGAGATCCGCGACGCGTTCATCGCCGGGGAGATCGACGCGAGCCACCTCCTGTCGCCGATGCCCCTCGCCATCACCAACGGCTTCGGGTCGGCGGCGGTTACCACCCGCCTGTCGGTGATCGGGAACATCAACGGCCAGGCGATCACGCTGGCGAAAAAGCACCAAGGAACGGTCAAAGGCCCTGCTGACCTCAAAGGGATGGTCCTGGCCGTTCCGTTCCCCTACTCCATGCACAACTTCCTGCTCCGCAACTACCTGGCCAGCGCCAGGCTCGACCCGGACAGAGACGCCGACATCCGGGTGATGCGCCCAGCCGACATGGTCGCCAACCTGATCTCCGGCAACATCGACGGCTATCTCGGCCCGGACCCCTTCAACCAGAGGGCGGTGTTCCAGGACGCCGGGTTCATCCACATGCTCACCAAGGACATGTGGGACGGCCACCCTTGCTGCGGTTTCGCGGTCCAGCAGTCCTTCATCGACACCAACCCGAACACCTACAAGGCGCTGCTGCGGGGGATCACCGACGCCGCTGTCTGGGCCCACGATCCGTCCCATCGGCCCCAGATCGCCGCCGCGATCGCCCCCGCCGAGTACCTCAACCAGCCGCTCGCAGTGGTCGAGGCCGTGTTGACCGGGAACTTCGCCGATGGCAAGGGCGGCAACCAGTCGGTGCCCAACCGGATCGACTTCGACCCCTACCCCTGGCAGAGCTTCGGCGTCTGGATGCTCGCCCAGATGGTGCGGTGGGGCCTGGCGCCCAAGGAGAAGTTCGCGAGGCCGGAGGACTTCGCCGCCAGCGCCCGGGCCGTCTTCGACACCGACGCCTCCCGAGCCGCGCTCGTGGCGCTGGGCAGCGCGCCCCCGAAGGACGTCTTCAAGTCGGAGCGCATCCTCGGGATGCCGTTCGACCCGCTCAACCCGCTCCCCTGGACCCAGAAGCTGCTCACGTGAGCACGGTCACCGTCAGCGCGCCGCCGTCACCCGCCCCGCCGCCCCCGCCCGCCAAAGGGGCCCCGCGCCGGCGCCGCCCCCAGGTCCGATCGCTCGCGCTCTTTGTCGCCATCCTCGTCGCGTGGCTGGTCGTCTGGGAGCTGGTCGTGCGCAACGGGTTGGTAGGCGTCCTGACACCTTCGCCCGGCAAGGTGTTCGCCCGCCTGATCGACGTGTTCTCGGACCCCTTCTTCCGGCACGGCATCAACGACGTCGGCATCGGATGGCAGCTTCTGGCGAGCCTGCGGCGGGTCATGATCGGCTTCACGTTGGCCGCGGCGATTGCCGTGCCGCTGGGGTTCGCCATCGGCTCCTCGCCCACGCTGGCGAAGGCCGTCGACCCCTTCGTCCAGGTGCTGAAGCCCGTGTCGCCGCTGGCCTGGCTTCCCATCGGCTTGGCGCTGCTGAAGGACTCGGAGCTCACGTCCATCTTCGTGATCTTCATGTCGGCGCTGTGGCCCGTGCTGCTGAACACGATCATGGGCGTGCGTTCAGTCCCGCCCCAGTACCTGGCCCTGGCCCGGACGCTCGAGGCCAAGCGCTCGACGGTCGTGCGCAAGATCCTGCTTCCGGGCGCCATGCCCAGCGTGGTGACGGGGTTGCGGCTCTCGCTCGGCATCGCGTGGTTGGTGATCGTGGCCGCCGAGATGCTGATTGGAGGGCGCGGCATCGGCTACTTCGTCTGGAACGAGTGGAACAACCTCAACGTCGCCAGCATCGTGGTGGCGATCCTCGCCATCGGCGGGGTTGGTCTCCTTCTCGACCGGGCTTTGCGCCGGCTCGAAAGGCTGTTCAGCTATGGCTGACCGGGGGGCACAGGTCGTCGTCCAAGGTGTCTCGAAGGACTTCGTCCACAAGAAGAAGACCACT
Organism: Acidimicrobiales bacterium; assembly: GCA_050742295.1. Classification (GTDB taxonomy): domain Bacteria; phylum Actinomycetota; class Acidimicrobiia; order Acidimicrobiales; family AC-14; genus JAHFUQ01. Next base: position 5,344 of record JBOGID010000203.1, on the reverse strand, counting down.
CGCGTCCTCGCCGACATCGACCTCGAAGTGGCCGACGGCGAGTTCCTTACCCTCATCGGGCCATCGGGGTGCGGCAAGTCGACGCTGCTCAACCTGATCGCGGGGCTCATCGCTCCTGACGAGGGATCAATATCGGTCGACGGCAAGCCGGTCACCGGGCCCGGTCGTGACCGCGGCATGGTGTTCCAGCAGCACGTCCTGCTCCCGTGGATGACGGCGTACCAGAACGTGCGCTTCGCCCTCGACTGCGCGCTCCGGGACCGACCCGACGAGGAACGTCACGAGTTGGCCCTCCACTATCTGAAGGTGGTCCATCTCGAGGAGGCCAAGGACAAGAAGCCGAGCCAGCTCTCCGGTGGCATGCAGCAGCGGGTCGGGATCGCACGCGCCTTCGCCATCCAGCCCAAGGTGCTGTTGCTCGATGAACCCTTCGGCTCCCTCGATGCGCTCACCCGCGTGTCGCTCCAGGACCACCTCCTCCACGCGTGGGAGAGCGAACGCAAGACCGTCGTCATGGTGACCCACGACGTCGACGAAGCCGTCCTGCTGTCGGACCGGATCCTCGTGATGAGCCACGGGCCCGCCGCCCGTCTCCGCCAAGAGGTGGTCGTCCCCTTCGACCGGCCCCGCACGAAGGAGCGGCTGTTCCGCGACCCCGACTACTACGAGCTGCGTGCGTCGCTGCTGTCCGTCCTCACCCGCGAGGTCGAGGACGTTGAGCTCCTGACGACTTCCTGAGGAGGGAGCCACCATGCTGTCCCGAGCCGAAGCGACCGACCTGGTCCTCGACGCCAAGCAGACGAAGGGCATGAGCTTCGACGAGCTGGCCGGTCATATCGGCCGCCATGAGGTGTGGGTGGCCAGCGCCATCCTGGGCCAGGCGACCATGTCGCCCGAGGAAGCCCAGACGGTCGCCGACGTTCTGGGGCTCGACCCCGAGGTCGCCGAAGCGCTCACGCGGATTCCGTCGCGGGGCGCATTCAACGGCGACGTGCCGGTCGACCCCCTCCTCTACCGGTTCTTCGAGATCATCCAGGTGTTCGGCCCGGCCATCAAAGAGATCATCCACGAGAAGTTCGGCGACGGGATCATGAGTGCCATCGACTTCGAGATGGACATCGAGCGCAAGCCCGACCCCAAGGGCGACCGGGTGAAACTCACCATGGACGGGAAGTTCCTCAGCTACCGCAAGTGGTGAAGGCGGCGCGGGCGGGCCGCTCGCTCGCGGCGCGATCCGAGCACCTTGTCCCGGCGGCCCCCCTTGGCTTCGGGCGGATCCGCCCGAACATAGGGATTGAGTGTGGGACGCGGAGGCTGCCGACGGCTCGCCTAGCAGCAGGCACCACGATCGAGTGCTAATCGGTCGCCTTCGGGTGTCCGGGCGAAGCATCGGTGAGCCACACGGTTCGCGTGTTGTCGTCGATGCAGAACCAGAGCCGGCCACCGGCCGTGACCTCGTACTGCCACTGCTCCATGGCCTCGCCGTTGACCGTCCGCGTACCGAGGCTGCCCTTGAGTGGGTGTTGCCGCCTCGTGCGCTCCCGCGGATCGGCGGTGATCTTCTCCCACGCCACGCGAGCATTCGCGGGGGCGACCGCGCAGATCGTCTCCCAGCCCTTCGCCGCCTCACGCGTCCCATAGCGAAAGTCCCACCCGCCCGGAGAAGGCGGCGGCGCGACACGCTCGCGACGCTTCGGCACCTCAGCGCGCGGGCAGGGAAACGGGTTCGCCGCTCGCTTCCACCGGCCGTCGGAGCCGACGAGCCAGCCTGGGATCGGCGTGGATCTCAGCGGTGGCCTGCCACTCGTGGACGAGCTGGGTCAGTGGCTCGTAGTTGTCGACCGCGCCCGCCGCTGTCACGACTCGCGAGAACTCGTCGAGAAACAGCGCCCGGTCACCCTTGGGTAGGAAGTGCAGCCACGAAAAGGCATCGAGCAGCGCAGTGCCGAGGGCTGCGGGGCTATGCACGGCAAGGTTTCGGATCGCGCGCCCGAGCGCGGCGAACGCTTCTGCCCGGTGCGACTCACGATCCGCTCGGCTCAGGCGCAGGTCCGGCTCGTCCCGCCGGCGAAGGAGCACATCGCCGTCCTCAACGTCATCGGTGACCTCCTTGGGGTGCCGAAGAAGGTCCGAAAAGGCATGCTCAGTGACTCGCACGCCTCCGATCATATCTGAATTACTTCAGAAGTGTCCCTGCGCTCCGGCGGACGATGGCCCGCACAGGCCCGTCACAGCCTCCCGCTCCAACCTCGCGACTGGTGTCCTGGCGAGCCCAGTCGCTTATGAGGCCTTCACATGCCCCTCTGACCAGCACAGTTACTTGAGGCGGCGAGCGGAATCGAACCGCTGTACAGGGCTTCGCAGGCCCTTGCCTAAACCTCGCGAAGTCGCTGGTCAGCCGCTACAAACCTACCTCACGGCGGGCGCCAAGTGAGCGGATGGTGAGCACGAGTGAGCGGAGGACGGTCGGAAGCAGCGGTCCGGGGACAGAGCGCGCGCTGGCACGCGAGACTCTCGCCGTGCCGTCCCACGCCCTCATCGACTGGCACACGGTAAGCCTCGCCCGCCTCGCCGAGCTGGAGGCTGTCCACGCTCAGGCAACTGGCTCCGCGAGAGGCCGGCGCTGGGGAACGACGCAGCTGAACCGAAGCCTCTTCGTCGTCCTCGTGGCGCAATTCCAGGGGTATTGCCGACGCCTGCACGACCAGGCCGTCGATGTGCACATCGCGGCTGCGGTGCCCGGTCAGCAAGCGCTCCTGCGTGCGCTACTTACCCAGGGCCGGAAGCTCGACAACCAGAACCCGCGCCGAGACGCGCTGGGGAGCGACTTCGGTCGTCTCGGGTTCAGACTCATCGATGGTCTGAAGGCGGCCGCCGGGTCTGCGGCTTCCGACCTCGACGCCCTGGAGAATCTGATCGACTTCCGTAATGCCATCGGTCACGGTGACGAGGCCAGGATCGCAGCCATCGAGGCCCTCGGGCAGATCAAGGCGACCAAGCGCTCGTATCAGCAGTTTCGTCGGACAATCGACCGCCTGGCCGGTACGATGGACCAGGTCGTCGCCACCAAGCTGGCGGCCGTTCTCGGAATCACCCACCCCTGGTAAGGAGGATCGACGTGGCACAGAATTTCGAACTTGGCGCCACTGTCGTGATCCCGTGGGGCATCGATGAAGTTCGGGGAACAGTCGCTGAGGTCTACGGCCCGAAGAACGACCGCCGGGTGGTGGTCATGCTGTCGCCGGAGCTGAGCAGCTACGTCGTCGACGAGCAGACGACCGTGTCCCTGCCCGCTGACTCCGTTCGGCTCGCCGCCGACGCCGCCTGAGGTCACCTGCATCACGCACGTGTGCGCGGGCGTCAACGGAGGCTAGGGCGGCGTCACCCAACGACGCGCCACAGATATGAAGCCCGACCGGCGGCTGTCGGCCTGTCTCGTGTCGTGCGCCGCTCGGGGCACTACTCGACCCAGGCAACGCGCCCATTGCGTAGCCAGAAGTGTGGGGTTCCACCGGTTCGACGGACATCCACCATCAGGGGCGCTGCCCCGGAAAGGATGCCCATCATGGAGACCGTGGAACGGAAGAAGCCGCGTCCCCGTCGGTCGTTCACCCCGGAGTTCAAAGCTGACATCGTGGAGCGCTGCCGACGCGGCGACCGCACGGTGGGCCAGGTGGCCCGGGACTTCGACCTGACCGAGACGGCGGTGCGGGAGTGGGTCCGCCAAGCCGAGGTCGACGCCGGCGAGCGTGACGGCCTCAGCACCGAGGAGCGCAAGGAGTTCGCCGAGCTGCGCCGGGAGAACCGGCGGCTGCGGGAGGACGTCGAGATACTCAAGCGGGCAACAGCTTTCTTCGTGAAGGAGGCCCGGTGAAGATGGACACCTTCATCGAGGCGGAGGAAGCCGCAGGTCACAGCCTCAAGCGGTGCTGTGAGCTGTTCGAGGTCTCCCGTGCCGCCCACTACCAGCGCCGCAAGGACGAGCCGTCGGCCCGTGCAGTCTCCGACGCCGAGCTGACCGCCAGGATCGCCGAGGTCCACCGTGAGTCGAAGGGCACGTACGGGTCGCCGCGCGTGCACCGGGAGCTGCTGCGCCGAGGCGTCGCCTGCGGGCGGCGGCGGGTCACCCGCCTGATGCGCCTGGCCGGCCTGGAGGGGCGCTGCAAGAAGCGCTGGCGCAAGACCACGGTCCCCGATCCCGCCGCCGAGAGGGCGAAGGACCTCATCCAGCGCCACTTCGGCCCCTGCACCGAGGTCGACCGCCGCTACGTGGGCGACATCACCTACATCGCCACCTGGGAGGGGTGGGCGTACCTGGCCACCGTCATCGACCTGGCGTCGCGCAAGGTGGTGGGCTGGGCCCTGGCGGACCACATGCGCACCGAGCTGGTCGCCGACGCCCTGGAGGCGGCGTTCGTGAGCCGGCGCCCGGCGCCGGGGGTGATCTTCCACTCCGACCGGGGCTGCCAGTACACCAGCGCCGACTACGCCGAGCTGGCCCGCTCGCACGGTGTCTCGCTCTCGGTCGGCCGCAAGGGCGAGTGCTGGGACAACGCGGTGGCGGAGAGCTTCTTCGCCACGATCAAGCGGGAGCTGATCGACACCCGGGCCTGGCCCACGCGCGAAGGGCTCCGCCGGGCGGTCTTCGAGTACATCGAGGGCTGGTACAACACGCGCCGGCTCCACAGCAGTCTCGATTACCGGAGTCCCGCCGACTACGAGGCGACCATCCACCACATAGCCGTGTCCCACGCGGCATGATCACCACAAGCAAGCTGTCCGCCAAACCGGGGCAACCCCAATGTACGTGACCAGGGAGAACCTCCGCCGGGCCATCGCGAGGGTCGTCAACGCCACCTTCGCCGCCCGGGACCCGGCGTGGTGGGGCGAGGGCACAGCATGTGCGTCCGACTCCAGGCGCTTCGGCTCGTGGTCGTCGAACCTGATGACCGAATACCACATCCGCTACGCGGGCCCGGGGTGATGATCTATTGGCACGTCGAGCGCAACTCGGTGTGCATCTACAGCCAGCTCAAGCACTGCTCGGCCTCCGAGGTGGCGGCCATGATCGAAGGGGTCCTGCGCCACTGCACCGATGCCGAGATCGACCGGAACTACGTCGACAGCCACGGGGCGTCAGTCGTGGGTTTCGCCTTCGCCCACCTGCTCGGCTTCCGGCTGCTGCGCCGCTTCAAGAACGTCGGCTCCCAGCGCCTGTACTGCGTCGACGACAAGGCGCCCTACCCGACGCTCGCTCCGGTGATGACCCGGGCGATCAACTGGGACCTAATCGCCCAGCAGTACGACCAGCTGGTCAAGTACGCCACGGCCCTGCGCCTGGGCA
>JBOGID010000202.1:0-1603 GCA_050742295.1 Acidimicrobiales bacterium | reverse complement strand
CCGTGGCACAACGCTACCCCTGGGGCGGTGAAACGGCGGGAACCCGTGCGCCAAGCCCTGCCGGCAGCTGGCGGTACCGCACTGAGCAGGCGAGCAGGAGCCGGCCCGTCGCGGACTCGACGACGCTGACCTCGGCGTGCACGCCGTCCTCCTCGGGCGCGGCGAAGACCGCGGCGACGTCGTCCAGGAGGACGAACAGTTCGCTGCCCACGGCGCCCGTCCGAACAATCAGGTGACCGCCCGTAGCCGGCAGCGCGACGCAGCGCCCGAACATCGTCGACCCCCGCAGGTCGTTCACCTCCACCGTCCCGGCGACCCCGTCGACTCGGAGCAGAGGCCAGCCGTCGAGGTGCAACTCGCAGCAGGCTGTGGAGGCGTCGGGGACCGTGATCCGGACGCGCCGGAGGAGAGCCGTCTGTCCCGCACCCACCGCTCAGGCGGAGCGCGACAGCTTGGGCGCCGCTGGCACCCGCTCGAGCCGGCTACGAGTCAGGGCCGAGCGGTCGCGTGTCCACATCTCGTTCGGCCCGTCGGTGAGCTGGCGACGCCAACCGGTGCTGACGAGCCCTTGGCGCACGTTCTCCGACATCGCGCCCCGGACGAAGGCCACGTCGTGGCGGCGAGGGTCGTACACGACCTCCATCGGCTTGCCGTGCCAGATCCCGGCCAATTCGGCGTCGTGGCCGGGTGGGCAGGGAGGGGACGGGACACCCTCTGCGGGGGCGGGACGGAGGAAGGGCTCGCTCATGCCGCCGTCCGCTCGGGATCGACGGCCACCGTGAGATGGCGGCCCGGGTCGAGCTCGCCGCGTGCCGCAAGTCGCCGGTCCTCCCACCAAGGCTGGGTGCGGACGTGGGCCGGCGGCAGCGTGCCGTGGATGAGCAACGCGTCGCCCGGCAGCATCTGGCGCGCCATGTGCGGGGGGACGAGCGGCTCACGGGTCGTCGACAGCTGCTGCGAGGTACGCCAGTCGGCTGCCTCGGAGCGGCTGCGCGTCTCCACCTCCACGTCCCCGAGGACCTGGCTGATGTAGCGGAAGGCCGCCGGGTCGGACAGCCCCGCGTAGAACACCTTGGAGAGGTGGTTCGTCAGGATGGTGTCGGCCTGGCGGAGGTACGACGCCTCGATCTGGGCGATCGACTGCCAGATCGTGACTAGGAGGACGCCAAGCCCGGCCAGCGTGGAGGCGTACTGGGGCAGGGATCGCAGGGGGGTGTTGCCCGCCTCGTCGATGACGATGAGCAACGGCGGGTCGAGTGGCTTCCCGGTGGCGGCGACCCGCAAGAAGACCTGCTTCACGAGGTCGTTGAGCAGACCGCCGAAGGCTGGCCAGAGGCGCTCCTGGTCGTCTATGGGAGCGCAGAGGTAGACGGTGTTCGCACCGCCGAGGAGCCAGTCGAGGTTCAGGCTCTTTCCCTTCGATGCGGCGGCGACCCCAGGGTCGGCCCACGGCCAGACCACGGTCTGCGCGCTGGCGTAGACCGACGAGCGGGTCTCGTCCTCCATGGACCAGATGCTCATCACCGCCTGGGAGGCACGGCTCGCGCCGTCCTGGATAACGGGGTCATCAGATTCGAGGAGCCGGCTGAGCGCGACCTGGACG
>JBOGID010000201.1:0-4215 GCA_050742295.1 Acidimicrobiales bacterium | reverse complement strand
TCGTGGGGGTGCAGGCCGATGGTGGGCTCGTCGAAGACGTAGGTGACGTCGGTGAGCGAGGAGCCTAGGTGGCGGATCATCTTGGTGCGCTGTGCCTCGCCGCCCGACAGCGTGCCCGAGGGCCGCTCGAGCGAGAGGTAGCCCAGCCCGATCTCCACGAACGAGTCGAGGGTGTGCTGCAGCTTGGCGAGCAGCGGCGCCACCGACGGCTCGTTGAGGCCACCGACCCACTCGGCCAGGTCAGTGATCTGCATCGCGCATGCGTCGGCGATGTTGGTCCCCTTGATCTTCGACGATCGCGCCGCCTCGTTGAGCCGCGTGCCGCCGCAGTCGGGGCAGGTGGCGAACGTCACCACCCGCTCCACGAACGCCCGGATGTGCGGCTGCATGGCGTCGACGTCCTTGGACAGGAACGACTTCTGGATCTGCGGGATCAGACCGGTGTAGGTCAGGTTGATGCCCTCCACCCTGATCTTGGTGGCCTCTTTATAGAGGAGGTCGTGGAGCTCCTTCTTGGTGAACTCGCGGATCGGCTTGTCCGGGTCGAACAAGCCGCATCCTCTGAAGATGCGGCCGTACCAGCCGTCCATGCTGTAGCCGGGGACGGTGAGCGCACCCTCGTTGAGCGACTTGCTGTCGTCGTACAGCTGGGACAGGTCGAAGTCGCTGACCGAGCCCATCCCTTCACAGCGCGGGCACATGCCGCCGTGGTAGACGGCGTTGCGCACCACGACCCGCTGGCCCGTGTCTGAGGTCATCGCCCCACTCGCTCTGCGCGTAGGGACGTTGAACGAGTAGGCGATGGCGGGCCCGACGTGCGGCTTCCCGAGCCGGCTGAAGAGGATGCGGAGCATGGCGTTGGCGTCGGTCGCGGTGCCGACGGTGGAGCGGGCGTTGGCGCCCATCCGCTCCTGGTCGACGATGATCGCGGGCGTCAGGCCGTCGAGGACGTCGACCTCGGGCCGCGCCATGGTCGGCATGAATCCCTGCACGAAGGCGCTGTAGGTCTCGTTGATCATGCGCTGCGACTCCGCCGCGATCGTGCCAAACACCAGCGAGCTCTTGCCCGAGCCGGAGACGCCGGTGAACACCGTCAGCCGGCGCTTCGGGAGCTCGACGCTCACGTCTTTGAGGTTGTTCTCGCGCGCGCCGTGCACTCGGATCAGACCGTGGCTGTCCGCAACATGCGGCGCGGGCGACTGCTTGTCCGTGCTCGTGGCCATGCTCAGCGCAGCTGCTGGATGCGGATCAGGTTGCCGTCGGGATCGCGGAAGGCGCAGTCGCGAATCCCGTACGGCTGTTCGGTCGGCTCCTGGACGACCTCGGCGTCGCCCGCCTGCAGCCGCTCGAAGGCGCCGTCGAGGTCTTTGGTGGCCAGGTTGATGCTGGCGTAGGTACCCTTGGCCATCTTCTCGGCGATGGTGCGGCGCTCGTCGTCGGTGATGTCGGGGCTGGCGGCCGGCGGGTACAGGACGATCGACGGGCCGGGCTGGCCTGCGGGGCGGACTGTGATCCAGCGCATCCCGCCGTAGGCGACGTCGTTGCGGACTTCGAAGCCGAGTGTGTCGCGGTAGAGGACCAGGGAGGCGTCCGGGTCGTCATGGGGGAGGTAGGTCTGGTGAATGGTGATGTCCATGGGGTCAAGATAAGTACGGCTCGGCGACCTGCGCTTCTCGATGCCTGACCGGTCTCGTGACCTGTTTCGCCACGCACAGCGGCATCCCCGCTGTTGCGCCCGCCGCCTCGCGCCGATAGACACTGGGCGTGACACGCGGCAGGCGTCGGGCTCCGAGGCCCGCGGCCCGAGCGACGGCGGCGTCCCGGTCGGCGAAGTGCAGATCGAGGTGGACCTGCTCGAGTACGGCGGGGTCGGGCCTCGTGGCCGGCACGAACCCGCCGACCTCCTGGAACCGCTCCCAAACCGGGGGTAGGCACTGCGATCGATCGATGTCATCGGCTCACGCTGGCGTCCCACCCCCTTTCCGGGCGAACCCTACCAACGCGACCACCTCGAGCGGCCAGTCATCTGCTGAGGCGGGCCGCAGTGGCGAAGGCCAAGAAGTAGCCGTCGAGAGACTGAGCTGTCGATCGGAACTGGTTGTCGCCGACGAGGAAGTCGCAGACGACCTCGCGAGCCCGGAGAACCTCTCTTCTCCTCCCTAGAAGCCGAGGGTCGGCGGCGGTCAGGTCGAACAGCTCCAGCGCTCGGCCGAGGGCGGCGTTCATGCGCCCCTCGTTGCCTTGAGCCTTCGCCCGCACGGCCCGGCCGACCTCGCTGCCGACGTTGCCGAGCTGCTCGGCGAGGGTCATCGTGTGCCAGCGCCCGGCGGCCAGCGCGACGTGCGACGGAGCCTCAGGCATCGGCGTGGACGAGCGTTGCCACGATCTCGACGATGGCCTGTCGGGCCGCGGCGTCGTCGACGGAGCGGGTTCGGTTTCCCCGCGAGGGCCGCAGGTTGATCATGGAGTCGAACTCGACGAAGTCCTCGGTGCCGAACTGGTCCGGGTAGAGGTTGATCCCCCAGAGGTCTCGTTGTTCGGAGCCGATGTCGAGCAGATATGCCTCTTCGTCGGCGTGGAGCTCGCCGCCGATCACCATCATCCCGGCGGCGACGTCAACGACGGCCTTTACCAGGTCGCCGAACTGCTGGCGGGCGATGGCCTGAAGGACAGAGAGCGCCAAACGGTGGCGAACCAGACGCAACGGCTCCGGGGCGTCAACGGTCATCGACCGGATGCTGAACGGTGGCAGCGGTTCACCCGGCCATCATCCCAGACCGGTACAGCGTCCTCGATGTGGCGCCAGCATCATCGCGCTCCTGCCGGAGCCGGTTGCAGCGCCAACGCGCCCATTGAGCACGCCCTCGAGGGCCGCCACCTTCTGCTCGGGCCAGCGGCTGAGGTTTGCCAGCGTGCGGTTGCGGACCTTGCCCCCCTCGCGCGGAAACTCTCCCGCAACAGCACCGCCGGCGGGGAGTCCCGGTTGGGCACCCTCGTCACATGCAAGCATTCATAGATATAGATCGATCATCATTACTCCTGGTTCCCGAGCTACATGACTACGGCAGTCCGATCGGCGGGACGCGAAACGGCAGTTCAGGGGCGGTATGCAAGGTCAACCCCTCAAGACCAGGTAGGAAGTTCGGTCTAGCGCTGCAGGAGAGAGACCCGGGGATACCCTTCCCCGGGTCTCAGATTGCCCGCTCACACGCACACGTACACGCCGACACGTTTAATGCCGGGCTCAGTCCTCAGTCCTCAGACTCCACAGGTGGTCGTGTTCTGCTGTTGAACTAGCGGCCCACGTCGAGGCCCGCACCAGAGTTGCACTGGCGTCCGACCGATGCCGTCCCATGCATCTCGATTTGGCGATGAGCGGGAATGCGCAGGCTGGAGCGAAAGTCTCCGTCTGAACCGGGGGGCTCGCTGCCTCTACCAATTGGGCTACGCCGCCGCGTCGTCGCCTGGGCGCCGGCTCGTGGCGGAGGCGGGAGTCGAACCCGCACTGGGGCGAACCGGTGCCGAGGCACTGGTGCCGATGAATCGTTGACTGGGCGAGCTTCAGCTTGCACTCCGTCGCACAGGATAGGTGACCTCGACCTGGGCCGGGTGCTTCTCGGTGGCGTCGGCCTTCACGTGGCTGCGGGGGATCTTCTTGTCTTGGTCGTCTGGACGGGGTCGGTCGCGTAGGAGTCGCTGGACGGGTCGTAGGTCCTTGACGCCCTTCTCGACTGCGATGATCTGGTTGAGCTTCGCCAGGGGCGGAGAAGTGTACGGGCGACTCCCCCGCCCTGCTCGGAGATCACCCCGATGTCGGACATGCTGGTGCGATGTCCGATCTCCGTCTGGCCCCGACCGCGATGGCTGCTGGTGGCAGCGCGCTGGCCCGGCTCGAAGACGGCCGGGTCGTCTTCGTGGACGGGGCCGTGCCCGGCGACGTCGTCTCGGCGCGGCTCACCGAGGAGAAGAGGGACTTCGCCCGGGCCACCATCGTCGACGTCCTCGAACCGTCGCCCGACCGGGTGGCCCCGCCCTGCCCCGCCCTCGCCGCTGGGTGCGGCGGTTGCACGTGGCAGCACGTGGCCCCGGCGGCACAAGGCCGGCTCAAGGCCGAGATCGTCGCGGACGCGCTGCGCCGCATCGCCAAGCTGGCCGACCCGCCGGCGCCGACCACCTGGCCCCTCGACGGACCGGCGTTGCGGACCACCGCCCGCC
>JBOGID010000200.1:0-14503 GCA_050742295.1 Acidimicrobiales bacterium | reverse complement strand
GTCGAGCACGCTGCGGGCCCGGCCCAGGTCACGTCCAATCGGCGCCACGGTGTCGGCAGCGGTGCTGAGGATGGACTTGGGCGCCATCCAGCGGCCCGGCTCGCCGTTGCCCTCGAGCACGACGCTCACGTAGGCCGGCCGGTCGAGGGAGAAGGCGACGGCCTCTCGCACGGCCTTGTCGGCGGTGAGGCGGCCGGCGGTGACGTTCATGTAGATGAGGTGCACCCGGCCCGGCTGGGAGCGCACGACCTTGAAGTTGGGGTCGTTGTCGATGGACTTGGTGGCGTCGGGGGGCAGGTCGTACACGAAGTCGACCTGGCCCGACTTCAGGGCCTGGAGGCGGGCGACGGGATCGGGGATGAACTGGATCTCGAACCGCTTCACCTTGGGCTTGTCGCCCCAGTACTCCTCGTTGCGCTCGAAGACGGCCGTCTGCTTGGGCGTGTAGCTGACGTACTTGTAGGGACCGGTGCCGGCGTAGGGCGCGGTGTCGTTGCTCGTCCCGTTCTTCACGATCGAGCCCGACGGGTGCACGATCTTCTCGGGCAGGCGGAGGTCGGGGTTCACGGGCGTGAGGTCGACGGTGTGGGTGTCCACCTTCTTGGCCGCGTCGGGGTTGATGCCGGTGGCGGTGCCGTGGAGGCTCTGGGCGGTCGTGCTCTGAGCCCTGCCCTCACCCTGGCGCGGCCCCCAGCTCCAGACCACGTCGTCGGCCGTGAACGGCGTGCCGTCGTGGAACTTCACGCCCTGACGGAGCGTGAACCGCCACGTCTTGCCGTCGGGCTGCAGCACCCACGAGGTGGCCAGCGCGGGCTTCAGAGCGTAGTCGGTGCCGAGGTAGACGAGCGGCTCGTACACGTTCTGGTTGGTGACGTACTGGAACTGCGTCGATCGCACGCCGGCGCCCTGCTCGGGCCACACGTCCTCGTTGGCCCCCACGCGGATCGTCGCGTTGAGGTCCGGCTGCTGGGCAGCCGGGGCCGCCGTCTGACTGCCGCCCCCGTCGTCGCTCCCGCCACACGCGGTGGCGACGAAGCCGAGGACGAGCGCGAGCGCGAGGAACTTCCTACGCACGTGTACCCCCAACTCTGTTCGGCTCTGCTCGCTGCGCCCGTCGATGGGCGCACCTCGCGCGAACGGTAGCGGTACTGGAGAAGCCCGACTAAGTGCCTGAGGCACTTAGCCGGGCCTCCCGCCGCGCTTCAGCCCCGGTTTACGCCTTGGGCGTCACCGAGAGGCTGAACCACGTCTGGTTGGTGAACGAGGGGTGGGGGTCGGTGAACGTCACGTTCTTGGCCATGCCGTAGATCCGGAAGGCCCCGGCCAGCCCGGCCACGATGTACTCCTGGTTCATCAGGATCTTCATCATGTTGGCCGAAGCGACCTGGGCCTCGACCGTCGTCTTGGCTGCGATGGACTTGTCCACCTCGGCCTCGAAGGCGTCGCCGGCGGCGCCCGTCGGCGCGAACTGGATGTTGGTCGCACTCCGCTTCGACATCCGCAGCACAGGCAGGAACGCCGGGTTGCCGTCGTTCTGGTTGGGCGGCTCGAGGTCGAGGTCGAAGTCGCCGCGGCCCTGGTTGTAGAGGGAGTTCCGGGTAGCGACGTCGGGTGTCTTCTTGATCTCGACTTCGATCCCGACCTCCTTGAGGTTGGCCTGGATCACAGTCAAGGCCGTCTCGGCCACCTCCTGCTGGCCGAGGAGGATCACCTTGAGGCGGTTGCCGTCCTTGACCCGGATGCCGTCGGAGCCGGCGCGCCAGCCGGCGGTGTCGAGCACGCTGCGGGCCCGGCCCAGGTCGCGGGGGATCGGCGCCACCGAGTCGGCTGCCGACCCGAGGACCGACTTGGGCGCCATCCACCGGCCCGGCTCGCCGTTGCCTTCCAGCACGACGTTGACGTAGGCCTGGCGGTCGAGGGAGTAGGCCACGGCCTCGCGGACGGCCTTGTCGGCGGTGATGCGGCCCGGGGTCACGTTGACGTAGATGAGGTGGTTCCGACCGGGCTGGGAGCGGACGATCTTGAAGTTGGGGTCGTTCTCGAGGGACTTGGTGGCGTCGGGCGGCAGGTCGTACACGAAGTCGACCTGGCCCGACTTGAGGGCCTGCAGGCGGGCGACGGGGTCGGGGATGAACTGGATCTCGAACCGCTTCACCTTGGGTTTCTCGCCCCAGTAGTTCTCGTTGCGCTCGAACACGGCCGTCTGCTTCTCGACGTAGCTGACGTATTTGTAGGGGCCCGTGCCGGCGTAGGGCTGCGTGTCGTTGTGGGTGCCCTTCTTCACGATCTGGCCCTCGGGGTGCACGATCTGCTCGACGAGCCGCAGGTTGGGCTGGATCGGGGTGAAGTCGACGGTGAAGTCGTCGACCTTCTTCACCGCGTCGGGGTTGAACGAGGGCGGGCTGCTGGGGTGAAGGGTGTTGGCGGCGGTGGAGAGGGTGCGGCCCTCGGCCTGGCGCTCGCCCCAGCTCCAGACGACGTCGTCGGCGGTGAAGTTGGTGCCGTCGTGCCACTTGACGCCCTGGCGCAGCGTGAACCGCCACGTCTTGCCGTCGGGCTGGAGAGCCCACGACGTGGCCAGCGCCGGCTTCACCTGGTAGTCCGAGCCCAGGTAGACGATGGGCTCGTACACGTTCTGGTTGGTGACGTACATGAAGTGCGTCGCCTTGGCGCCGGTGCCGTTGACCGTCCACTGGTCTTCGTTGGCGCCTACTCGAATTGTCGCGTTGAGGTCGGGCTGGGCCGCCTGGCCTCCGGTCTGAGTCCCACTGCCGCTGTCGTCGCTGTCACCGCATGCGGTGGCGACGAAGGCGAGCACGATCGCGAGCGCGAAGAACTTCCGACGCACTGTCTTACCCCCAACTCTGTATTTCCGGGCACGCCCCACGTTGGGCGCGGCGAGAAACGACGGTAGCGGGGCTAGAGGTCATGCGCATAGTCACCAAGCCGCCATAGGCTGCGCAGGGAGTGGGTTCCACGCCGATCCTCGAGATCACCGGCCTCAATGTCACCTTCCGCACCGAGGCGGGGACGGTGCGCGCCGTCCGGGGCGTCGACCTGACCGTCCCCGAGGGCAGCGTCATGGGGATCGTGGGTGAGTCGGGCTGCGGCAAGACCGTGACCATGCTGGCCGTCCTGGGCCTGTTGCCCCGGAACGCCACGGTCACGGGCTCGGTCAAGTTCCGGGGCCGTGAGCTGCTGGGGCTACCGGCCCGGGAGCTGCGCAAGCTGCGCGGCGCCAAGCTGGCCATGATCTTCCAGGATCCCGTGACGTCGCTGAACCCGGTGTTCACCATTGGCCACCAGGTGGCGGAGGCGATCCGTGTCCACCACCCCGACGTGGGTCGCAAGGCAGCTCACGCCCGGGCCGTCGAACTGCTCAAACGGGTCGGCATCCCCGAGGCGGACCGGCGGGCGGACGACTACCCCCACCAGTTCTCGGGCGGCATGTGCCAGCGGGCCATGATCGCCATGGCCATGGCCAACGACCCCGATCTGCTCATCGCCGACGAACCGACAACCGCACTCGACGTCACGATCCAGGCCCAGATCCTCGACCTGCTGCGCGACCTGCGGCGGGACAAGGGCATGGGCGTGGTGCTGATCACCCACGATCTGGGCGTGGTGGCCGGCCTGGCCGAGGAGATGGCCGTGCTCTACGCCGGGCGGGTCGTCGAGCGGGGGCAGGTGGGCGAGATCTACCACAAGCCGCGCCACCCCTACACGCGGGGCCTCCTGGCCTCGTTGCCCAAGGTCAACGCCGAGGGTAAGGAGGCGCTGACCCCCATCGAGGGTGCTCCGCCGTCGCTCTTGACCGTGCCGCCCGGGTGCTCGTTCCACCCCCGCTGCCCCCGCGGTGAGGACGTGTGCCGGCGCGACGACCCGCCGCTGCGGCCCGTCGGCCCCGTCCGCTCGGCGTGCCACTTCGCCGAGGACCTCGACCGCGAGCCCGCCGCCACCGCCTGAATCCGGCTGGCTTGATGAGTGAACCGGGACGTACCAGGGGATAGTGTTCGGTGATCGTCCGCGGGTGAACGAGGAGACAGGCATGAAGCGAATCGTGCTGGCGCTGGCCGCGCCGTTGCTGCTGGTGGGAATTCTGTCTGGAACGGCGGCGGCCCAGGAGGCCGAGCTCTGCCAGTTCAGCCCCAACCCCAACGATGTCGCCCCCGCGACCATCGTGGGCTCCGGCTTCATCCTCGGCACGGCCGGGCCTGACGTCATCGTCGGCAGCGAGGGCTCCGACACCATCCTCGCCCTCGGTGGCGACGACATCGTCTGCGGCCGGGGCGGCGGCGACTTCATCGACGGCGGCGCCGGCAACGACATCATTGTGGACGATGACCCGGCCCCGCCCTTCGCCGCCAGCGGCAGCAACAGCACGATGATCGGCGGCCCCGGCGACGACCTGGTCTTCGGGGCATCGGGCCGCGACCTGATCCTGGGCGGCGACGGCGACGACACCCTGATCGGCAACGGCGGCAACGACCGCATCTTCGCCGGGTCGGGCAACGACCACGTGTTCGGCGGGCCCGACAACGACCTGATCTCCGGTGAGGGCGGGTCCGACACCCTGTGGGGCAACTTCGGGGCCGACACCTTGCTCGGTGGGTCCGGTGACGACGAGCTCGACGGCGACAACCCGGCCCCGGCCCCGCCCGGCCTGCCCCCGTTCGAGAACCCCTTTGGGCCTGACACCTGCCTCGGTGGCGCCGGCAACGACGGCGTGTGGAACTGCGAGGCGGGCGACCCGTCCACCGACCGGGAGCCCAGCGAAGGCCCGCCGCTGTAATCAGCGCCGGCGGCGCCGCCAGACGGTTCGGAGCAGGCGGTCGGCGACGGCGCCGAGCACGGCGGTGACGACGAGCACCCAGATAAGCGCGACCCGACGTTCGGTCACGACGAAGCCCACCGTCACCTGACGGCTGTTGTCGACCACGAACGCGATGAGCACCACCACGATCGCGATAGCGCCGGCTAGGCGCAGCACCTCGCGTCGTCGCTGTTCGTCCATGCGTGCCTCCGGCCTCGACGGTAGCGGGGGGGCGCGCCAAACGGTCCCTCGGCTACCGCACAACGCCGTCGTACGATCAGAACGTGGTCAACGCGGGTGAGGCTCGGGTCCTGATCGTTGACTGTTTCGAGCCGTGATTTGATCGGCGGTCGCTAGGGAACGCATCGGACCAGCGGGCGGCGCACACAAGCGCCGGACCGGACAAGGAGGGCGGGACATGGCGCACGCCGGCGACCAGTGGGATGAGCACGGGCACGAGGCGGTCGTTCACAACCACGGGCACTACCACGTCACACACAACTACCGCGAGATGACCGGCGGCTTCGAGCACCTCAGCTCCTACCACCCCCACGAGCACGACCACGCCGCCGTCGAGCACCACCACTTCCCCCACGAGGGCTTCGACAAGGAGCACGAGGGCGAGGCCCACGTGCACGACCACTCCGAAGCGGTGAAGCCGGCCCGGGCGGCCAAGAAGGCGGCCGCCAAGAAGGCGCCGGCCGAGAAGGAGGCGGCCGAGTAGGCGCGCTTGTTCTCATCTCGCGTCGAGAACCGACGCGAGGTGCGAAAAGAGTGAGTCAGCGGCGGTCGTCGCCGGGGTCGACGTCGGCCGGGAGGGCCTGTTCGAGCGCGTCGGCTTCGGGGGCCTCGGGGTCGAGGTCGTCGATCCCGGGGAGCGCGACCTCGTCCTCGTCCTCGACGGGTAGCTCCTGCTCCAGCCGGTCGGCGTCCGAGGCGTCAGTCATCGCCGGTCAGCGTAGTGGGGGTGGTGCCCGGGTAGAACCGGACCACCGTGACCGACGTTGCCGCCGTCCCCGACCAGCCGGCCATGGCACCCGGGACCAACTTCCGCGAGGCCGACTCGGCCGCCGCGCCGGCCGACGACGAGCTGTTCGGGGTGGTGCTGGCCGACACCCTGGTCGCCCTCGACGGCGCCGGCGTGCCCCACGTGTTCATGGGCGGGATCGGCGCGGCCACCCACGGCCGTCCCCGGTGGACCCACGACATCGACGTGTTCGTGCGCCCTGAGGACGCGGGGCGGGCGCTGCGGGCCCTCGCCGCCGCCGGGTTCCGCACCGAGCAGACCTACCCGGACTGGCTGTACAAGGCGTTCAAGCACAACGTCATGGTGGACGTCATCTTCAAGTCGCTGGGCGGCATCCTGCTCGACGACGAGATGCTGGCCCGGGCCCGGGCCGAGGACTTCATTGGCCAGCACCCCAAGGTCATGGCGCCCGAGGACCTGCTGGTCATCAAGGCCATCGTCCACGACGAGCACATGCCCCGGCACTGGCACGACGCCCTCGCCATCGTCTCCCACTGCGACCTGGACTGGGACTACGTGGTGCGCCGGGCCCGCCAGCACGGCGTCCGCCGGGTGCTGAGCCTGCTGCTGTACGCCATGTCCAACGACCTGGTGGTGCCGTCAGCGCCGGTCCGGGCCCTGTACGAGTCGGTGTTCGATGCCTGACGAGTATCTCTCCGAGCGCATCCGCGACGCCCTGGCCCACGACGACCGGGTGGCGGAGCTGGGCATCTCGGTGTCGGTGTCGGGCGACCGCGTGTTCCTGACCGGCGACGTGGCCACCGACGAGCGCAAGGCGGCGGTCGCCGAGGTGGTGAGGCCGCTGCTCGAAGGCCGCTCCCTGCACAACGCGGTGACGGTGGCCAGCCTGTCCGAGCCCGAGGGGCGCGAGCAGATCCCGTGATCCGGGTGGCGGCCGTGGGGGACGTCCACGCCGGCCTCGATTCGGCCGGCTTCCTCCGTCCCCACTTGGAACACCTCCCCGAGCGGGCCGACGTGCTCCTGCTGGCCGGGGACCTCACCCGCCACGGTGACCCCGACGAGGTTGCCGTGCTGGTCGACGAGCTCGACGGGGTCGGTGTGCCCGTGTTCGCCGTGCTCGGCAACCACGACCACCACCGCGACCGGCCCGACGGCATCCGCAGGGAGTTGGAGGGGGGCGGCGTCACCGTGCTGGAGGGGGAGGCGGCCGTCGTCGAGGTGGAAGGCGTGCGGGTCGGCATCGCCGGGAGCAAGGGGTTCGGCGGGGGCTTCGCGGGGGCGTGCGCCACCGACTTCGGCGAACCGGAGATGAAGGCGTTCATCCAGCACACCCGCTGCCTGGCCGACCGGCTCCACGACGCCCTGGCCGGCCTGGCCGACGAGGGTGCCGACGTGCGCATCGCCCTGCTCCACTACTCCCCGGTGGAGGACACCCTCCACGGCGAGCGGCTCGAGATCTACCCGTTCCTCGGGAGCTACCTTCTGGCCGAAGCAATCGACCGGGCGGGAGCGGACCTGGTGGTGCACGGGCACGCCCATGGCGGCGTCGAGAAGGGGATGACGCCCGGCGGCATCCACGTCCGCAACGTCGCCCAACCCGTCATCAAGCACGCCTATCACGTCTACTGCCTCGGGGGGCCCGATGGAACCGCCTGTGAGTGAGAGCGAATGGTTGATCGATGCCGCCGACCCGCTCCTGACCGACGACAAGCTGGCCCGCATCGCCGATGACCGGAGGCCCGACCGGCTGGCGTGGAACACGTTCCGGACGTTGGCGCTGTGGGAGACCGACCGGTGGGTCCCGGCCCTGCTGGACGTGGCGTTCGGGGACGGCAACGCCCTGTCCGCCCTGGACTGGTCGGGGGCGTCGGTGGTGCCGTGGGGCGCGGGGCCGGACACGCCCGACGTGTGCGACGTCGTCCTCGACGGGGCCGAGGCCTACGTGGTCGTGGCCTGCAGCCTGGTCGCCGGCCCGCCCGTCGAGCAGGCCGGTGCGGCGGCCGTGGCGGCGCTGGACGGGTCGCTGCACGGCGGCCGGGAGGCGGGCCTGGTGTTGGCCCTGCCGCCCGACGGCGAGGACGCCGCAGCCGACCGCCTGCTGAAGCGGGCGACGGCGGTGGAGCTGATGGACGGCAGCCTGGCCGCCGACCTGCTGGCGGCGACGGGCACGGTCACCTGGGCGTACCTGGCCCGGCTGGCCCTCGACCTGGCCGAGGAGCCCGACCCCGACACGGGCCCGGTTGAGCAGGTCCACCAACTCGTCACCGAGATCCAGGTGCTGTACCCGGGCGTCGAGGTCTGAATGTGACGGCGTGACTGTGGAGACGGCGTGACTGTGGAGGTGTAAACCAGAGGTCCGGCTGGGGCGTTGAACAGCTGGACGAACGATCGGAGGTCGGCGGATGCGGTGGACACGGCGGTTGGTAGTCCTGCTGGCGGCGACGTTGTGGGTGCCGGCGGCGGCGGCTCAGACCACATCTTCGACGACTTCGACCACGTCCTCGTCGACGACGTCTTCGACGTCGACTTCGACGTCGACATCGACGACCACATCCACAGTCGTCGTCATCGACGACGCGTGCGTCATCGAGGGTGGTTGCTCCGTCAACGAACCGATCGCCGTGCTGGCGGCGGCGTCAGGCACCCAGGAGGCGGTGTACGGCGGCTCGTGCTGGCGGATCGTGCCGCCAAGCCAGTTCCCGGCCCCCATCCGCTGCACGTCGGTGCTCCTCGCCGACCCGTTCCCGCGCGCCCCCCTCGTCGTGCGGCCCGGCGAGACGCTGACGTTGCGGTTCGAACCGCCCATCAGGCCTTCGGAAGTGACGATCTGGCGTTCGGCCACGATCACCGATCAAGCCACGCCGCTGTTCACAGCCCCGGCGCAGAGCCCGACCACCTTTGCTGCCAACTTCCCGACGGGCGACTCCATCGTGCTGGCGATGGTCAGGTTCTCCCAGGGCCTGGTGCCGTACCACTTCGCAGTCACCGTGCGGCCCCTCACCACCGCCACCGACGCGCCGATCGCCTTCACGGGCTGACGGCTACCCGGCGAGCAGCTCCCAGGCGCCGGAGCGGGCCGAGCTCTCCCGTAGGCGGGTGAGGGCGCGCCGTTCGATCTGGCGGATCTGCTCGCGGCTGAGGCGGAACACGGCCGCCACCTCGTCGAGGGTGCGGGGCCGGCCCCGGTCGAGGCCGTAGCGCAGGTACACGACCCGCCGCTCCCGTTCGCTGAGGGACTTGAGCAGCTCGCGCACCTGGCTCGGCAGCAGGTTCTCGGCCACTACGTCGAACGGGGACGCCTGACGGTCGGGGAGCACGTCGACCAGTTCGGAGTCGGCGTCGGCGCTGCCGTACTGCTCGGATATGGAGTGCACCTCAAGGGGCAGGGCCAGCGCCTCGCGGACCTTGTCGGTCGCCACGCCCGCCTCTTCGGCGACCTCGTCGACCGAGGGCATGCGCCCGTGCTCGGACTCGAAGGTGGCCTGGGCCTTGCGGATCCGGTTCACCATGGTGCCGGCCTGCACCGGGAGGCGGATGATGCGGCCGCTGTTGGCGATCCCCCGGGCGATGGCCTGACGGATCCACCACGTCCCGTAGGTCGAGAACCGGAACCCCCGCTGCACGTCGAACCGCTCGACGGCGTGCATCAGGCCGACGTTGCCCTCCTGGACCAGGTCGAGCAGGGACATGCCCGACGCCTGCGTGTACCGCTTGGCCACCGAGACGACCAGGCGCAGGTTGGCCTGCACGAACTCCTCGGCCGCCTGCTCGCCCGCCGCCACCGTGCGGCGCAGGCGACGGCGCTCGTCGTCGTCGAGGGAGCCGCTGTCGTCGTTGAGCGCGGCCGCCGCCTTGCCACCGGCGAGCATCGTCAGCCCCAGGCGCTGCTCGTCGGCCTTGGTGAGCAGGGGGTGGCGCCCGATGTCGGCCAGGTAGAGCCTGACCAGCTCGTCCTCGCTCCCGCCGACCCTCGCACCTCCCTGGCCCACGCCGGGCACCGCCTTTCGTCTCCGGGGCTGAACCTCTTTCAACCCCATGGACCGCCCTCCGATTCCGGCCGTCCGGGGAGCGTTGGCTGGGTTCCTCACCGGGGTATCTACCCATTCGTGGAACCGAGAAGCGACAAACACGGCCCCCGCCTCGACGAGGGGCTCAAGCACGACACCCGTTCGGTGGTCCAGGGGGCTCCGGTGGAGGCCCGGGCGGAGGAGGTCCGGGAGCAGGAGGGCGGGGGCGAGCCCGGGCCGGCCTGGTTCAACAACCGGGCCGAGCTGGCGCGCCACCTCGACCCGTCCGTCTTCCCGGCGGCGCAGCGGGACCTGCTGGCCGACGCAACGCAGAACGGAGCACCGGACTGGGTCGTCGACGGCCTCGGCGGCCTTCCCGGCGACCGGACGTTCCGGACCACCGAGGAGGTCTGGGAGGCCCTCGGCGGCGTGCGGGAGCGGCGCCCGTAGACTCCCGCCGCGTGGGGGACAGGGCCGCACCGATCGGGCAGCACGACGACCCGATCGACCGGGTCTTCACCATCCCCAACATCCTCTCGTTCATCCGCCTCCTCATGATCCCGGTGTTCGTGTGGATGCTGTTCGGCCGGGAGAGCCGGGGCGGAGCCGCCATCCTGCTGGCCTTGCTGGGGTGCACCGACTGGATAGACGGCTTCATCGCCCGCCGGTTCAACCAGGTCTCGAGCCTGGGCAAGATCCTCGACCCCGCCGCCGACCGCCTGCTGCTGGGCACGGCCGTCATCTGCCTGCTGATCGACGGCTCGGTGCCGGCCGTCGTGGCCTGGCCGGTGATCATCCGGGAGTCCGTGGTGTCGGTGGCGGTAGTGGTGCTGGCGGCCATGGGGGCCCGGCGCATCGACGTCACCTGGGCCGGCAAGAAGGGCACGTTCGCCCTGATGGCGGCCTTCCCGCTGTTCCTGGTGGGCGCCGACGAGGCCGTGGGCATCCACGACGCGGCCCGGGTGGCGGCGTGGATCTGCGCGGTCATCGGGCTGGCGTTCAGCTACTACGCGGCGTGGAAGTACGTGCCGTCGGCCAAGCAGGCGCTGGCGGAGCGTGCTCGGCCTGCGTGACCTGAACGCAGTGACAGCCTGCGTGACCTCAACGCCATGGCAAGAGGCTGATCCCGGCCCGGGTAGGGTGCCGGTACCGATGAAAGCCGTGATCATGGCGGGGGGCGAGGGCACCCGGCTGCGGCCTCTCACCTCCAACCAGCCCAAGCCGCTCATGCCGTTGGCCAACCGGCCGATGATGGAGCACATCGTGCGCCTGCTGCGCCGGCACGGGTTCGACGACATCGTCGTCACCCTCGCCTTCCTGCCCCAGACCATCCGCACCTACTTCGGCGACGGGTCCGAGTTCGGCGTGAGCATGGCCTACGCCACCGAGGAGTCGCCGCTGGGCACGGCCGGGTCGGTGCGCAACGCCCGGGCCCAGCTGACCGACACGTTCCTCGTCATCTCCGGCGACGTCCTGACCGACATCGACCTGTCCGAGATCGTGGCCGTCCACAAGGAGCGGGGCGCCATGGCGACCCTCGCCCTCAAGTCGATGGAGAACCCGCTCGAGTTCGGCATCGTCATCACCCGCGAGGACGGGTCGATCGAGCGGTTCCTGGAGAAGCCGACGTGGGGCCAGGTGTTCTCCGACACCGTCAACACCGGCATCTATGTGCTCGAACCGGACGTGTTCGACTACATCCCCGAGGGCGAGCCGGTGGACTTCAGCGAGCACGTCTTCCCCAAGCTGCTGGCCGACGGCAAGCCCCTGTACGGGCACATCGCCGAGGGTTACTGGGAGGACGTCGGCACCCTCGAGGCCTACGTCAGGGTCCACCGGGACGTGCTGAGGGGCAAGGTCGACGTCGAGATCCCCGGGTTCCGGGTGTCCGAGGGAGTGTGGTTGGGCGAGGGCGTGGAGGTCGACCCCGCGGCCAAGCTCGAAGGCCCGGCCATCGTGGGCGACTACTGCCGCATCGAGGCGGGTGCCCGCCTGGGCCAGTACACGGTGCTGGGGGCCAACGCCATGGTCCGGTCCGACGTGGACCTGGAGCGTTCGGTCGTCCACGACAGCGCTTACCTGTCGAACTCGGTGCGCCTGCGGGGCACCGTGGTCGGCCGCAACTGCGACCTGCGGGCCCACGCCCGCTGTGAGGAGGGCGTGGTCCTGGGCGACGACTGCTTCGTTGGGGGCCACGCCGTCATCAACCCGGGCGTGAAGATCTACCCGTTCAAGACGGTCGAGCCCGGCGCCATCATCAACTCCTCGATCGTGTGGGAGTCCCGGGGGGCGCGGACCCTGTTCGGGCGGGCCGGCATCAGCGGCCTGGCCAACGTGGACGTGACGCCCGAACTGGCGTGCCGGGTGGCCATGGCCTACGCCACGACCATGCGCAAGGGCGACACCGTGACCACCTCGCGCGACTCCAGCCGGGCCGCCCGGGCCCTGAAGCGGGCCGTCCACGCCGGCCTCAACTCCGCCGGCGTCAACATCGACGACCTGGAGATGGCTCCCGTGCCCGTCACCCGCTTCCAGGTGCGGTCGGAGCGGGCCCAGGGGGGGATCACCGTCCGCCTTCTGGCCGGCGACCCGCAGTCGGTCGTGATCCGGTTCTTCGACGCCGACGGCACCGACCTGGACGAGGGCAGCCAGCGCAAGGTCGAGCGTTACTACTACCGGCAGGACTTCCGGCGGGCGTTCGCAGCCGACATCGGCGACATCGGCTTCGCGCCGAGGGCCCTGGAGTACTACACGGCCGCCCTCGTGCGGGCGGTCGACGTGCAGGCGATCCGCAACGCCGAGTACCGCGTGGTCATCGACTACGCCTACGGCTCGGCGGCCATGCTGATGCCCAGCGTGCTTTCCAAGCTGGGGGCGGAGGTGCTGTCCGTGAACCCCTACGCCTCGACGGCGGGAGCGGCGGCGTTCGACCCCGAGGTCCACGCCAACCGGGTGGCCCAGCTGGTCCGGACGGCGAACGCCCACCTGGGCGCGGTGGTGGACCCCGACGGCGAGCACCTGGTGCTGGTGGACGACGAGGGGCACGTCCTGTCTCACGAGCACGCGCTGATGGCCCTGGTCACCCTGGTGTCGTCGGTGGAGCCGGGGGCACGGATCGCCGTGCCCGTGTCGGTGAGCCGGGCGGTGGAGAAGGCGGCCGCCGCCCAGGGCGCCGAGATCGTCTGGACCAAGCTGTCGGCGGCCCACCTGATGGACACCGCCGCAGCCGGAGGCATCTCGTTCGCCGCCAGCCAGGACGGAGGATTCATCTTCCCCGAGTTCCTCCCCGCATACGACGCCACCGCCGCCCTGGTGAAGGTCATGGAGCTCCTGGCCCGGTCCGGGACGCCGCTCTCGGCCATCGTCGCCGCCCTGCCCCGTGTCCACATCGCCCACGAGACGGTGGTCACGCCCTGGGAGGAGAAGGGGGCGGTCATGCGCCAGACGGTCGAGCGCATGAAGGACCGGGAGCTGGTGCTGGTGGACGGGGTCAAGGTCGTCCACGACAACGGGTGGGCCCTGGTACTGCCCGACCCCGACGAGCCCATGACCCACGTCTGGGCCGAGGGGACGAGCGAGGCCGATGCCCGCAACCTGGCCCAGGAGTACGCCCGCCGCATCCGCCAGATGCTGCGGTAGGTTCGCCGCCGATGAACATTCCCGAGGATCGGCGCTACAGCGAAGACCACGAATGGGCCCTGTCCGAGGACGGCCTGGTCCGTGTCGGCATCACCGACTACGCCCAGGACGCCCTCGGCGACGTGGTGTTCGTGCAGCTTCCCGAGGTGGGCACGTCCGTCACCGCCGGCGAGTCGCTGGGCGAGGTGGAGTCCACCAAGTCGGTGTCCGATGTGTACGCCCCGGTCACGGGGCGGGTGGTGGAGGTCAACCTCGAGCTCAATGACGCGCCCAACCGGCTCAACGACGACCCCTACGGCGAGGGGTGGATCTGCGTGATTGCGCCCGAGGACTCGGTGGCGCTCGGCGGGCTGCTCGACGCCGAGGGGTACAAGGCGCTGACCGCCGAATAGGGCCGGTGGGCTCGCCAAACCTGAACCCCAACCACAGGTAGAGACTTTTGGCGGCGGCGGAACTAGCGTTGTCCGCCGTGTACTGCAACCAGTGCGACCACCGCAACCCTCCGGGGTCGACATTCTGCTCGTCGTGCGGCGCCGTCCTAGAGCCGGGACAGGACGAGACGACGGTCACCTTCGCTCCGGTGGAGGCGGCGGGCGAGGTGGGCGAGGAGGAGCTGACCGTCTCGCTGGGCGATGTCCCGGCGACGATGGCCATGGTCGTGGTCAAGCGGGGGCCAAACGCGGGGTCCAAGTTCGTGCTCGAAGGTGACGTCACCGCCGCCGGCCGCCACCCCGACTCCGACATCTTCCTCGACGACATCACCGTCTCCCGCCGCCACGCCGAGATCGTCCGGGGCGATTCGGGCTACCTCGTCAAGGACGCCGGCTCCCTCAATGGCACCTACCTCAACCGCGAGCGCATCGAGGAGGCAGCCCTGCGCAACGGGGACGAGTTGCAGATCGGCAAGTTCAAGCTCGTCTTCTTCTCGGGCGCGGACATGGCGGGCCTCGACGAGGCCGAAGCGGGCACCGAGTGAGCAGCCAGTCATGAGCAGCCAGCTATGAGTCGCCAGCGAGGACCGCAGCGCATGAGCAGCCAGCGAGGACCGCAGCGCCG
>JBOGID010000199.1:0-6758 GCA_050742295.1 Acidimicrobiales bacterium | reverse complement strand
GCCTCCACGCCCGGCAGTGCCTCCTTGCGTGCCTTGCGTGCCTTGCGGGCCCGGCGGGCGGGAGCCGGGGCCGGAGCCGCCCCCACGCCCTCGACCGGCAGCACCGTGGCCGCAACGACCGCGGCGGCAGCCTTCTTGCGGCGGCCGGCGCCCGCCTTGCGTCCGGCCCCGATGTCGGCCTCCACGGTCTCCTCGGTCGGCGTACCGGCTACGCGGGCCACACCGGGCATGGCCAGTTCGATGCCCCGGCGGGGCGGGTCGAGGGCCTGCACGACGAACATCCGGACCTCGCCGCGAGTCAGCACGGCCTTGGCGCTGCGGGGCGCGGGGTCCCCCAGGGCGGACAGGGGCACGTAGCAACGGGCGTCCCCCGCCATCACGAACGCCCCGTGGGACGTGAAGCTGTCCACCTCGCCCTCCACCTCGCCGCCGAGGGGGTGGTCGGCGATGAACTGGATGAACGGCAGCGGGTCGTTCACCGCCCCCACCGGCTTGGCCCGCCTGCGCCGGGCCCGCTTGCCCTCCTTGGCCTCGACCGCGCCGTCGTCGCCGTCCTCCGCTCCGAGGTCCGGCGCGATGGCCTCGGCCGTGGCCTCGGCGATGGCGTCCGCCACCGGCCCCTCGGCCACTGCGGCCCGCTTGAGCGACGCCTTCCTGGCCTTCTTGGCCGCCCGCATCGCCTCCCGGCTCTTCGGCCCCCGCACGGGCGTGCGGGGCGTGAAGAACCAGCCCACCTTGGGGACGGGCTTGCCGCCGATGAGCCGTCCCTCGTCGAACAGCCACGGGTACTCGGCGTGGAACTCCTGGAACGAGTCGTTGGACAGGACCACGGCCCGGGTGCGGTCGGCCACCTGCAGAAGGAACGCATCACCCCGCCCCACGGCGCCCGCCGGCGGCGACACGATCTCCCCGGCCCGCTCGGCCTGCTCGTACTCGGCCCGCTCCGACTGATCGATGCGGTGGCCGAACGTGGCGTCGACCACGACGATGATCTCCTCACCCGCCGCCCGTTCCTGCATGAAGGCCCGCACGGCCTCGTCGAGCTGGGCCAAGCTCGGCATTTCCCGGCCCTCGGTGGCGATGTTGGAGCCGTCCACGACGATGTAGCGGTCGCGCATGAGTCCGCTCAGTCAAGCACTCACCGCGGGTACGCCGGGTGCATCCACACGCGCGCGCACCCAACGCCCCGGAGGCAGCCATCATGGTGAGGGTGAGCGGAAGTCCTCCGGCGGCGTGGTACCCCGATCCGTCGGGCGTGGGCGAGCACCGCTACTGGGACGGCACGTCCTGGACGCCGGGCGTGGTGATCGGCGGCCGCGTCGAGGAACGTCCCATGCCGTGGCCGCCCGTCGGCCCGGTGCACCCGACGGCCACGATCGCCCGCCCCACGCCGCCCCCGCCCGTTGACGACGACCGCGTCGACCTCCCGCCCCGGGCCGCGCTCTACGCCCTGGCCGGCTTCGTGGTCGGGCTGGTGGCCGGCGTCGGGCTGGCTGTCGCGGCCGAGGCCCTCGACCTGCCCGGGATCGTCGTGCTGACCCTCAACCTGGCCGGCCTGTGGTCGGGCCTCCTGGGGGCGGCCCTCCTCGCCAGCCGCAGGTACGGCACCGCCAGCCTGACCAGGGACTACGGGCTGTCCGTCCGTCCCAACGACATCGGGTGGGGCGTGCTCGTGGCCCTCGGCGCCCGGTTCGCCGGGGGGCTGGCCCTCATCCCGTTCGTCTACATCTCCGAACGGCTCGTCGACGTGAACCAGGGTGTGTTCGACGACGTGGACAAGGCCGACGTGGGGGTCTTCTTGGTTCTGGCCTTCTTCACCGTGATCGGCGCGCCCCTCGTCGAGGAGCTGTTCTTCCGGGGCCTCCTGCTGCGCTCACTGGTCGGCGCCCTGGGCGTCAACGCCGCCATCGCCGTGCAGGCCGGGCTGTTCGGGCTGGCCCACTTCAACCCCCTGCTGGGCGTGGCCAACCTCTCGCTCATCACCGTGATCACCGTGGCCGGCGTGATCTTCGGCGTCACCGCTCACCGGCGGGGCATCGGCCGCTCGATCGTCGCCCACGCCGCCTTCAACCTCGTCACGGTGATCGTCGTGGCCTTCCTGATCTTCACCTGACGGCGGGCTAGCCCAGCACGCTCTCGAGCAACTCCGTCTGTTCGCGGGCGTGGACGGCGTGGCTGCCCGACGCGGGGCTGGCCGACGGCTGGCGGCTGACATGGCGGAGGGCGGTCCCCCGTTCCCGCAGCACCCGGTGCAGGCGCACGTGCACGAACGGCCACGGCCCCATGTTCTCCGGCTCCTCCTGGGCCCAGACCACCTCGGTGGCTGACTGGTAGCCGTCCAGCGCGGCCATCAGCGGTTCCTCGGGCCAGGGGTACAGCTGCTCGATACGCACCACCGGCACCGAGAGGCCCCGCTCGTCGCGGGCCGCCATGACGTCGTAGGCGATCTTGCCGCTGGCCAGCACCACCCGCGCCGCGTCCCGGAACCGGGCCGCGTCGTCATCGAGCACCTCGGCGAACGACCCCGCGGCCAGGTCTCCCACCGGCGAGCGGGACTGGCGGGCCCGCAGGAGCGACTTGGGCGTGAGGACGATGAGCGGGCGCCGGCGCGCCAGGCGAACCTGGCGGCGCAGCGCGTGGAAGTACTGGGCCGCCGTCGTCGGGTTGACGACCTGGACGTTGTCCTCCGCGCACAGGGTCAGGAAGCGTTCGACCCGTGCGGACGAGTGCTCCGGGCCCTGGCCCTCGAAGCCGTGGGGCAGCAACAGCACGAGCCCCGACGACTGGCCCCACTTGTCCTCGGCCGCGGTCAGGAACTGGTCGATGATGATCTGGGCCCCGTTGGCGAAGTCCCCGAACTGGGCCTCCCACGCCACCAGGGCGTCCCGGTGGACCACCGAGTAGCCGTACTCGAAGCCGAGCGCCGCGTACTCCGACAGCAGCGAGTCGTAGGCCCAGAACTTGCCCTGGTCTCGCGAGAGGTGGGCGAGGGGCGCCCACTCCACCCCGGTCTCGTAGTCGACCAGGACGGAGTGGCGCTGGGAGAACGTTCCCCGACGGGTGTCCTGGCCCGACAGGCGCACGTCCGTCCCCTCCAGCAGCAAAGAACCGAAAGCCAGGGACTCGGCCAAGGCCCAGTCCACCTGGCCGTCGTTGTAGGCGTGGAGGCGGGCGGCCAGCTGCTTGGCCAGCTTGGGGTGGATGGCGAAGCCGGCCGGTGTGCCGTGGACGGCGTCGACGATCTGGTCGAGCACGGCCTCCTCGACACCGGTGGGCGGCGAGGGCTCGAGCGGGCCCTGGTCCTGGCCGTCGCGGTACAGGATGCCCTCGGGCGGGTGCGGCGGCTCGGACTGGCGGGTCTCCTCGAAGGCCAGCTGCATCTTGGCCAGGAAGTCCTCCAGGGCCTTCTCGGCCTCGTCCATGGTGATGTCGCCCCGGCGCACCAGCGTTTCGGTGTACAGCTTGCGCACCGACCTGCGGGCCTCGATGCGCTTGTACATGAGGGGCTGGGTGTAGGACGGGTCGTCGCCCTCATTGTGGCCGTGGCGGCGGTAGCAAACCATGTCGATGACCACGTCCTTGTGGTACTGCTGGCGGAACGCGTAGGCCAGACGGGCCACCCGGACGCACGCCTCGGGGTCGTCGCCGTTCACGTGGAAGATGGGCGCCTGTACGGTCTTGGCCACGTCGGTGGCATAGAACGACGAGCGGGCATCCGCCACCGCCGTCGTGAACCCGAGCTGGTTGTTGATGACCAGGTGGATGGTGCCGCCCACCCGGTAGCCCCGCAGGGCCGACAGGTTGAGGGTCTCGGCCACCACGCCCTGGCCCGCGAAGGCGGCGTCGCCGTGCACCACGATGGGCAGCACACTGAACGCCTCGGGGTCGTCGATGAGGTCCTGCTTGGCCCGGACCATGCCCTCGACCACCGGGTCCACCGCCTCCAGATGGGAGGGGTTGGAGGCGAGCGTGACGGGTAGCGGCAGGCCGGAACGGCCGGTGAACTTGCCCGACGCCCCCACGTGGTACTTCACGTCGCCCGAGCCCTGGGTCGTGGCCGGGTCGAGGTCGCCCTCGAACTCCCGGAAGATCTGGCGCAACGACTTGCCCACGATGTTGACAAGCACGTTGAGCCGGCCCCGGTGGGCCATGCCCAGCACCGCCTCCTGGGCGCCGTTGCGGGCCGCGCCGTCGAGCAGCTCGTCGACAAGGGGGATGGCGCTCTCCGCGCCTTCGAGCCCGAACCGCTTGTGGCCCACGTACTTGGTGTGCAGGAACCGCTCGAAGGCCTCGGCCGCGTTGAGCCGGTCGAGGATGTGCTTCTGCTCTTCGGTGTCGAGCGCCGTCTTCACGCCCTCGACCCGCTGCTGGATCCACTTCTTCTGGTCGGGCTCCTGGATGTGCATGTACTCGACGCCCACCCGCCGGCAGTAGGCGTCGCGCAGGATGCCCAGGATCTCGCCCAGAGGCCGCCAGTCCTTGCCGGCCAGGCCGTCGGTGAAGAACTCCCGTTCCAGGTCCCAGATGGTGAGACCGTAGGTGGCGGGGTCCAGCTCGGGGTGGGTCGTGACCTCCTTGAGGCCCAGCGGGTCGAGGTCGGCGATGAGGTGGCCGCGGACCCGGTACATGTTGATCAGCGTCTGGACGTGGACCTGCTTGGCCCGGGCCATGTCGTCGTGGCTGATGGGGTTGCGGTCGGGCCGCCACTTGACCGGCTCGTAGGGCACGCCCACCGACCGGAACACCTCGCCGTAGAAGTCGTCGTTGCCCAGCAGCAGCTCGTGGACGCGGCCCAGGAACAGGCCTGACTCGGCCCCCTGGATGATGCGGTGGTCGTAGGTCGACGTGAGGGTCAGGACCTTGGAAAGGCCCAGGTCAGCCAGCCGCGAGGGGTCGGCACCCTGGAACTCGGCCGGGTAGCCGAGGGCGCCCACGCCGATAATCACGCCCTGGCCCGGCATGAGCCGGGGGACGGACTGCACCGTGCCGAGCGTGCCGGGGTTGGTCAGGGTCATGGTCACGCCCGCGAAGTCGTCGGGGCTCATCTTGTTGCTGCGGACCCGGCGGATGAGGTCCTCGTAGGCGGCGTGGAAGGCCCGGAAGTCGAGGGTGTCGGCGTCGCGTATGGCGGGGACCAGGAGCGTGCGGGAGCCGTCCGCCTTCGGGACGTCGACGGCCAGGCCCAGGTTGACGTGGGGGTGGCGGACGACCCGGGCCTCCTCCCCTTCTCGGACGTAGGCGGCGTTCATGGCCGGCACGGCGGGCACGGCCCGGACCACGGCGTAGCCGATGAGGTGGGTGAAGCTGACCTTCCCGCCGCCCGTCCGCTGGAGGTAGTTGTTGAGGACCGTGCGGTTGACCTCGAGGAGGCGGGCGGGGACGACACGGGTGCTGGTCGCCGTCGGGATGGCGAGGCTGGCCTCCATGTTGACGGCGAGCCGGGCCGCGGCACCGCGGAGGGGCTCGCCCTTTGTTGGGGTCGGCGCGACGGTCTGGCCGTCAGGGGGGCGCGGGGCGGGCTGCGGGGCCCGGGTCGGGGCGGCCGCGGGCTTGACCACAGCGGCCACGCCGTCCTCAGGCCGGTAGCCCTCGAAGAAGTCGCGCCAGCTCTCGGCCACGGACTCGGGGTCGGCCCGGTACTGCTCGTACATTTCGTCGACCAGCCAGGCATTCGGCCCGAACGCCGACCCGGCCTGCGTGGCCTGAACGCCGTGGCCGGCCTGCGTGGCCTGAACGCCGTGGCCGGCCTGCGTGGCCTGAACGCCGTCGCCGGCCTGCGTGGCCTGAACGCCGTCGCCGGCCTGCGTGGCCTGAACGCCGTGGCCGCCCGGCGGTGGTTCGGTCATCGCATACCCATCGTAGTGACCGCTCCGCGGTAGCCGACCGGGTAGCGTGGCTCTCCATGCCGGGAGGGTTGGCAACCGGCCAGCTGCTCGACGAACGTTACGCACTCGAGGAACCGCTGGGAGAGGATGCGCTGGGGACGACCTGGCGCGCCCACGACCGCGGCCTGGGGCGCACGGTCTGCCTGCGCGAGATCCACTACCCCGACGAGGTGTTCGCCGAGGACCCGGCCAGGCTCAAGCAGGCCCTGATGGCGGCCCGGCTGGCCATCCGCCTCGACCACGCCGGCGCCGTCCACGTCTACGACGCGTTCCTCGACAGCGACCGCCTCATGATCGTCACCGAGTCCGTGATCGTGAAGTCGCTGGCATCCCTGGTCGAGCGCAAGGGCCCCGTGCCTCCCAAGCGGGCCGCCGCCATCGGGCTCGAGCTACTCGGCCCCCTGGCCGCGGCCCACGCCAAAGGCCTGGTCCACGGTTCGATCACGCCCGCGGCCGTGCTCGTGCCCGACCGTGGCCCGTCCCTGCTGACGGGGCTGGGCATGGCCCCCACGTTCCTGGACGACGCCAGCCGGACTTGGATGGACGCCATGGCCGTCGCCGCCTGCCTCGCCCCCGAACAGGTCGAGGTGCGGGGCTGCACGCCCCCCTCCGACCTGTGGGCGCTGGGCGCGACGCTCTACTTTGCCGTCGAGGGGACGCACGCCTTCGACTCCAGGGACCAGGTGGTCGACAGCCCCCCTCGTCCCGCGGCCAACGCCAAGGCCCTCGAGCCCATCCTCGAACGGCTCCTCAGCAAGGAACCGGCGTGGCGACCCGACATCGACGGCCTGCGGCCCGAACTGGCGGCCGTGGCGGGCATCGTCCTGACCGACGCCGAGCCCGCGGCGGCGGCGCCCGTCCGCCGGCGCGGCC
>JBOGID010000198.1:0-1992 GCA_050742295.1 Acidimicrobiales bacterium | reverse complement strand
GGGTGAGGTCGGGGGCGGCGAGCAGGGCCTCGACTTCGTCAGGATCGAGGAAGGCCACGATGGTCTTGTCGAAGCGCTTCTGTGGGATGGCCAGGACCTGTTGGATCAGCAGGGCATGCTCGGGGTGGCGGAGCGCCGCGTAGCGGAACAGCGATCGTAGGGCGGCGAGCCGTGCGTTGCGGCTGCGGGCGCCGTTGCCACGATCGGCCTCCAGGTGGTCCAGGAAGGCCGAGATCACCTCGGGGCCGAGGTCGTCCCACTCAAGGGTCGAGGGCGCCTTGCCGGTGCGGGCCTGCACGAAGCGCAGCAAGAGCCGGAAGGCGTTGCGATAGGACCTGATCGTGGCCGGGCTGGCCTGGCGCTGCTTGGCCAGCCGTTCGGTGAAGAACAGCTGCATGGTGGGGGCGACCAGGCTCACCCGATCGTCCCCTTCGCCTTGTCCAGCCGGGCGGCCGCCAGCGCCAGCAGCTCGGGGGCGGCGGACAGATACCAGTACGTGTAGCCCGGCGTCAGGTGCCCGAGGTAGGTGGACAGCCTCGGCAACAGCGCCCCCACGTCCTCGCCCGCCCGATACCAGTGGACCAGCGTCGCGACCGCGAAAGAGTGGCGCAGATCGTGCACCCGCGGGGAAACGGGCGAGTCGGCCCCGACCCCGGTCCGGCGCACCAGCTCACGGAACCTCTCGCCGAAGTCCGTGTAGATCACCGGCGTCCCCTTCCGCGACACGAAGAAGGTCGGGGCCTCCGGTCGGGGCACCCAACGGTCGCGCTCGTCGGCGTAGGAGCCCAGGGCGTCGACGGTGGACCGCTGCAGCGGCAGCTCCCTCGACTTGCCGAACTTGGCCGCCCGCACGACGAGCACACCGTCGCCCCAGTCGACGTCGGCGCGACGGAGGGCGATGGCCTCGCCGACCCGCATGCCCGTGGCGGCCAGCAGCCCGATCATGGTCCGGAACGTGGCGGCCCGCAGTTCGCTCGGCACGACCCGTGGCACCTCGGCCATCAGGGCCTCCACGTCGGCGGGGGCGTAGATGAACGGTGGCCGCCAGTGGCGTCGGAAGGTCACCAGGCCGAGCGGCGGCACCTCGGTGGCCGGGTCGATCCCGGACAGGTAGCGGGCGAAGCCCCGCACCGCGGTCATCCGCCGCATCCAGACCGAGCTGGTGGGGCCGGCGTTGTCGGGGAGCTGCACCCAACCGAGCGCGACCTCGACGGTGATCGTGGCGGCGCCGAGGGAGTCGAGGTGGGCCACGAAGCGGGGAAGGAGCCGGGCGGCGTCGGCCAGCTGGTGGCCGAGGGCCCGGCGCAGGCGCAGGTACTCCTCGACGTTTTGGGCGAAGGCGCTCACCTCGCTGCCCCCGGCCAGGGCTGGGCGACGGCGCGCAGCGCTGCCCGGTCGACTTTGGCGTAGCCGGCGGTCGTGCCGAGGTCGGACTGGCGCAGCACCTGGGCGATCTCGAGCAGGTTCCCGCCGTGGTGCAGCATCTCGGTGGCCAAGGCGTGGCGCAGGCGGTGCCCGCCCACGAGGGCCAGCCCGGCACGGCGGCACGCCCGATAGACGACGTTGGTGATCGAGCTGGGGTGGATGGGCCGAGCCGGCGCGTAGACGGTGAGGATCAGCTGGGGGTGCCCGCAGGGCGGGCGGCCGTCGACGAGGTAGGCCGCCATCGCCTCGCCCACCTCGACCGGCAGCGGCAGCCGGTCCCGACGGCGGGCCTTCCCCCGCACCAGGACCTCCCCGGCGCGCCAGTCCACGTCCCCGAGCCGGAGGGCCGCCACCTCGCCGGATCGGAGGCCGAGGCGGGCCAGCAGCACCAGGATGGCCCGGTCCCGTCGACCGGCCGCCGTCGAGCTGTCGCAGCTCTCCACGAGGGCGTCCACCTCTGCCCTGGCCATGGTCGGCGGCAGCCCGGTCCCTCGCCACGTGGCGACCGGCGGCATGGCGCCGCCCAGGTCCGCCTCGACGACGCCGTCCAGGTATAAGAAGCGCAGC
>JBOGID010000197.1:0-7842 GCA_050742295.1 Acidimicrobiales bacterium | reverse complement strand
GCCGTCGGCACTCTCGGCACGATCATCGCAACGGTCGACGGGGGATCGACCTGGTCCGAGCAGGCGGCCTCCGTGAAGGTCGACGACGACGGCGTCAAGGAGCTCCTGAACGCCGTGTCGTTCCCGGATCCCCAGCGGGGATACGCAGTCGGCCTCGCCGGCACCATCCTCGCCACCTCCGATGGCGGCGCCACCTGGGTCACCCAGCAGCCGCCACCGCCGTTGGAATACGAAGGGCAGCGGGTCGAGTGGGCATTCCGTGGCGTCTCCTTCGCCGACCAGTCGGTCGGGTACATCACCGGCGGCCCGGGCGGCATCCTGAAGACGGCGAACGGCGGCGCCACCTGGGAGGCGTTCGCAGATGCCCGGTTCGGCCAGCTGATGGCGGTGACCTCCATCGACGCCACCAACGGGCACGCCGTCGGGTGGTCGGGTCAAGTGAAGGACGGTATTCCGTTCGTCACCGTCGCCACTGCCGATGCGGGCCGCACGTGGGAACCCCGGCCCGGTCAGTTCCGTTCCGACGTGTCGCCCCTGAACTTCAACGCGGTGGCGTTCTCGGACCCGATGCACGGCCACGCCGTCGGCGACGAGGGCCGGATCGTCGCCACGGCCGACGGAGGCAAGACTTGGGCGCTGCAGCGCGGCGGCGCCATCGAGATCCTCACCGGCGTGGCGTTCACCGATGCGCGTCGGGGGCTGGCGGTCGGGACAGTCAACTTCACGACCGGCGAGCAGAAAGCGGTGGTGTTCGCGACCGACGACGGCGGGCAGTCCTGGGTCTCTCGGATCGTTCCCGAGACCGTTCGTTTGCGAGGGGGCGTGGACTTCGCCGATCGAACGAAGGCGTACGCCGTCGGATGTCGGAGCGACGGTCCAGACCTCCCCGACGGCGAACGCGGGTGCGCGAGCGCAGCGATGGTGCAGGTGTCGTTCGTGGATGTGCCCGATGCCTCGTCGGGGTCCTCGGGCGTCCCCTGGCTCGTCGTCGCCGTGGCCGTAGCCGCTGGGCTCTTCGCCGCCGCCGTCGGCCTGAGGCGGCGGTCGCGACGGTGAAGCGCCGGCGGACGAGGGGCAAGTCAACCACCTTCCGGCGCCCGAAGCGGAGCCGGCTCGGGCTCTGGACCGGCGTTGGTGTGGCGATCCTCATTGCCGGGTACGTCGCGGTGCTGGCGATCTCCCAGCCGCACGTGAGAGGGGAGGAGCTCTCCCTCACAGACTTCATCGAGCGGGCCCAGGAGCTGGACATCGTCGATGCCACGATCCTGGATGTCGACGGCTACGTCGTCGGGCGGTACGTCGACGATGGCGGCCGAGTCGTCCCCTACAACACCCCGTACCTGAAGGAAAACACCGAGCGTCTCCTGGGGATCCTGATCGGAGCGAAGATCCCGACGACGATCGACCAGCAGAACGGGAAGCGGGCAGCATCCCTCGCGAGCGTCCTCATTCCGGGGCTCATCCTCGTGCTGCTGTTCCTGTACCTCATCCTGTCCTACCGGCGGGGGACAGGACTGTTCAACGTCCGCAGCGGGGCCCAGCGCGTCGGCAAGGAGGCGGTCGGCGTGACGTTTGCCGACATCGCCGGCCAGGATGCCGCCATCGCGGAAGTGCGGGAGATCGCCGAGTTCCTCTCTGACCCAAGCCGGTTTACCGATCTGGGGGCCACGATCCCAAAGGGTGTCCTCCTGTACGGACCTCCGGGGTGTGGCAAGACCCTGCTGGCGAGGGCGTTGGCGGGCGAGGCGGGCGCCAGCTTCTTCTCCATCTCGGGCTCAGACTTCGTCGAGCTGTACGCCGGTGTGGGCGCGGCCCGGGTGCGTGACCTGTTCCGCCTCGCTCGTGAGAGCGCGCCGGCCATCGTGTTCATCGACGAGCTGGACGCCGTCGGGCGCTCCCGCGCCGCCGCCAACGACGTGGTCGGCTCGAGCGAGCAGGAGCAGGCTCTCAACCAGATCCTCACCGCCATGGACGGCTTCTCGCGCTCGGAGGGGATCATCGTCGTCGGCGCCACGAACCGCCCCGACGTGCTCGACCCTGCCCTGCTTCGGCCCGGCCGCTTCGACCGCGCCGTCGGCTTGGAGCGGCCGGACGAGCAGTCTCGTGTTGACATCCTGCGCCTCCACGCCCAGGGCAAGCGGCTCGACGCCGGCGTGGACCTGGAGGCGGACGCCCGCCGAGCGTTCGGGATGACGGGCGCCGACCTGGCCAGCGTGATGAACGAAGCGGCGCTGCTCGCCGGGCGTGCCGGCAAAGCGGCTATTACCCAAGCCGAGCTCGATACCGCCCTGCAGCGGATCCTCGAGGCTCCTGAGCGGCAGCGCCGACTGTCGTTGGGCCAGCGGAGCATCGGGCGGCGCTCGGTGTCAGACAACCGAGTCACGTTCGCCGATGTGGCCGGTGCGGACGACGCCGTCGAGGAGCTGACGGAGATCAAGGAGTACCTGGCGAACCCCGACCGGTTCGCCGACATGGGCGCCCAGATTCCCCGGGGCATTCTCCTTTCCGGGCCGCCCGGCTGTGGCAAGACACTTCTGGCCCGCGCCATCGCCGGCGAGGCGAACGCCGCCTTCTTCTCAGTCGCCGCCAGCGAGTTCACCGAACGACTGGTGGGTGTGGGTGCGGCCCGGGTGCGCGACCTGTTCGCCGAGGCCCGTGCGGTGGCGCCGGCGATCGTGTTCATCGACGAGATCGACGCGGTGGGCGCAGCCCGTCGTGCGGCCGGCGGAGGAACCGAGGAGCAGGAGCAGACCTTGAACCAGCTGCTCATCGAGCTGGACGGCTTCAC
Organism: Acidimicrobiales bacterium; assembly: GCA_050742295.1. Lineage (GTDB taxonomy): Bacteria > Actinomycetota > Acidimicrobiia > Acidimicrobiales > AC-14 > JAHFUQ01. Next base: position 5,054 of record JBOGID010000197.1, on the reverse strand, counting down.
CCCTCGAGCCGGGATTCTCGTTGTCGGTGCAACCAACCGGCCCGATCTGCTTGATCCGGCGCTGCGCCGGCCGGGTCGGTTCGACCGGCACATCGCCGTCTCGCTACCCGATCGGGCCGGGCGGAAGGCGGTGCTGGCGCTCCATGCCCGGGGAAAGCGGCTGGGGGTTGACGTGGACCTGGCCACCGTGGCGGGACTCACTCGCGGGTTCTCGGGGGCTGATCTGGCCAACGTCTTGAACGAGGCTGCCCTTCTTGCGGCGAGGAAGGGACTCCGCCAGATCCCGATGCCGATCGTCGACGAGGCCATCGATCGGGCAATGCTGGGCGTGGCGTCCCGAGCAGTAGTGCTGAGCGAGGACGAACGGCGCCTGGTTGCCTACCACGAGGCGGGCCACGCCCTTGTGGCGTACGCCCTCCCCGGATCGTCAGTTCCGCACAAGGTGACCATCGTGGGGCGCGGGTCAGTCCTCGGGCAGTGCTCCGTCCTCGATGCCCATGATCGGCTGGTGCACGCCCGTTCGACCCTCATCGAGCGCATGGCGGTAGCCCTTGGGGGCCGGGTGGCGGAGGTCCTCCTGCTCGGGGAACCGGCCTCCGCTTCGGGGGACGACTTGCGGCGGGTCGGCGAGCTGGCGCGGCACATGGTGGCCGAGCTCGGCATGAGCGACGATGTGGGCCCCGTAGGGGGTTCGGATGCGCAGGTTGACGAGGAAGTCCGGCGACTGGCAATGCAGGCCCAGAACATCGCTTCGGAGGTCCTCGGGCAGCATCGACTGGCCCTCGACCGGATCGCCGAGGCGCTCTTGGATCGAGAAACGCTCACGGCCGCCGAGTTGGAGTCCCTGGTCAGGTAGCGGCTCGCGGCGCATCTGGCATCTGGCATCTGGCATCTGGGCCCGTGACGAGGATTGGTGCAGGATCCTGAACGCGTTGGCTCCCGTGGGACACCGAGCGTGCTGGCCGCAACGTCGTTCTCACTCGTGACGTAGAGGTCGCAAGCCGCTGCTCGGCGCCGGCGACAGCGTCCGGTAGCGGCCGTTCAGGTTGATTGTCGGGTGCCCCAGCGGCGAAAGGCGGGCGACGTCCGCCGGGTCGATCTTCTCACCGTTGGCGGCCAGGTGGTCGAGGGCAGCCTGGATGTACACCGTCTGCCACAGCACGACGACGTTGACCATGAGACCGAGGGCGCCGAGCTGGTTCTCCTGGCCGGCCTGGTAGTGCTGGCGCAGCCGTCCTCGGCTCCCGTGGAACATGTCCCGGGCCAGGCTGTTGCGGCTCTCGCCGCGGTTCAGTACGCGGTGGATGGCCCGCCGGTAGATCGGGTCGACGCAGTAGTCCAGGACGTGCAGCGTCTTGACGATGCGGCCCAGTTCGACCAGGGCCCGAGCGAGGCCGGAGGGGTTGGGGCCGCGCTGGAGGGAACGCAGGATGGCCGAGGGCGTGACCGTGCGGGCCTCCAGCGAGGCCGCCAGCCGGCAGATCTGGTCCCACTGGTCGGCGATGACCGGAGTCCTCGCCCGGTTTCGGGCCAGTCCCGCCAAGGGGCCGTAATCGGCTGCTGGGTCCGTGACCCACAGCCGGCGGTCGGCCAGGTCGGCGAGGCGGGGGCCGTAGCGGTACCCCAGCGCCCAGGCGAGGGCGAAGACGACCTCGGAAGCCCCCGCCGTGTCGGTGGAGACCGTCTCGGGGCGGAGGACCGTCTGGTTGGCCACCAGGCCGTCCAGAGCGTGAAGGCTGTCACGCTCGGTGCCCGGTATGAGCGTCTGGTGGAACGAGGCGTGGGTGTCCGCCATCCAGGTGTAGAGCGTCGAGCCTCGCTGGCGGCCGAAGAAGCGGGCGTTGTAACCGGCGTGGATGGTCGCCACCGGGACGACGAAGCGCATCCCGTCGGCGGACGCCATCTCGCCGCCTCCCCAGGCGTCGCGGGGCAGGTCCAGGCCGGCGTGGAAGTCGAACAGCCGGGTGCTGGCCGCCGAGTGGGTGGCGGAGCGGAAGTAGTTGTGGGCCGCCCAGTTCAGCCGGTCCCGGGTGAGCGGAGGGTGGTCCTCGTCGACGACCGGCTTGAGCCCGACGTTGCAGGCCTCGGACACGAGCAGGGCCGACAGCGTCTCCTCGAGGCCGGCGGCCCGGGCCGGCGAGCCGCTGATGTGGGTGTACTCGTCCAAGAAGCCCGTCCAGGCGTGCACTTCCAGGGGCAGGTCGGCGATCTCCACCTCGGGCAGGAGGTCCTCCACCAGCCCGCGCAGCCGGACGAGCGACGGCGGCTCCTCGATGGCGTCCAGCGGGGCCACGACGATGCGGTCCGCCCCGTCGCGGTGCTCGATGCGGAAGTCCGGGTTCGTCGGCATCGACTCCGCCGCCCGGCCCCACGCCGCGTCGAGCGCCTGGGACAGGCCGGCCACCACCCTGGCCGGGTCGGGGTCGAGGCCAAGGTCCTTGCACGCCTCCTCGCGCTGGGACTCCCAGCTCGCGGGCGACAGCAGCTCCGAACGCGGGTCGCCCCAGCGGGCGCTGCGGGGGACGAAGACGTCCCGCCGGCGCAAGCCGACCCGGAGCCGGTCGAGGACGCAGCACGCATAGGCCGCCCGGTTCACGGTCCCGGTGCGCTCGTCGCGCACGTGCGGCTCCCACGTCGGCGTCACCACCTCCATGGGTAGGTCCTTCTCCGGCAGCCGAGACGAGCGCGGCCGCTCCGCAATCCACTCGCCCAGCGCCTGGTAAGCGTCGAGAACGGCGCGAGCCGGTGCGGTGGAATTGAGCGTCACGGCCTCGACCAGTTGAGGTAAGAACCGCCGGATCTGGGGGTAGGCGGCGACGAGGCGCTCGTGGAAGGGGTCGTCGGGTGGGCGCATGAGTCTCGTCACCGTGTCGAGGGCGCCGGCGACGCGCTCGCGGTCCTGGCGGAGCGCGTCGAGCACGGCGGCGATCGCCGCCTCGTCGTCGAGGGCGTCGAGCACCGACCGCACCCTCGCCTCCAGCTCGCTTACCGCCCGGTCGTACTCGCGCAGCTCTCCCGCCCGCCGTCGTTGGCCCCGGTTGGTGGCCGAGCGCTGTAGGTCGCCGAAGACCACGTCGAAGATGTCGACCACGTCGTCGCGGGCGCTGGCGCTCAGCACGTGGACGAAGGCCACGAGCGTGGCCAGCCGTCGCTTGGGGCCGAGGTCGGCGAGCTGGGTGGCCCATGCGTCCTCGGCGTAGCGGGCTAGGGCGGTGACCCGGTGCGCCGGCAGGGCGGACAGGTCGAGCCCGGCCACGCCGAGGGACCGGATCTCCGCCAGGCGGTCGAGCGCCTGCACCAGGCCGGTGACGGTCGGGCTGAAGGGCGGGCGGCGAAGGCGGTCGAGCTCCGACCGCCGCTTGCCCTCCGGCACGACCAGGAGGCCCAACAGCGCCTCCGCCACCTCCGGCGGGGCGGCGGCCGCCAGCCGGGACCACAGGCGCTGGGTCGCCCGCTCCCGGACACTGCCGACGACCCGTCCGAGTACCTGTTCGCCGGGCAGCAGGATCCGCTCGGCCAGCATCCGCCGGTGCGCGGCCCGGAGCAGGGCGGCCGGGCCAGGGTCCTCGGCCCATGCCTGCCGGTAGAGCCAGCGGAGCAGCGAGATGTTGGCCGGCTGGGATGTGAACTCCCGGTAGCCGTAGCGCGCGCGGATCTCGGCCGTGTGCTTCCAGCGCACCGGCAGCTTCCCGTATCCCGTCAAGAGGCCGGGGTCGGCGATGCCGAGCTGACGGGCGACGGAGGCGACGATGGGCTCGGGCACGTCCGTCGGGTCGGTGAGGAACGTCCCGATGGCCCGCACCGTTACGAGCTGCGCGGCGAATCCGAGCCTGGTGGTGTCGCCCGTCCTCCGTCTGGCCAGGGCCACGTCGGCCTCGCTGAGGTGGCACCAGCGTCCCAGCCAGTCCCGCTCGATGTGATCGGGGAACCGGCCGTAGTCGGCGCGGCCGTCAGCGGCGTCGAGGGGCACGGGGCCGGGACTTCCGTGCTGGTGAAGGCTGGACGGAGGCCTCGGCCGCCTGACCGTCCGGCGCGACCGAGGGGCCGGGCCCGGCGAGGTGGCGGTAGATCGACGCCCGGCTCACGCCGAGCACCCGGGCGATGGCCTCCACCGTGTACTGCTTGGAGTCGTACATCTGGCGGGCGGTGGCCACCTTGTCGGGTGGCATGACCGTGGGCCGGCCGCCGTTGCGCCCTCGCGCCCGGGCCGCCGTCAGGCCGGCCCTCGTCCGCTCGCTGATCAGCTCCCGCTCGAACTCGGCGAGGGCGCCGAAGATGTGGAACACCAACTTGCCGCCCGACGTCGTGGTGTCGATGTTCTCGGTCAGGCTGCGGAAGCCGACCTTGCGGTCGGCCAGTGCATTGACGGTGTCGATGAGGTGGCGGAGGGACCGCCCGAGCCGGTCGAGCCGCCACACCACCACCGTGTCGCCCGGCCTGACCTGGTCGAAGAGCCGGGCCAGCTCCCTGCGCTCGTCGAGCGCCCCGGACGCCTGGTCCGTGAAGACCCTGTAACAGCCCGCCGCCTTGAGGGCGTCGGCTTGGAGGCGAGCGTTCTGCTCGACGGTGGAGACCCGCGCGTACCCGATGAGGTCGCCCACAGGCGGCGACCGTATCAGAATCGGTGCTGGGGGGCTCGAATGCAACCTTGATTGTGGACACACGTTGTGAACGCGCTCATGGCCCGCTTTGCGGGCGTGGAGGTGACCGTCTCAGAAAGGAACGTTTCTTGGAAGTCGGCCATTGACACGGAGCGTCGCCAATGCGACCATGCCATGTGGCGGGGGAAAGAGGCTGGCTGGGCCTCCGCCGCGGTGTTTGCGTAGGAGTTCAAGTGTGAGAACGCTCTATGTCGATCCCAGCCCCCTTCCCAGCGTGGTAGTAGGTCGCTCCTCTGGTCCTTGGCTATAGTGACGCGTCAGCTAGTCCTGAAACAAGCGCATCTCGCTCGGTGGTGCCCGCCGACGCCTGAGTTTGACGGTTCGCCACTGCTGACGACCGGCGGCTGCTGCGGTGTCGGGCGTCGACAGCTGCTCAGCACGTTTCGCATGAGG
>JBOGID010000196.1:0-4735 GCA_050742295.1 Acidimicrobiales bacterium | reverse complement strand
CCCCAGATCACCTTGATGACGTTCCAGCCCGCTCCCCGGAACACGGCCTCGAGCTCCTGGATGATCTTGCCGTTGCCCCGGACCGGCCCGTCGAGGCGCTGCAGGTTGCAGTTCACGACGAAGACGAGGTTGTCGAGCTGTTCCCTGGCGGGAAGGGTCAGGGCGCCCAGGGTTTCGGGCTCGTCGCACTCGCCGTCGCCCACGAAGCACCACACCTTGGAACGGCTGGTGTCGGCGATCTGGCGGTTGAGCAGGTAGCGGTTGAACCGGGCCTGGTAGATGGCGGTGATGGGACCGAGCCCCATGGAGACGGTGGGGAACTCCCAGAAATCGGGCATGAGGCGGGGGTGGGGATAGCTCGACAGGCCGCCTGAGCCCGCCTGCGCCCCCGCGATCTCCTGGCGGAAGTGGTCGAGCTGGGCCTCGTCGAACCGTCCTTCGAGGAAGGCCCGGGCGTAGATCCCGGGCGCGGCGTGCCCCTGGAAGAAGACCTGGTCACCGGGCTGGCCGTCGGCCTTGCCCCGGAAGAAATGGTTGAACCCGACCTCGTAGAGCGACGCCGACGAGGCGTAGGTGGCGAGGTGCCCACCGATGCCGGTGGCCCGGGCGTTGGCCCGGGTGACCATGATCGCCGCGTTCCAGCGGATGTAGGCCCGGATGCGCCGCTCCATGTGCTCGTCGCCCGGGAACCACGGCTCCCGCTCGGGCGGGATGGAGTTGATGTACGGCGTCGAGACCGCGGCCGGGAACCCCACGCCCGCCTCCCGTGACCGCTCGAGCAGCTTCATGAGCAGGAACCGCGCCCGTCCCCGGCCGCGCGACTCGATCACTGCGTCCAACGAGTCCACCCACTCCGAGGTCTCGGCGGGGTCGATGTCCGGAAGCTGCTGCGCGAAGCCGTCGATGATCAGTGGGTCCACGTCCACCATGCTTGCAGGATCTCGCCCGATATCGCGCAAGTGGGGGTTATAGCCACCAATCGCGCGGAGAGATCAGTCGCTGTCGCACCCGCCCGCTTGAATGGGCGCATGGCAGAACTGGAACTGGCCGCCCTGGCCAGCCGTCAACACAGCCTCGTCACGCGTCGGCAGGCGCGCGACCACCTCAGTCGTGAGCAGCTCAGGCACCGGCTGGCCACCGGTCGTCTGGAGCCGTACCGGTGGGGCGTCTGCCGGTACCCGGGGTCGTCGGAGGTCCAGTGGCAGCCGCTCATGGGCGCGTGCCTCGCCGGCGGGCCCGGGGCGGTGGCGTCGCACCGGTCGGCGGCCGTGCTCTGGGAGATGTCGAGCGTCGTCTCCGACCAGCCCGAGATCACGGTCCCGTGGCCCCAGTGGCCTCGCCTCCCGGGCGTCAAGTCCCACCAGAGCACGCTCCTGCCGGCGGAGCACTGCGCGGTCCGCAGCGGCGTGCCGGTCACAACGGCCGCCCGCACCCTGGCCGACCTGTCGAGCGTCCTGCCCCCGGAGTTCCTGCGCCGGGTCATCGAGGGGTGCCTGCGGCGCCGGCTCCTCGTCGTCCCCGACTTACGGGCCGTGCATGCCACTCTCGCCCGCAGAGGCCGGCACGGGCTCGACGGCCTGGCCCAGGCGCTCAGCCGGTACGACGGCCTCTTCGACCCGGGCGGCAGCGGTGCCGAGCTCGACCTCCTCGACATCCTCGTCGCCGCCGGCCTTCCCCGACCCGCCCAGCAGCACCAGGTGGTCATCGGCGGGGTCGTCTACGTCCTCGACTATGCCTACCCGGACCTCTGGGTCGGGATGGAGTATGACGGATTCGCCTATCACCGCCTTCCGACCGACCTCGACCGCGCCGCCGCCCGCAACAACGCCCTCGAACTCGCCGGCTGGCGGATGCTGCACTTCACCGCGGCATCGGGCCCGGCCCGCATCGTCGCCGACGTCACCGCCGCCCGGGAACGATCTCTCCGCGCGAATGGTGTCCATGACCCCCACTTGCGCGATATCGAGGTTGGGTCTTGACCATCGTGTACACGGACGGGGCGTGTCTGGGGAACCCGGGGCCGGGGGGATGGGCGTGGGCGGTGCCACAGGCGGGGTTCGCAAGCGGGGCCGAGGCGCGTGCGACCAACCAGCAGATGGAGGTCAGGGCCGCGCTCGAGGCTGTCAAAGCAATCACGGGGCCGGTCGAGGTCGTCAGCGACTCGACCTATGTCGTGAACTGCTTCCGCGACCGGTGGTGGGAGGGCTGGCTGGCGCGGAACTGGCTCAACAAGGCCAAGCAGCCCGTCGCCAACAAGGACCTGTGGGAGCCGCTCATCGACGAGGTGCGCCGGGACCCGGCGCGCGTGCAGTTCCGGTGGGTGAAGGGCCACAGCGCTGATCTGATGAACGACCTCGTCGACCGCCTGGCGGTGGAGGCGGCCAGGACCCAGCAGGGCCGCACGGGCGATGGCCCGCCGACCGATCTGGGCCCCGCCGACTCGCCCGGCGGCACGGGGGGGGCCGACGCACGCCGGCCCGACGGCTTCCGCCTCATCGTCACCGGGCACAAGCCGCCCGAGCTCGGGGGCTACGACGCCAACGCCGTGTCCGACCGGGTCAAGGCCAAGCTCGCCGCCCTGCTCGCGGCCGAGCGCGAGCTGCACCCCGACGTGGTCGTCCTGACGGGTCTCGGGCTGGGCGCCGAGCAACTGGCGGCCGAAGCGGCCGACGCCGCGGGCGTGCCCTACGTGGCCGTCCTCCCCTACCCCGAGCCCGACGCCCTCTGGCCGTCCGGCAGCCGCCGGCGCTTCGCGGAGCTGCTGGCACGCAGCCGCGGCCAGATCGTCTTACAGCAGAAGAAGCCGGAGTCCCGGCAGCTGGCGGGCGCCGCCCTGCGGCGACGCGACGCCTGGCTGGCCCGCAACGGAGACGAGGCGGTCGTCATCTGGGACCAGGACGACTCCCTCGTCGGCCGCCAGGTCCGGGCCCTGCAGGACGCCCTGGGCGAGGAGCAGGTCATGATCCTCGAACCGGGCCCTCCGGAAGGTCGCTGACCGGGCGCCGCCCGGTGGTCACGCACACGACTGAGTCCCGAACGGCGGCCAAGTCGGCCAGGAACTCGGCGCGCACCGCCTCAACGGCGCCCAGCGAAGTCAGGTGCTCGGTCGGGAGCTGGACGTCGATCATGACCCCGCCCGCCGTCGCCCACCGTTCGCAGAAGTCGACGAGCGCCACCTTCGACGCGTCGGTCGCCCGGTGGAACATCGACTCTCCGGTGAAACAGGCGCCGACCCGGACCCCGTACAGCCCCCCGACGAGCACACCGCCGTCCCACACCTCTAGGCTGTGGGCCCAGCCCAGGCGGTGCAGGCGGGCGTAAGCGTGGCGCATGTGCCGGTTGATCCACGTCCCCTCCCGTCGGGGTCTCGACGCGCACGCCGCCACCACCTCCTCGAAGGCGGCGTCCACCGACGTCGTCCACCCGCACCGGCGCAACCGTTGCCGCAGCGAGCGGGACACCCGCACCGCCCCGGGCCGCAACACGGCCCGGGGGTCGGGCGAGAACCACGGCAACGGCATCCCCGGGTGCGGCCACGGGAAGATGCCGCGCCGGTAGGCGTCCACCAGCGTCTCGGCGGCCAGGTCGCCACCCAGCCCGACGAGGCCGTCCGCATCCGACAAGGCGGGGTCGGGCAGCGCCCAACGCGAGGCCGCCACCGGCTGCGGCCGGCGGGCCCGGGGACCCGCACCGGTGGCCATGGCCGCGCCTTCCGTCACGGCCATAGTGTCGCCGTCCATGCGCGTGGGCGTGGACACCGGGGGGACGTTCACCGATCTGGTGGCCGGCGACGGGCGCATCGAGAAGGTGCTCTCCGCGCCCGACGACCCGTCGCGAGCGGTGCGGGACGGTCTGGCCAATCTGTCGGGGTCGCCCGCCGCTCCGCCCGCAAACCTCGCTCACGGGACCACGGTGGCGACGAATGCCCTGCTGCAACGGCGCGGCGCCCGGGTCGCCCTCGTCACCAACGCCGGTTTCGCGGACGTGATCGAGATCGGGCGCCAGGACCGCCCGTCGCTCTACGACATCTGGGCCGACCGCCCCGAGCCCTTGGTGGGTCGTGACCTTCGCCTGGAGGTGGGCGGACGCCTGGCCGCCGACGGCACCGAACTTGAGCCACTTGACGCCGCGACCGTGCCGGCGATCCCTGACGGGGTCGAGGCCGTGGCCGTCTGCCTCCTCCACGCCGACCTCAACCCGGCCCACGAGCAGGCCGTAGCCGACGCCCTCACCGCCAACGCCCACGACGTGACCTGCTCGCACCAGGTGTCGCCCGAGTTCCGGGAGTACGAGCGCACCGTGACGACGGTGGTCAACGCCTACCTGCGCCCTTTGTGCCGGGCCTACCTGCGCATGCTGCTCGACCTGGCCGGCGAGGTCCTGGTGATGACCTCGGCGGGGGGCCTCATCCCTGCCGACGAAGGGGCCGAGCTCCCGGTGTCGCTCGTGCTCTCGGGGCCGGCCGGAGGAGTGCTGGCGGGCGCCGCAGCCGCTACGGCGGCCGGCTACCCAGACGCCGTGACGTTCGACATGGGCGGCACCAGCACCGACGTCTGCCTGGTCCAGGGCGGCGTGCCCGAGCCCGCGCCGGGCCGTACGGCGGCGGGCTTTCCCATCCGGCTCCCCGCCCTCGACATCCACACCATCGGCGCCGGCGGCGGGTCGATCGCCCGCCTCGACCCCGGCGGTGCCTTGGCCGTGGGGCCCGCCAGCGCCGGCGCCGACCCCGGCCCCG
>JBOGID010000195.1:0-8220 GCA_050742295.1 Acidimicrobiales bacterium | reverse complement strand
CTCGTCGAGCACGTACAGGCCGTCGCGGTCGGTCGAGACGATGACCTGGGTGCCGTAGGTGGAGTGCTGGTCCGACACGTGGGTGTAGGTGGTGACGCCCTGGTCGGGTGCGACGGTCTCGGCCGCCAGCGGCCGCAGCTGCAGCTCACCGGCGTCGTCGAGGTAGACGGGCCCGTTCCCGTCCGCCAGCAGCGCCTCCAGGTCGTCGAGGTACCGCTCGTAGTCGGCGTCCATGCGGGCGAGCCGCTCGGGGAACGACGGCGCCAGATCGCAAAGCTGGAGCACCTCGTCCCGCATGGCCGGCCATTCCTCGGGCGGGATGAGGTAGGAGGCGACGTCGCCGTAGCGGCGGGACCCCTCGACCCAGACCTCCCCCGAGCGTAGCGCCCCCTGGAGGGCGAAGAGGGCGGCCAGCTCCCAGTAGTGCCGGTAGGCGCTCTCGTCGCCGGCGGCCCGGGCCGCCGTCAGGTAGGGCTGCCAGCGGTCGGGGACGAACCCGGTGAGGGCGTCGGCCGGCACGTGGCGGCGGCCCTCGGCGTTCATCGCCTGCAGCAGCCGGGCCGCATCCAGCGCCTCGCTGGGCGCGCTGGCCCGGAGCCTCAGCGCGCTCAGGGCCTGGGGGGCGAAGGACCGTATGTGGGAGTAGCGGGCCTCGACGATGGCCAGGTGGCCGCCGTCCCGGGGCACCCGCTCGTCCTCGCCGCGCACGGCCGAGGCGAGGCGGTTGTGGCCCAGGCCCCGCACCCCCGCCCCGACGCCGGTGTCGTCGAGGCCCTCGTCGAGCGCCACCTCCAGGATCTCGTCGAGCAGCTCCAGGCGTCCCAGGTTCGCTTCCGCATCAGCCGCCCGGCGGTCGGCGAGCACGGACCGGGCCCGGCTCGACGTGGAGGCCAAGGCCTGGTCGAACATCTGCACGACCTCGTCCGTGATGCTGGCGTACGCCCCCGCCAGTGTGGCCAGCAGGACCGGGTGGCGGCGCTCGGGGGCCATGGCCCGCAGCGCCTTGGGCTTGGCGCGCCGACCTACGGCGGCGAGCTGGCGGGACCGCTCGGGGGGGATGGTCGAGAGGTCGATGCGGTCCGCCCCAAGCTCGCGCAGGTAGGCGAGCTTGGCCACCTCGGCTTTGATCGCCTCCGGTGACGAGCTGGGGGCGCCCTTGTCGAGCCAGGTGAGCGGGGCCATCCCCAGCGCCGGGTCGTTGGCGACCAGGGCGTCGAGCTGGGCGCAGCGCTGGGCGTCGAGCTCGGGCCGCAGCCGCCAGTGGACCTCCCGGTCTGCAAGCGCCCTGGCTTCGGCCACCTCCCGCAGCAGGCGGTGGAGGCCCGGGCGCACGATGCGCTCGGCCCGGAGGTGGGCGAGGGCCTGGGCGAACAGCAGCGAGGCGTCGTCGTGCTCGACGGCCCGGGCCACGAGCCAGTCGGCCAGCTGCTTGCGCTCCGATGCCCCGCAGTTGCGCCAGCTCGCCCGCTCGATCACCGAGGCGACGTGGAGGCGGCGGAGGCGGCCGTCGACGTCGGCGACGTAGCGGGCCAGGGCGGACGGGGCAACCCCGACGCGCTCGGCCACGCGCTGGACCACTTCGGCGGGGACGGAGGCCAGCCGGCGGGGACGAAGCCGAGGAAGCGGAGTGCGCAGAGCTGGAGGCCGAGGCCGAGGCGGGTCGCCGCCCCCCGGTGCGAGCGCACCCAGCGCAGGTCGCCGACGTCAAGGGTGAAGTGCTCCACGAGGTCGCTGCGGGCCACCTCGGACGGCCAGCCCGCCAGCGCCTCCAGCTCGGCGTCGGACAGGAACCGTGGGGCCACGCGGTGCTCAGCTCCTCCGGCGTTCGGTCATCGCTCCAGCAGCGCCTCGACGGCGGCGTCGCGGTCGGCCTCCGAGGGCAGGCTGTAGCGCCGCGTCGTGTCGAGGCGGCGGTGGCCGGCCAGCTCGGCCACCAGCACGACGTCGGCTCCGCCTCGGACCAGGTTGGTCAGGCACGTGTGGCGGAGCAGGTGCGCCGAGATGTCGAGGCCGGCGTCGGCGGCCAGGGCCCGGACCACGCTGTCGATGGGGTACAGCCAAGATAAGCCGGAAAGGTGCAGTAGAGCTCGCTCAACCACGCCCCAGCGTCGCCTCGACCGAGGCATCGGCCGAACGGCCGCCTGACGCCTACCGAGGGTGGAGAAAGGTATTGGCAGCAAACACCAACCACACGATGAAGGCGACGACCGCCAACACCACCACCACCAGCACTACGATCTCAACGTCCCTGCGTGTCATCGCGCCACCGTTCCTTTCGCTAGTCGGCAACCCGGGCGGCCAGGTCCTCTGCCATTCGGCGATAACCGGCGGCGGTCGGATGGAAGGAGTCGTCGGGCTCGGTCACCACGGACGCGTTGGCGGAAGGATCACTGGCGCAATGTCGTGACCCTCGAATGCAGACAGCTCGTCCAGGACTTCGAGCCGTTGCCCGTCCTGGCGCTGATTCCTCACGCTGTTGACGGCATCCACGATGACATCCCTTAGATCAGCGTTGCGGGCGCGCAGCCAGCGCCGCTCCCCTCCGTCAAGGCTGATGTAAACGCCACACTCGAAATCGTCGGTGTCGGAGAAGATCGTCGGATACGTGAGGACAACGACCCTCGCGGCCGCAGCTTGGTCTAGAACCCGGTTGTAGGTGTCGATGAGGCGAGGCAGGAGGTCGCGGATCTCCTGCTGCTTGTCCGGATAGTGCTCTTCGCAGTTCGGCGCGGCGAGGCAGTAGATGATGACATCGCGGAAACCGACGTCGTTTCCGCCGATCGTTAGAGTGACGAGATCGGCGTCGTATGGTGTGAAGGGGATTTGATCCTCCACCAGGCCGTCAATCTGCTCACCGGTGCACGCGAGGAAGACGAAGGCGGGCTTCGGGTCAGGCGCCAGCTCGTTGGCGTAGACCGGTCCGTAGGCCTCCGACGACTGGTTGCACGGGGGATCGTCCCCATGAGCGCCCTCCCCAGAAGAGTAGGAATCACCGAGCGCTGCGTACTTCGGCGGACCAGGGATGACGGGGTTCGAGACCTCCGAGCGAGCGACCTGGCTGCGTCCATCGTGGAAGGCGGCAACGATGAAGGCGTAGCTCGAGCCATTGGTCAGCCCGGTGACGGTCGTCTCCCTGGCACCGACGGGCGGCTCGGTGCCGCCACAGCTCGGGCACTCACCACTGAACTCGATCTTGTATCGCGTGAACTGCCCACTCGGAGGCGTCCAGGTGATGGTCGCGGACTCGTAGCCCTTGGTCGCGTGGACCTGTGTGGGCGGATCAAGGGGCGGAACGGTCGTCGTTGTGGTCGTCGTCGGGGGGACCGTCGTCGTAGTTGTAGGCGCCGGCACTGTCGTTGTGGTCGTCGGTGCCACCGTGGTCGTGGTTGACGGGGGTGCCGTCGTGGTGGTCGGTGAACTTCCTACCGTGAAGGTGTTCGGCCCGATCTGTGTCCCGAGCTGGCGTGTGTCCCACGGGGCTGCCCACAGGTTGTAGGTGCCCGCCGCCAGGCTCGGGATCGCTAGGGTGGCCACGGAGCCCGAGGCCGTGAGGCCGCTCCAGTTCTCGACGATCTTGGTGCCACCGGTGGTGTAAAGCCAGAAGTACATGTAGCCCGAGAACCCGTAGGGCTCGGTGTAGCGGGCGCTGACCTGTTGGCGTAGGCCTCCGAGCCTCGGACGGCGACATCGCCCGTGCGCAGCTCCTCCCACAGGTAGGTGAACACGCACGCCTCGAAGTGGCGCCGGTTGAGGCGGCCGGGCCGGTCCCGATCGCGCAGGAGGCGCAGCCACGGCTCGGAGGCGAAGGAGAGGTCGAGGGCCCTGCCCTCGACGTGGTCGGGGATGAAGTCGCGGGTCATGTGGGAGTGGGCCAGGGCGTGGGCCACGGCGTCGAGCACGCTTCGGTCGGCGCTGGTCGGCTCCAGCTCGGCGGCCCGGACGAAGGCGAACATCGTCGCCCGGTCCTTGCGCCATTGCTTGGCCACCAGGGGCATGTGGTGGTTGGCCAGGTGGGCGGCGACCGCCTCGATATCGGCCAGCTGGGCCTCAAAGCCGCCGGCCTCGCGGACGGCCAGGCGGGCCCGGCGGAGCGCCTCCGCCTCCTCGGCCTCGTTGCGGGGGTCGAGGTGGCCGAGGACGGAGCGGTAGTTGGCGATGAGCCGGTCGGACATCTCTGCGTGGTGCTGCCGGATCTCCTCCAGCTCATTGCGCGCCCGCTTGGTGATCGAGGCCATCCGCTTGCAGAACAGCTCGGCCAGCTCGTCGCGGGCCTTCCCCCGGGCGGAATGGACCAGGCACGCCAGCAACGCTGTGCGCTTGAGAGACGCAACGTCGCGCATGACGCCGGCGTCGGCGGCCGCCGCCTCACCGGCGAAGTCGGCGACCTTGGACTCGGCCACGCCTTCCAGCCACCGCTCGGTGTCTCCCAGGGAGTCGACCCAGCGCAGGCGGGCCACCTGATCGCGAAACTCCGACCACGAGGCTCGCCCCGCCGGCGCCGTCAGCCGGCTGAAGTCGCTCTTGGCCCCCGGGCCGGCGACGTCGAGGAGCCCTTCCAGCCGCACCCGGTCGGGCAGGGGCATCCTGGCGACGACGCCGTCGAAGATCGCGGTGTTGACCTCCCGGCGGATCCGCGACGCCATCTCGTCGAGGGTCGAGTACGCCGGGAGCTCCAGCGACGCCTTGACAAGCATCTCCAACGCCACATTGATCAGGTCGGCCGGGTTGTTCTTGCTGGCCGCGGCGGAGCGGATCGCCTCGGCGGCGACGGCCCGGGCCCGCTGCGGATCGTGTGTCACGCCCGAGCGGGACCGCACGAGCTCCCGGTGGGCCTTGGCCGTCCGGGCACCGGCCATCGGAAGCGTGCCCTCGGGAAGGTCGAGGCAGCGCCGCACGTGGTCTACGACCGACGGCGGCACCTCCTCGCGCGCTGGGAAGTAGCCGAGCCGTTGGAAGCACTTGAGCGTCACCGCCAGGGCGAGGAGGTGGTGGTCGGAGCGCGTTCGCACCCTCGCCCACCCGATCTCGGCGTCGCTCGGGGGTGAGCGTGGCCAGCTCCCGGGCCGTCACCAGGCGGCGGAACCGCGGGTACGCCGTCCTCTCGACCGATGCCATCGCCCCGACCCCCGTCCAGCGGCCGACCGTAGCAGGGTCCGATCGTCGGCCGGGCTGGCCCGTTCAGCCGGTGTCGGCCTCGCCCCGATGGTCGATGCGCGACCTCAGGGCCGCCCCAATGAACCTTTCCGCCTTATCTTGGCTGTACCCCTCGATGGCCCGGGCCGAAAGACGCCCGCCCGAACGGGACAACCAGAGGGCGGCGGCGTCGTGGGCGCGCTCGGTGCGCTCGACCTGGCGGGCGCGGGCGGCGAGCCACTCGTCGAGAGCGGTGCGGGTGGCGGTGTTGAGGGGGACCTCCCGGTAGGCGTCGCCCTTGCCGAGGCGCACCTTCACCCGTCCCCGGCGGGCCGACATCGACACGTCGGCCAGGTCGAGGGCGGCCAGCTCCGAGAGCCGCAGCGCCGTGTACAGGAACACCGTGGCGATGGCTCGGTCCCTGGCGGAGGGGCAACGCTCGATCGAGCGCAGGAGAGCGCGCTGCTCGGCATCGTCGAGCGCCCGGGGCGCGACCTGGGGCAGGTCCTCGCGGGCAACGTCGGGGGCGCGCTGGTTCAGGGAGCGGTAGAGGTTGTCGATGGCGGCCAGCGCCTGGTTGACCGACGTCGGCGCCCAGTGCCGGGCCGCCTTCACCTGCCGCTTGTACTCGCGTACCGCCGAGTCGCGCACTCGGGGGTCGGACAGCGCTGTGGGGCCCCGTCCCGTCGACACCAGCCAGAGGAGGCGTTCCGAGTGCGCTCGGCCAGCGGCTGGTCCTGCAGGGCCTTGTCATAGCGGCCTAGCACCGCCTCGGCGTCGAGGGCGGCCGCACCAGCCGTCTTACCGACCCTCGGCACGTGCTCACCCCCTGTTAGTCGCCGTCCGTCGGCAACGCTAGCAGGTGCTTGCCGAACGCGTTAGTAGCCGTTGGCTGGCTACAGGCGGCGACTAAGCAGTATTAGTAGTTCTATGGTTCGCGGGTCCCGTCGCATCCAACCAGGGCATCCCCGGTGTCGCTTCCGGCGGCAAGGGAACCCCGTCGCGGTCCAGTAACTACTCCCGTGCAGTGTGCGAGGATTGCTGCCCGTCCCGCCACGCGACTCGCAGCCGATCCCGCCCTTTTGAGTCCTTGTAGAACTCCAGACGGTCGGGCACCCCTTCCCGGGCCTGACCCGTTTCCCAAGCATCCCCCAGGAAGATCATCGCCTGCGCAGCGTCCATTCGCTCGTAGAGATCCCGGTTCACCTCATCGAAGATGTAGAACGAGCGATGAACGACGTGTTCTCGGGGATTCAGTGGGCCCAAGCGATCCCGCCAGTTCACGAAGTCGCCGTCCACACGCAACATGCCGTGGAAAGTTCCCGCATCCAAGAAATCATCGAAGCTCGTGTATACGACGACTATGCTCATGTCGTTCACGAGCAAGCAGTAGACGGGGGGACTGCCATTGCTTGCGGACAGCTCCTCGAGCCGATACGCGTACTGGTGACCCTGTCCGTCCTCGCCAATGCATAGGTAGCTGTCCGCTCTCCCGCGATACGCGAACTTCCACAGCTCGGGGTCGTTCCAGGCTCGCATGTCGATGGTCGCGCCTGGACCGACTCCAAACAAACGGATGTACCCATCGTATGCCTCAAGCCCGTTGCTGAGCATCAACAGGCGTCGGTGGGTCGCGGGTAGGCGGGCTCCGAGATCCCGTTCGAAGGCCTCGACCTCGCTCGGACTTGCGCCGACATGAGATGTGAGGTCGCCGACGACCTCCAACGCTGCAAGGAAGGGCTCGGGCTCCATAGTCGCCTCCTACAGTATGGGAGCGGGGTCGACGCCGGGCAGCTTGCCGTTCAGCGTGATATGCGTGATCTGCTGTCCGATGCGGGATGCGTAACTCAGCGGTCCGCCGGCGATTGAGTTGGGTGCGGCTCCGCAGGAGTGACGCTCGGAGGCCGGTAGCCGCCCGCCCCTGAGGCATCCGCTGGGCTCAACGATCCACCACCTCGCCTCGGCTGCGTGTTCGTATGTCTGTTGGTAGATGGCCAACAGACAGGAGAGATCACGATGGCCACCCGCCGAGCCCGTCCCGAGCCGTTCATGGTGCGGGGGACGCTGTTCACGCTGCGCCGCCGCTGCGGCAAGCCGAGCTGCCACTGCGCCAACGAGTCGGGCCACGAGAGCCCGGCGCTGGCCTATCCCGAGGGAGGGCGGACCAAGACGATGACCCTCTCGGCCGCCGACGTCGAGGAGGTGCGCGCCGGCCTGGATCGCTACAACGCCGCCCGGGCCGAGCTGGATGCCGGTGCGGACGCCGGTGTGGCTGTCCTGCGGGCCCGTCTCGCCCAGCGCCGCCCGCCTCGATGAGCGCCGCCCGGTCCGCTGCGACCCCTCCGCCGAGCGCCGGCGACGGGGCCACTTCCCCCGACGCCTCGGCGTTCGGCGGGCCCCGGGCGTGCTTCGAGGACATCGTCGGCTGGCTGGCGGCCACCGATGAGGCCGGTTCGCTGGCCCACGGCGAGCTGGAGGACGATCTCGACCTGCGGGGGCGGGACCTGCTGCGCCGGCTCTTGCAGGACCACCTCGACCTGCGCGCCCGGAGAGAGGTGCGTGTCGAGGTCAGAGGCGTCGACGATGTCGTGTACGGCAGCGCCGAGGCCGGCCACACCCGAGCCCTGACCACCGTCTTCGGCACGGTGGAGGTCGAGCGCCTGGCCTATCGCCATCGGGGGGCGGCCAACCTGCACCCCGCGGACGGCGCGCTGAACCTGCCCACCGAACGCCACTCCCACGGTCTGCGCCGCCTGGCGGCGATCGAGTCGACCCGAGGCTCCTACGACGCCGCCGCCGAGGCGATCAGCCGGGCGACCGGCGTGGCGGTGGCGAAGCGCCAGGTGGAGGACCTCACCCGGCGCGCCGCCGCCGACGTGGAGGGCTTCTACGCCACCGTCGAGCGGGAACCGGCCACCGACGACGACGTGCTGGTGCTCTCCGTCGACGGCAAGGGCATCGTGATGCGGCCCGACTCGCTGCGCCCGGCCACCGAGAAGGCGGCTGCGGCGGCCACCAACAAGCTCGAGACCCGCCTGTCCAAGGGCGAGAAGCGCAACCGCAAGCGCATGGCCGAGGTGGGCGCGG
>JBOGID010000194.1:0-9517 GCA_050742295.1 Acidimicrobiales bacterium | reverse complement strand
GAACTGACCGCCACCGCCTACGAGGGGCTGGACCTCGAGCGGGAGATCCGCGCCGTGCAGAACCAGGGTCTCGGAGAGGTCCTGCTCCTCGATGACTCGTCGGGGCTGGCGGGCATGGCCGTGTGCCATCTGGGCGCCGGCACCGAGGCCGGCGGCCAGGGGTGCTACGTCAAGTTCGGGTTGGCCCGGCCCGGACCCGGGGCAGAGGTGCGCTTCGGGACGCTTCTCGACGCCTGCGAGTCGCTGGCCGTCGACAACGGTGCCGATCACATCGAGCTCGGTGTGAACGCCGCCCGCCACGAGGCCTACGCCGCGGTGATGGCGCGGGGCTACCGGGTGGGACTGGTCGGAGTGAGCATGCACCGGGCGAACGACGAAGGCTACAGCCGCCCCGGCACCTGGCTCGTCGACGACTGGCGCTGATCTTCCGATCACAGGAACAGACCAAGGACCCAATTCAAGGAGAGAGGAGCTGACATGTACATGCTGCGCGAGGTCTGCCAGGCGGAGCGTGGGAAGGCACCGGAGATGGTGGCGGCGTTCAAGGCCCTCGACCAGTGGTTCGAGAAGGCGGGATACACGAACCGTCGCATTTATGTCGACTACACGGGGCCGATGGACACGGTCGTCTACCAGTGGGAATTTGAGAGTCTCGACCAGTACTTCGCCATGGAGCGCGGGACCTTCATCGAGCCCGACAAGGACACCCAGGCATTGATCGACGCCATGAACACCAACGCCAGATCGGGCTACAAGGAGATCTACGAGGTCATCGAGTAGCGAATCGCTCGCGGTCGGTCGCCGACCTCCGAGCGCGGCTAACGCTAACGATTCAGATTCGCACGACGAACGGCGGCGAACGTTGCGCGTGACCGTGACCTTCGTCGTGGACTGACTGACCGACGCCAGGAGCGTTGGTGCGGCCGTCAATCGCCGCAGCCGCCGTCGTGTCCGCAGGCCGGGACGCCGTGGCGAGTCTGTGTGACGGTGTGGCGAGGCGACGCACTGATCGACCCCGAGCCGATCTGCCCGATCTGAGCGGCGTCAACACCCGCCGTGGGCAAAGGTAGATGGCGCACATAGCGACGGCTCGGCTCCGGTGCGAATCGGCGACTGCCGAGGCGTCCCCGAAATGTCGCCCCATCACGCGCCGCCGACAGGCCGCCGGGAGGAGCGACCGAAGTGCCGTTGCGGGGCGGGGGTCCAGGTTGCCACCGGGATCGCGGTCCGCCCGACTCCGGCACCTACCGAGCGCCCGGTAATCGCGACGTACGCCCCCCGGTGGCACCGGGCCAGCTGACGACCAGCTTACGGTAGGCATGACCTTCGCCAACTGGCCCAAGGTCGTCAGCGGATCCCGCACGCCGCGCACAGGATTCGACAGTCGTGGGCACACGACCCCGAGTGTTGGGGGCGTGGCTGGCCTTCGGCCGGCTGGCACGCTGATGCAGCGGCGTGGACATGCCAGACAGCCGCTTTGATCGACGGAAGGATCGGCGGGACGAGAGCCCGGCGACTCGGCCTTCAATAGCCGCAAGGTGCATAGCGTGTAGAAGTGAGCGATTGGCCGTCAGCCGACGACCTCGCCTGGTCGACCCTCGGCCAACAGCGCTTCCTCCAGCTTCGGAGAGCGTGCTGAGAGGGCAACCGTTGCCTCAAGGTGGACCGCCGCGGCGAGCGCTTCGATGCCCAGGATGTTCAGCTGGTGCCGGCTTCGCAGACCGGCGGTGACGGGACCGAGTTCACGGAGGCTGGCCAGACCGATGCGGTCGGGGAGTTCCAGCACGGCGGCGAGCGCCTTCTCGCGCCGGTCCGGTGCCAGAGCGGCGAACGGCCCCGACAGGACGCCGGAGCGCTCGGCGGCGCCGAGGGCCGCCTGGCAGAAGCGCACGTACCAGTAGCCCGTCGTGCAGATCGTTGCGTCAGGGTCCAGCGGCGCCGGTAGGGGTTCGCCTCGCAAGGTGACACCGAGAAGCTGGTCGTCGACGAGGACGATCACTCCGTCGCAAGTTCCTCATCGCCGAACCCGCGACGGGCTTCACGCCAGTCGTCCTCGGTGACGGCGCCGATGAGCTGGCGACGCAGCTCCTCCGCGCCGCCAGGCACGAGTACGACCGCGTCCCCCAAGTCGACGTAACCGACGGCGCCACCGTCGTCCAAGCCCCACCGGTGGCGGGCCGAGGCTGGCAGGCTCATCTGTCCCCGGTCGGATACTCGTAGCTGCCCTGTGCGTCCCATCCGGCTATGGTACAAGGCTGATAACCAACTCGCCTTGTACGGAATGAAATGAGAGTTGTTCTCATTCGCGCCACATCCGTGCCATATCTACGGCGGAACACGGCTCTGTACGGCGCAACAGCGGTCAGTCAGAACAGCCTCTGAGCAGGACTTTTGTGAATCTGCCCGGGTCAGCCGACTGGACCGGGGCGATTTCCCAAGCTGAAGACGCGAGTTCGATTCTCGTCGCCCGCTCTCGCAAAAGTCCGCGCGGCAGGCTCCCGTCGAGCCGTTTCCAGGCCAGCTACCGGGTCGGCCCGGCGTCAGGATCCCGCCGCCGGGCGACAGGAGGGCGCTCACCGTTCAGCGCCTTCCTGACGTCGTCGGTCGATCAAGCCGATTGCCTGATGCGCTGCGCCAGATTCGAAGCCTTCAGGAGGTCGGCCTCGCCGGCGGCGGGGTTGAGGATGATCGACTCGATCTCCGCCATCACCGTGAGGTACGGGGCGGACTGGTCCTGGCCGAGTGAAGCCGTCGCGTTCCAGGGCACCGCCCCGCTGGCGAAGTGGTGCCAGGCCCCGAGGAGGCCAGCGGTGGCGACCGCCCGCTTGTCACCACTGTTGGGCGAGAGGACCACTGACGCATCGCCGGGGCTGGCCAGCGCCGTCTTCTCCGAGAACACCCCAGACACGAGGCCGACGATCTCGAGGTAGCCGGACAGGCTGGCGCTGTCGACCTGCGGTTGACCAGTGCCCTCGTACTGGTGTTTCCAGTAACCGGGCCCGAGCGTCTTGGTGGCGTCGCCCACGACGATCATCCAGAGCTCGCCGCCAGCGGATCCTCCGTCGTCGTCGGTGACGGTTACGCCGACCTTGTACGCGCCCGGCTCTGAGAACGTCACGCCTTCGCTGTCTGCGACCGCGAAGGGGAACGTCCCCAGCGGGCTCGGGAGCGGGCAGGCGAGATGCCGTTGTTGAAGTAGGTCGAAGTTCCGCCGTTGGTCCAGTCGAACCGATGGTCGTCGGAGCCCGCGTCCGTCGCCGAAGCCTTGTGCTGGGCCGCGACATTCAGCTTGCTGACGACGGCCTCGCCGCCGGGGAACTGCACCGCCGCCTACGTGTCAAGCGTCAGGTCCGGGTTCTTGTTGCCGACCGCGACCGTGACCAGTCAATTCCGACCCCGCCGTCGTCGTCAGCGACCGGGATGGTCACGTTGTATTGGCTGTGTCGCCGTAGA
This sequence comes from Acidimicrobiales bacterium, assembly GCA_050742295.1. Classification (GTDB taxonomy): domain Bacteria; phylum Actinomycetota; class Acidimicrobiia; order Acidimicrobiales; family AC-14; genus JAHFUQ01. Next base: position 6,064 of record JBOGID010000194.1, on the reverse strand, counting down.
CATGGGATCGCTGGAGTGAACCGGACCCCTCGCCTGTGGCCGCGCTCGTGCCGAACGAGAGCATCATGGCGAACGGATGATGGAGCAAGAGCGGCCACGAGTGGTCCTCCGAGAGCCTAGGCTGCCGCACCGAAGCGGGCAGACACTGGGCTGTGGGCGAGGCATGGCAAGACCCCGAGGCGGAGGCGCGTTCGACGTGCTCGAAGGGAGTTACACCTTCTACCCCGCCGCTTCACCGCCGCTGACCCCGTGGAGGAAGTAGGTCCGGGCACGTTCGTCCTTTATTCCGCCGGGAGCCGTCCACGGCTTTCGGACTGGACCGCAAGGTGCAAGGTGCAAGCCCATCTGCCTTTGGCCCTCGACCGTCGAGAGGCCGCCTTCTTCAACGAGAGCCACCATCCGTTCTGTCGTTGAGTGATGCCGCTCAACGCCGCATCTGCCCGGTTTCTGACGTGAGGAGCTAACCGCAGTCCGCCCTTCGCGACCGCAACCGAAATGCCCGGTCGCCCGTCGGGCTCGCGCTCGATCACGGCGTAGACCGCCTCGAGCAGCCCGACCGGCTGAGCCACAGCTGCTACCCCACAGAAGACGGGTTCACGGTTTCGCACCCCTTTACCCACCGCCACCCACGCCGCGATCATCCCGTCGCCGACCCGGTCCCCATACATCCTGGCGGGCGACGCAACGAGACAGCGGCCGAGGTTCCCACGTTTTTCACAGGAACGGGATGAAACACGGGGCCTCGGCCGGTTGACGGTACGGGGTAGTGGCGCAGGAGGTGCTGCACGGTGCGTTCGCCAGCTGGGACGGTGAGGCGCCCTGATCAACCCGAACCGGGGGTGGTCTGGCTCGATGACCCGAGGGCTCGCAGCCCCGAACTGGCCGGCGCCAAGGCCGCAGCTCTGGCCGTCGCCGCCTCTGCGGGCCTCCCCACCCTCCCTGGCGTGGTGGCCACGACGGCCTTCGACCCGGCCGGCGACCTGACCGAGCTCCGCACCGCGTGGGCGTCGATCTCCCACGGAGGCGAGCTGCCGCTGGTCGTCCGGTCGTCCTCGACGATCGAGGACACGTCGTCGAGCTCGATGGCCGGCATGTTCACGTCGATCCTCGACGTCTCGGGATGGGAAGACTTCCTGCCTGCGCTTGACGCCGTGTTGGCCTCCCGCAACGTCGTGCCGCTCGGCGAGGGGCGGGGCGACGAGGGCCGGGCGGCTCGGGCGCCCATGGCCGTCCTCGTCCAGCCCTACGTGGCGGCCGCGTCGGGCGGTGTCCTGTTCGGCCTGGACCCGGTCTCGGGCCGCCAGGACCGCCTGGTTGTCTCGGCCAGCGAACAGGGACCGGCCGCCGTCGTGGGCGGCGAGGTCGACGGGACCCAGTACGTGCTCAGCCGCCGCGGCAGGCGCATCCAGGGCGGGCCCGGGCCGCTCGGGAGGGCCCAGCTCCGCCGCCTGGCCCGGCTCTCCCGGCGCGCCCGGCAGGTCTTTGGCGGGCCCCAGGACATCGAGTGGGCGTTCGACACGTCCGGCGAGCTGCGGCTGCTGCAGAGCCGGCCCGTCACCGCCCACGGCCGCACGTCGGCGGCGCGAGGCCCGGTGTTCGGCCCCGGGCCCGTGGCCGAGACCTTCCCCGATGCGCTGTCGCTGCTCGAGCTCGACCTGTGGGCGACCCCGCTGGGCGACGCACTTCGCCAGGCGCTGGCGCTCGCCGGCACCACCAGCCGCCGCCGCCTTGCGGCATCCCCGGTGCTGACCAACATCGCCGGTCGCCTGGCCGTGGACCTCGACGTCCTCCCCGACTCGGCGCGGCCCAAGACGTTCCTCGCCCGCCTCGACCCCCGCCCGCCGGCCCGTCGCCTGGCAAGTGCCTGGCGCATCGGCCGCCTGCGGGCCGCCCTCCCCGCCCTCGCCACCGACCTCATTGCCAAGGCCGACGCCGAACTGTTGGCCGTCGACGCCCTCGACGGCCTGCCCCACCGGGACCTGCTCGGCCTGTTGCACGCGTCCCGCCAGGGGCTCGTCGCCTTGCACGGGCACGAGGTCCTCATGGGGTGGCTGGTCGAGCCGGGCGCGGCCACCGTCACCGCCGCGTCGGTCGCCCTGCGCCAGCTGGCCCAGGCGCGGGCCGAGGGCCTGGCCGACGACGAGATCGTCGGTCGGCACCCCGGCGTGCTCGCCCTGACGGCGCCGACGATCGGCGGACGGAAGCTCCCCGACACACCGGCGTCGCTGCCCGCCGCGCCTCAGCAGGACGCCGACCCGGCTGACCCGGCCATCCTCCGCGAAGCGCTTCGGCTGCGGGCCCGCTGGCTGCAGGAGCTGACGGCGCGCGCCGCCGAGGAACTGGGCCGCCGGCTCTCGGCCGCCGGGTTGCTGGACGGCCCGTCGCTGGTCCGGTCGCTCCGCCTGGACGAGCTCGACGCGGCCGTACGGAGCCGCCTCGTCCCCGCCGACCTGGCCGAGCGCCGCGAGGGGATGTCCGCCCCGCTCCCCACCCGCTTCCGGTTGACCCCCGCCGGCGACGTGGTCTCGGTGCAGCCCGAGAGACGGCGAACCTCGGCCCGGGGCGCCCGGGGCGCCGGCGGCGGCCGCGGCGCCGGACCGGTCGAAGAGGTCTCGGCCATGCCCTCCGAAGGCGCCGTTCTCGTCGTGGCGACGCTCGATCCCAGCCTGGCCGCCGTCCTGTCCCGCCTCGGTGGGCTGGTGGCGGAGACCGGGAGCCCCCTGTCACACCTGGCCATCCTGGCCCGGGAGCTGGGCGTCCCGACCGTTGTCGGTGTGGAGGGAGCGACGACGCGCTTTCCTCCGGGCGTGCTGGTCGTGGTGGACGGCAACACCGGCGAGGTCGCCCAGCTTGACGAGGAAAGGGGGGCGGCATGATCGCCCGACGGATCGGCCGGCTCACCGGCGTCGTGGTGCTGCTCGCGGGAGCGATGTACTTCCTCGTCTACCTCTGGCGGTGGGAGTGGAACCGGGCCGTCGTCGCCGGCATCATCTTCCTCGCCGCCGAGATCGGCCTGAGCACGGTGGCCGTGCTCGACCGCATCCGCGGCCTCGGCGCGCCCGACGGATCGGGGCGGCCTGACCCGGACGTGCTCGCCACCATCCGCAGCACGGCGCCGCCGCCACGGGACCACTTCGCCTGGCTCTCACCCGGCACGGGCAGGATGGGGGTGTTCGTGCCCGTGCTCATGGGGATGGGCGTGGTCGTGTCCGCCCTGGCCTGGCTCGTCGAACGGCTTTCTCGGGCCACGGCCGGCTCGGCGCTCGAACGGGGCCTGGCCGCTCGGCTCGCGCCCCTCTCGTGGCCGCAGGGCGGCCTGATACGCCCCATCGAGCACGACGCCTCCGACCTGCTGTCGGGGCCGGTGCGGCGATGAGACGCGCCCTCGGACTCCTGATCCTCTTCGCCGTGGCGGCCGCGGGCGTGGACGTCCTCGGCGACCTCACCCAGACCCGGCCGGACCGCGTGAAGGCCGGCTCCCGCTCGGAGATCGTTCTGCAGGTTTCTGAGCGCAGCGGCCGCCGGCCGGCGCGGTTCGAGACGGCCGAGGGGTTGTGGTACGCCTGCCGCCACGTCGCGCCCACGCGGCTGGCCGCTCCCGGGCTGGTCGACATCGGCGGTGGACGGTTCAAGGCGGTCACCGAGCCCGCGCTCGGCGAACATGCGTGGCGCCGTCTGCAGGGCTGCCTGGAGGACATGACCATCGACCGGGTCCGCGCCGAGGTCGTGTCGAAGCGGGATGTGGCGCCCGCTCCGTCCGACTGACCGTCAGAAGCCCCAGCGGGCCCAGATCCGGCGGGGAGCGTCGAGCACCCTGCTGACCGCCCGCAGCGTGACGTTCGGCCGGGCCAGGTCGCCTGGTGCCAGCCCGGCCACGAACGCGATTTGTTCGAGGGAGGGCGGCCCGACCGCCAGGTTCCGGCGCACAGCGCCCCGCCCGTTGAGCCCCCCGCTCGCGACGAGGTAGGCGCCCGCCATCGTCCCGGTCCGGCCCACGCCAGCGCCGCAGTGGACGAACACCCGCCCGGGAGCGGCCTCGACTGCATCCAGGAACGCCCGCACCTGCTCGGGGCTGGGGGTCTGGCCGTCACGGATCGGGAGCATGACGTAGGTCATCCCGAGCGACGTAACCGTGTCCCCATCGGCCCGGAGCCCGTCCTCGGCGCGAAGGTCGATGACCGTGGTCGCGCCCGCGGCGGCCAGTGCCTGGTACCCCTCGTCGCTCGGCGCGCCGCCCCGCCACAGCTTGGCGTCGACCTTCTCCAGGTGGTCGATGCCCGTTACGGAATCGACTCGTGTGGTCGGCGTCGTCCCCCGGGCCAGGGCCGATGCGCCGAGGATGGCCAGGTTGCCGACGACAAGAAAGGCAACGGCGCCCGCGACGACCTTGACGACCATGCGCGTCGCCCACGGTAGGTGTGTTCGGCGGATTTCGGTGGTCAGCCCGGCTCCTCGATCTGATGACGATCGTGCCCCGAGGCGGTCCATGTCAAAACCCATCGGCACGCCGGCCCCGGACTTTACCGCCGGGTGGTGTCGGCGCGAAGGCCGGATCCGCGACATCCAGCATCATCGTCGGCGCCGGTCCGCCCTGCGAGCAGCCGCCTCGACGGGCTGAGCCTCGCGTCCCTGCGAGCGCGCAGAGCCCCCCAGGACCCGCCTGGCGTGAACGTGGTGGGATCAGGTGGCAGACCGTGGCCTCAGGCAGTCCTCCGGTCGGAGCGAGCGCACCCGCTCGGCCAGGTGGTCGAGCTCCGCCTTGATGCGCTTCAGCTCGGCGATACGGCCGCCCAGCTCCGTGGACCGGCGCTGGATCAGCTCGAGGACGAGCGCGCAGGGCGGCTCATCCTGGTCGCGGAAGGCGATCAGTTCCCGGATCTGGCCGAGGGTGAGCCCGACCGCCTGGGCGGCCCGCACGAAGCTGAGCCGGTCGACCGCCACCTCGTCGTAGCCCCGGTAGCCGCTGGCCGTGCGCGCCGGCGCGCTGAGCACGCCGACCCTCTGGTAGAAGCGCACTGCCTCAGGGGTGATGCCTGCCCGTTCGGCCAGCTCACCGGTGCGCATAAAGTGCACGTCAGGGTCTACGGTCCGGGTGAGGGACACATGGACCGAACTCGACTCCGATGCGCGACGCGCTCGTGGCGTGCATGGCCGCGAGGGCGTCGTCTTGAGCGAGGGTGACCGGCTGTGACATTGATGAATGGTGAGAGCAGTCGAAGGATTGGCCCGCTTGGCACAGTGGCCCGGGTGGTCGCCGGCGGAGCGATGGTCGGGAGCGTCGTCGAGGGCCAATTCTCGGGGGACTTCCCTCTCGGGCCGTGGCTCGTCGGGCTCGCCGAGGCCGAAGCGGGCGTTCGACGATGACCACCGAGGATGCCCGCGAGGAGCAGTGTTACTGCTGTGGCCACTCGGTGCCGGTCGAGCAGCTGGCCCGCATGCTGTGCCATCCCGAGGTGGCGATCTGCGCCGGCTGCGCCGACTGGCTCGGCGCGTGGAGCAAGTCCCTCGTGCGCGCTGTGCCGGTGCTGCACACCGACGACCTGGACGCCTCGATCCGGTTCTGGGAGGCGGCCGGCTTCGAGGTCCATCGCTTCGGCGACGACTTCGCGTCGGGCGAGCGGGAGGGACTCGAAGTCCATCTCGTCCAGCGGCGTCCCGAAGGCCGCGACCGCGGCGAGGCCTACATCCACGCCCGAGACGTTGACGCCGTCCACGCGGCGTGGGCGGAAGCCGGCCTGCCCGTCACCGAGCTGCGCGACGAGCCGTGGGGAATGCGGGAGTTCAACGTCGTCGACCCCGGCGGCAACCGCGTCCGCATCGGCCGCAACACCTGAGCGCAACGACGCCGCGCCGGGGCTCACCGACCAAGCTGCGCGTATCGCTCTCGAAGCCATGCGGGAATGAATGGAACTGGTGGATGGTCGCTGCCCAAGTCGTTTGGGTGTGGCTACTTCGCGACGACGGTGAAAGCCTTGTGAGCCGGGGGTTTCGGGACTCGCCGGCTTCTGGTTGGGCGCAGTAAACCCGGGGGTATGGCGGGGGCCGGGGGATAGCCCGGGGTTTA
>JBOGID010000193.1:0-14144 GCA_050742295.1 Acidimicrobiales bacterium | reverse complement strand
CGACGGCTCGGGTGCGCATCCGACGGCGAGAGCGTGTCCCATAGCGTGCGCCCCATATCCCCGGCTATCGCCGCGCTCGGCATCGCCCCGAGGTGCGGTAGGTGGCGCGGCTGGGTTACGCGGTCGTCGTTCCAGAACCACCATTCGCGGAACACCTTCCGGCGTTGACGGGTCGTCGGCGACGAGTACCGAGTCGGCGGTACGTGCGTTCGGGACGGGTATCGATCGCCGTTGTCGAGCGCGACCGATCGTGCGATCGTTGTCGCTCTCAACACGCAGCTGGGGCCAGGCGGCTCCGACCTCCGGGCCTCGGCCTGACCTGGAGGTGCCGTATGACCGACTACGCCTGCGACCGGGGTCGCTGTCGTCGAGGCTGAGTTCTCCGACGCGGAGCGACTCAACTTACGCACTCGCCGAGTTCCTCGCCGCCCACCGGGGCCTGACCCGGGACGCCTACGCTCTGCACCTGCGCCAGTTCGTCGCCTGGTGTGACGATCACAAGCGGCGGCTGTTCGGCGTCCGACGGGCCGACATCGAGTGCTTCGCCCGGGATTTGGAATCCCAGGGCCGGGCCCGGGCGACAGTCGCGCGTCGGCTTTCCACGGTGGCGGGCTTTTACCGCTACGCCGAACAGGAAGGCCTGCTTGAGCGGTCGCCAGCGGTCCATGTCCGCCGCCCTCGCCTCGACTACGAGTCCCACGCCACCGGTCTGGACGGCAACGAGGTCGGCGCGCTGCTCGTCGCCGCCGGCCTGGCCTCGGCGAGTGAACACGCGCTTGTCTCCCCGCTCGCCACGGTTCAGACTGCGCGTCTCGGAAGCTCTGGGAGCCGACATCGAGGCGCTCGGCCTCGAACGCGGCCATCGCACCCTGATGGTGCTGCGCAAGGGGGGCAAGATCGTCACCATCCCGCTCGCGCCGCGGACGGCGCGGGCGATCGACCTGGCCATCGGCGAGCGCGTCGAGGGTCCGATCTTCCGCGGACACAGCGGCGAGCGGCTCGACCGCCACGCAGCCTGGCGGATCGTTCGTCGCCTCCCCCGCAAGGCTGGGATCAACAAGCCGGTCGGGCCGCACACGCTCCGTCACGCTTTCATCACCGCCGCCCTCGACGCCGGTGTGCTCCTACGGGACGTGCAGGAGGCGGCCAGCCATGCCGATCCTCGCACCACGATGCGCATAGCGGGGGCCGTGGTCTCTCGACCGTCATGCCACCTACATCGTCGCTGCCTTCCTTGCGGGCGCCGCCCGGTGGCCGTCCGCCGAACTGGTGCCGCTCGGCTCAGCGGCAACCGCGACGGACGTCGAGGCCGGCGACGTTCTCGAATATGCCGTCGCCCGCCACCAGCTCCAGGTTCAACGCCACCGCCGTGGCCGCGACCCACCGGTCGGCCTCGTGGATCTTCTGCGCGAGCGCATGGCCGGCTCGGCTCAATTCGGCCCGTAGGGAGGCGCAACGGTCGATCAGCGCCTCGCTCGTCTGGATCACCTCGAGATCGGCGAGGGACCGCTCGAGCTGGCGGCGGCGCAGCTCGCCCCACCCCGCTCGCAGCGCCCCGTACCGGAACTCCGTCACCGTCACGAACGACGCCACCCGTGAGCGACCGCCGACGACGCGACGAGCTTCCTCAGCGTGCGGCGAAGGCCGCGGATCGAGCAGCCAGCTGGCGACGCCGGTGTCGACGACGACGTGGGTCAGCCGCCGGCGCTCGATCACGCGTCAGCGAGCGCCGAGTAGAAGGCTTCCCACTCCTCGTTGGTGACGTCTTCCAGCGCGAACTCCTGGGCGCGCAGCCGCGGCCGTGACTCCCAGAGGCGCTCGTCATCCACCGCGTACAGGCGGAGATGCGGCTCCTCGGGCTGCTCGACCACGGACACTCCAACAGTGTAGGAGCCGGCCAGGGTCCGTCCGGGTGGGGACAATCTGTCGCGCCCTGGCGACCAGCGGAGCCGTCGATAGGTACGGCAAGCCCTGCGAACGGGCGCCGCTCCCGATCGGGGCCTTCGGATCGCTGCTTGGTATCGGGGCGACGTCGGTCGTTGGCCTCGGAACCGCACGCCCGCAAAACTCGGTCTCGCCGTCCTTACCCGATCAGACTCGGGACATCACCCACTGACCGCCGGGATGGCGTTCACCAGGAAGGCCAAGTGCCGACTGCGCCGCCGATCTCAGACGCTCCTGCCATCCAATTCGTTCGTTGGGGGTTCCCCACCAGGCAACGAGGGGAAACCAGGATAGCCCTGCGATAACCAGCGGACCATGCTGCCGGTGTGGGATCACCCTGCGAAGCCACTACCGGGTCGGCAAGGGTCGCTGAGGCGGCACAACGCAGGCCGACGGAGCCTCATAGCCGGTCGCTGAGTCGTGTCCTTGGGCTGCTGGCTCTGCTGTTCGTCGGTCGAGTCGTCGTCCAGCTCATCCAGTTCCTCCACCCAGTCAAAGTGCTGCCCCGGTTCGAGGAGTGGCAGAGCGGTACGCTCCCATACGGCGTCCTCGTCGTGTTGCAGTTGGCTATCGTCGCCGGGCAGTTCCGCGTCGTCGGAGCGGTCCGCCGAGGCGAGCGCCTCCTCGGGCAAAAGTGGCGACGGACGATCTTCTCCTTCGCTGTCATCTACCTCGCGCTGATGGTCTTCCGGTTGATCGCCGGACTCACCTTCGCCGCTGGCGGCGGCTGGCTCGACGCTCGGCTCCCGGCGACCTTTCACCTCGTCCTGGCCGGCTTCCTGCTCCTGTGGGTGCATCACGAGTCGGGCGGATCGGAGGGGGAGGCGAGCGTCGGCAGTGCAGCGACCGGACCGGAGGCGCTGTGGGCGACGCGGATTCTTCTCTATCCCGTGGTGTCGGTCGGTGCCTGTGTCGCCTTCTTCCTGCTCGAAAGAAATGGCGCGCCCACCATGGTCGCCGCCTACGGCCCGATCCTTCTCGCCGCGATCCTGATCACGGTCGCGGAGCGGCGGGTGCCCTACCGTGCCGCCTGGACCCCCGACCGCGGGGCGGTCACCACCGACATGGCCTTCATGGCCGTTGTCCAGATGATCATCCCGGCGTTCGCGGCGATCGCCTTCGCGCTCTGCGCCAGTGCGTTCGCCAGTTCGGTGTGGGAGGTGCGCCCCTTGTGGCCCCATCGCCTTCCCGGCGTCGTGCAGGTCGCGCTCGTGCTGATCGTGGCTGACTTCCTCCGTTACTGGCAGCACCGGGCCATGCACCGGAACGCGACGCTCTGGCGGCTCCACGCCGTGCATCACTCACCCGACCGGCTCTACTGGCTCAACGTCGGTCGCTTTCATCCCCTGGAGGAGGTGCTCCAATCCCTTGTCGAGACGCTGCCGTTCGTCATCCTGGGGGTCGACGCCCGGATCCTGGCGGGCTACTACGTCTTCTACGCCGTCAACGGCTTCTTCCAGCACTCCAACTGCGATGTGCGGCTCGGTCCGCTCAACCAGCTGATCGCCGGGCCCGAACTGCACCGGTGGCACCACGCGGCCGAGATCCGCGACGCCAACCACAACTACGGGAACAAGCTCATCATCTGGGACACGCTCTTCGGCACGCGGTACCTGCCCTCCGATCGCGAGGTTGGGGAGCTCGGCAACGGCAAGCCGGCCTACCCGACGACCTTTGTCGGGCAGGTTGCAGCCCCCTTCCGGCAGGCGGTCGCGACGTGACGAGCAAGGAGGCGGGGGCCTTCAGCAGTGCGGCCCTGGACTTGGTCATGCGTTGGCGACGAAAGCGACTGTGGTGTGAGCTCATCGAGCAGTGCGCCGCCCCCGCTGAGACGCAGGCCGATGTCTTGGCGGAGATCCTCGCCAGCAACGCCGATACCATCTTCGGGCGCCAACACGGTTTTGGCTCGATCCGCGGCCACGCCGATTTCGCCAGGGCGGTGCCCGTCAACGACTACGAAATGCTCCGGCCCCATATCGAGCGGCAGGAGGCCACTGGGGAAGCGGTCCTCACAACCGAGGCGCCCGTGCTGTATGCCGTCACCAGCGGCACCACCGGCGAGGCGAAGCACATTCCCGTCACCCCGACCGGCCTGCGCCGCCAGGCGAAGGCCCAAAGCCTCTTGGCCACGATGGTCCACGCGGCCACCGGGTCCTTGTCGGGCCGGATCCTCGGCATCGCCGGTCCAGCCGTCGAGGGCTACCGCCCCAGTGGCGTTCCATACGGCTCGGCCAGCGGGATGATCCTCGAGAGCATGCCGAGGCTGATTCGTCGCCGGTATGTCGTCCCTCCGGTCGCGCTCGGCATCGCCGACTACGACGCCCGCTACTACGTAATCGCCGCGCTTGCCCTCGCCTGGAGCGACCTCACCGCCATCGCCACCGCCAACCCGTCGACCCTGCTCCGCTTGCGCCAGGTGATCGTCGACCGGTGGCCGGACCTGCTCGATGACCTGTCTTCGGGTGCGCCGAGAGGCGCCGGGCCGCTCGATCCCGGCACCCGGAAGGAGGTCGCCGCGGCCCTTGCTGCCAAGGGACGACGAGCGGCTCAGCTCCGAGCGATGGGGGATCCAACCAGGCTCACCTTCGGCGACCTTTGGCCCCGGCTCGCGGCCGTCACTACATGGACAGCAGGAAGTTGCGGGCTGGCCGCGACAAGACTGCGCGACATCCTGCCCGAGACGGCCGCGGTGGTCGAGTTGGGCTACTTGGCCAGCGAGGTTCGAGGGACGGTGGCGGTGGACACGACGAGCAGGAACTGTGTGCCCACCCTCGGGGACAACTTCTTCGAGTTCGTCGACAGAGACGCCTGGGAACGGGGCGATGGCCAGTTCCGGACCCTGGGCGAGCTTCAGCGGGGTCGCCAGTACTACGTCTTCGTCACCACCTTCGACGGGCTGTATCGCTACGACATGAACGACATAGTCGAGGTGACCGGCACATTCGGCAGCACGCCGTGCCTGGCGTTCGTCCAGAAGGGCAGGGGCGTCACGAACGTCACCGGCGAGAAGCTCCACGAGAGCCAGGTCCTTGAGGCGGTCGTCGCCGCGGGCGAGGGGCGGGTGCCCGGCGGCGGGTTCTTCCTCATGCTGGCCGACACCCCGAGGGCGGGCTACCGCCTCTACCTCGAAGGACCCTTTGATCGAGGTGAGCTCGCCCGGCTGGCTCGCTCGGTGGACGACGCCCTCGCTCGGCTCAACATCGAGTACCGCTCGAAGCGGGCCAGCGGCCGGCTCCAACCTGTCGTCGCGCACGAGCTACGGGCAGGCGCGGGCGAGGCGTACCGTTCCCATTGCGTGGCCCGCGGCCAGCGTGACGCCCAGTTCAAGGTCATGCCTCTTCAACGAGCTGAGGACTGCACCTTTGACCTGGCCGCTGCGGTTGTGACCTGAGCGATGGCCGGGATGCGCCCGATGTGGGTCGAGATGGCGACCTTCCCGACATCGTTCACAGTGGCGGTGCGGCACGCGTCCGCCGTCCGTGCCACCACCGAGAACATCATCGTGCGAGTCCGCGCGGCCTGCGGCGCCGTGGGCGTCGGCGAGGGCTGTCCGCGCCGTTACGTGACCGGCGAGACGGTGGAATCTGCTCGCGCATTCCTGCGAGGCGCCGCACTGGGCGCGGCCACGGCCGCCGACACCGTTGAGGGGTTGCGCTCGTGGATGGCAGACCACCAGGAGAGCATCGATGCCCACCCGGCCGCGTTCTGCGCCCTGGAGCTCGCCCTGCTCGACGCGCTCGCACGTCAGCATGGCGTGTCAGTGGAGCGGCTGCTCGGGCGCCCAGGGCTGAGTGGAACCTTCCGCTACACCGCGGTCATCGGCGACAGCGGACACTGGATCTTCGCCCTGCTCCTCCAGCGCTATTTGGCCCTCGGCATCCATGACTTCAAGCTCAAGCTGTCGGGCGACCGGGCTCGGGACCGAAGCAAGCTTGCTCGGCTCCGGCGTCGGGGTGCAAACGTGCGGGTCCGGGTGGACGCCAACAACCTGTGGAGCGATGCCGATGCGTGCATCGAGCACCTCGAGAGACTGGACTTTCGCTTCACGGCCATCGAGGAGCCGCTAACCGTGAACGATCTCGACGGGTTTGCCCGCATTGCTGCCGCGCTTGATACCCCGATCGTCATCGACGAAAGCGGCCTCCGCGGCGAGCAGCTCGATCACCTCCCGGGACCCGCGAACCGTTGGATCCTCAACTGCCGAGTGTCCAAGATGGGTGGTCTGCTGCGTTCACTTGCGGCCGTGGAGGCAGCCCGGGGTTTCGGGCTGGGAGTGATCGTGGGCGCCCATGTCGGTGAGACGAGCATCCTCACTCGGGCCGCGCTAACAGTCGCTGCGGATGCGGGAAATGCGCTGGTCGCCCGAGAGGGCGCCTTCGGCACGAAGCTGCTGCGACGAGACCTTGTGTCCCCCGTGTTGATGTTCGGCCGGGGGGCGGAGCTTGACATCGCCGGCATGTTGGATCCGGCATCTCCTGGTTTGGGCCTCTTGGCGGATGAGTCCGCCCTGGCTGACCGCGAAGTTCTGGTGGGCTGAGGGGGGAGTTGAACCACCCTTTCCCCGGACTCTGCCAGGCGGGAGTCGGTCGAGGCGGACCTTGGCCAAATCGATCCTTGCCTGGACGAGCACTGCCGTTCTGGTCGTAGTCGCGCTTCTTACGCGACCACCCCCCCTCCGACCCAGATCGCTGCCCGCCATGGCGACCCCCGCACGACGACCCGCTACGACCGTGGCCGCCACAACCTGGACCGCCAGCGCCAGCTACGTCGTTTCCGCGTTCATCGCAGGCGGGGCGTAACAGCGCTGCCCGGCACCTTCCGGACGGGCTCGGCAGCCGCGTGGCGTGATGAGTATCAGCGACCCGGTCGACTTCATGGTCGATACCGAAAGCCGGCGACCACGTACCCATCCCGATGCCGCCACCGGCAATTCGGCCACGCATCCCGCCAGCACGCGCCGCGCGTTCTGGGATGCGTGTTCCGGGCTGTCGGTGCGGGCATGGAGCCACGCGTACCCGTCGTTCGGCCGCTCCAACGACAGCAGCGGTGACCAGCTCATGAGACTGTCAGGCTGCGCCGACCATGGCAGGATGGCAGTCGTGCGACGGGCCCACTAGGTGCGAGGCAGCCCGGGGTGGCTGATCGACGAGATCGCGAATGCCGGCCGCGAGAACCGCGATCGAGCGCACGTCGAGCGGTACGACGGCAAGATGGATTCCCGCGCCGACGGCTGGAGCGTCGGATGGCCGAGATCGCGGTCGTTCAGCCCGACGATGCGACGATCAGCGTGTGCGCCGACCTGGGTGTTTCACGATCAACTTCAAGGTGACGAGCAACGAGTGGTGGGACGGGCAGCGGCGCGATCACGCCCCGCTGAAGGACACGCCACCTCCCGGCGTCGATCGTGTGGCCTGGGACGCTCGGCGGCTCAAGGAGTCCGCCTATCCCGTTCGCCCCAGCGCCAACACGGCCGGAGAGGGGCGGTGGATGCGCATCGGCCATCTGATTCCCGGAGTTTCTGGCGACCACTGGTGGTCCCTCACGGCGACGAACGCGGAGGACATCGTCTCGGAAGCCCTGGAGGCTTTCGTCGCCTACGGGCTTCGCTGGCTCCGGCAAGAGATCGGATCGAGCCCACGGCACCGCGTGACCTGAGGTCGGAGCGCGACCCTGTACGCGCCGGCCCGGGTCAGCTCGGTGAGAGCGAGGGGTCGCGGTTGTACAGGGTCCCTGGCCCAGAGGTAACTGAGGACGGCGATGGCCGTCGCCCAGAGGACGGTGATGGTGGTGTCGCTCCCGATCTCGGAACCGAGCAGCAGCCCCCGGACCGACTCGGTGAGCGGGGTGAAGGGCTGGTGGTCGGCAAACCACCGCACCGGTTCGGGCATCGACTCGGTGGGGGCGAACCCACTGCCGAAGAAAGGGAGCAGCATCAGTGGCATGGGCAGGTTGCTGGCGGACTCGACGCTCTTGGCCACCAGCCCCAGGCCGCGCAGAACCAGGTGAGGGCCAAGGCCATCAGCCCGAAGAGCCCGACCGCGGCGGCCCACTCGGCCGGGTTGGCGTCGGGGCGGAAGCCGACCAGCAGCGCCGCGCCGAGGACGACGACCACGCCAAGCATGGTCTGAAGGAATGTTCCCAGGACATGTCCGGTGAGCACAGATGCCCGGCTGATGGCCATCGTCCGACTTGTGTAGGTAGCACCCGGTTTTGGGGTGCAGGCACCCGGCTCCCGGTCGGGCCGTTGCGATGTTGTTACGGGGCTGCAGTTCAGCCGTGATGTGAGAAGCCGACGATGCGAGCATGAAGCGCTCACTCACCCTCGCAGGCACGGTCCTTGGCGGACTCGTCGCCGGTGCCATCCTCTCGACCATCGCCACCTCCGCCCCCGCCGCCAGCGGCGAGGAACCCATCGGCGCAGTGGTGCCTACCACCGTGACGCCCGCCCCGCCATCGACGACAACCACGATCGTCGAGGAATCGCCGACCACGGTCACGACGGTCCCGCCGGCCCAGCCGCCGACCACGGTCACCAGGGTTCCGCCGCTCCGGCCGCCGACCACGGCTGTTGACGACGGCAACGGGGCCCTGCGTGGAGGCGCGACCGGCTCGCGGGTGCGAGCGTTGCAGGAGCGGCTGCGTGAGCTCGGGTACTGGCTGGGGACGCCCGACGGCTCCTTCGGTGACCTCACCGCCCAGGCTGTCATGGCGTTCCAGAAGGTCAACGGCCTCGAACGAGACGGCATCGCCGGCGCCACGACCCTCGCCGCCCTTGACGAAGCCGGCCGGCCTGAGGGGCGCAGCACGTCCGGCGACTTGGTCGAGGTCGACAAGGAGCGCCAGGTCCTCCTCGTCATCCGCGACGGCGAGGTGGCGTGGGCGGTCAACGTGTCGACCGGCACCGAGAAGCCCTACTACGTCAACGGACGCACCGAGCTGGCCGACACGCCGCCCGGCCGGTGGACGGTCTCGTGGGTCGAGGACGGCATGGACTGGGGCGAGCTCGGCGCCCTCTACCGGCCCCGTTACTTCCACGCCGATGGGATCGCCGTGCACGGCTCCGGCGACGTCCCGGCATATCCCGCCTCCCACGGCTGCGTACGGGTCACCAACCAGGTGATGGACTGGATCTGGTCCGCGAAGGTCATGGCCGTCGGTTCCACCGTTTGGGTGTACTGAGCCCTCGATCTGCCGATCGAGCCGGCGAGTTGGTATGGCCCGACGCACGGGGGGTACTTGCTCAACGAGTTCCGAGGCAAGGCCGTCTCCCGAACGTCCGCTGGCACGTACTTGAGCAGGATGTACAGGGTGTACTCGGGCAGGCGTGCGACCGCCGCCGGATCTACCGTGGCTGAAGTAGCAACATGTCGACTGCAGGTTGCATGAACCTGGAGGTCTGCCATGAACGGAGTTCGCACGCGGTTGAGCGGGCCTGTGGTCGGTTGCCACGACGCCTGGCAGCTCGCCGAGTTCTACGCGTCGCTGCTGGGATGGAACGTCGTCGATCGGTCGGAGGCCATGCCGGGGGGATGGGCGCTCGTGAAGTCACCAACCGGCGAACACAAGCTTGAGTTCCAGCGAGAGGAACCGTTCGTGGCCCCGGTCTGGCCGACTGTTGCCGGCCAGCAGCAGATGGGCATGCATCTGGACATCGCAGTCGACGGACTGCCGCCCATCACTGAGATGGCGCAGCGCCGCGAGCAGTTCTTCGAGGAGGTCGAGCGCGCCAAGTCGTTGGGCGCGAGGGTGGCTGAGCACCAACCGCAGGCTGACCGAGTCCTCGTCATGGTCGACCCGGCCGGGCATCTGTTCTGCCTGTTCCCAGGCAAGTAAGGCTGCGGCCACGCGACGCAGTTGCTGATCTCGCGCACCCAGCGGGCGGCGCGCCCCGTCCCGAATCGCCGACTCGGTTGCGCTGGCGATGAGTTCTCGATTCGCGGCCCGTCCAATCTGATGCCGCCTTCGTAAGAAGGCCGGAGCGGCCATCTGACATCTACGGACAAGGACACGACCATGCCGGAACTCATCGTCGACTTCATCACCTCCCTCGACGGCTACGCGTCGGCGGAGGGCTGGCCCGGCTTCTGGGGTCTCCAGGGGCCTGAGTACCTCGCCTGGCTGGGAGAGCAGCCCGAGGTCACGTACGTCATGGGAGCGAACACCTACCGACTCATGTCGGGCTTCGCGGCCGGACAGATGCCAGCGGGAACGGACGAGTTCACCGCCGACGAGGAGGCGTCCGTCGACGGACTCACGCGGGCGTCGAAGGTGGTGTTCTCCGCCTCTCTTGAGGCGCCGCTTTCCTGGGCCAACTCCACGCTCGTGCGCGATGACGCGGTCGAAGCGGTCCGGGCGATGAAGGAGGGCGGCTCGGGTCTCATCAGCACGATCGGCAGCCTCAGCCTGTGCCGGTCGCTGTTGCGAGCCGGACTCGTCGATCGCTTCCGGGTCGTGATGTTCCCGGTGATCACCGGCGCAACAGGAGCAGAACGTATCTTCGACGGCTACCCCGACGTTGCCCTCGAGATGATCGACAACCGCACCTTCGACGGTCGCATCCAGCTGGTCGAGTACCGGCCCCGCGTCCTCGAGCACCCACCGCTCGACCCGACCGCATGACGTCGCCAGCGCCAGGGCGGCACCGAGCAGGCGCTGGCGGAGCTCCACGCACCGGCTCTGCCTCTCCGATCGTTCTGGCCCGCCGCGACGGCCATCCGCCGCCGATGGGGGTGACGATCGACGATGCCCGGGCGATCGCCGCCGCGCTCCCTCGTTCCTACGAGGCGCGTACGCGCGACGAGGTGAGGTTCCGGGTCGCCAAGACCGTCTATGCCGCCTTCTACGACGGCGACACGATCATGGGCTGCGGCTCCCCGACGGAGGAGCGGGCGGCGCTCGTGGCCTCGGAGCCCGACAAGTTCCTCATGCCCCACCCATCTGACATGCGGTACCGGTGGGTCTGCGTCCGGCTCGGCGCCATCGACGTCGTCGAACTGCGGGAGCTGCTCGTGGATCCGTGGCGCATGTGCGTGCCGAAGAAGGTGGAAGCCGCCTATGAGGGTTGACTGGTGGCGCGACGCCGTCATCGGCACGGTGATGGCCAGCCGAGGCGTGACGGCCTGAAACGGCCAACGCCAGCCAGTTACATCTGGCCGTGGCGAAGGGGACCGGCCGGTTCGTAGGTGCCGATGACGATGCCGAGACCGGGCAAGGTGATGTCGACAGGGGCGCATCGTCGCCGGGAGGATGCCGTCGTTGAACAGCCGGCGACCGGAGCCGAGCAGCAGCGGGAACGCCATCCGGCGGAAGCGATCGACGAGGTCGTGCCTTCAGGATGCGCCGGGTCGTCTCGATGCGGATTGTAGCGGCATCATCTGCACGTCGAGGACAGTCACGTCGGGGCGCAGGTCGGCGACGAGCGACACGGCGGTGAGGCCGTCGGCGGCCTCCCTGACGGTCTCGAGGTCGTCCTGCGCGTCGAAGATCAGCCGTAGCCAACGCCGGACGAGCGCATCGTCGTCAACCACAAGGACGCTCGTCCGGCGCTGCACCACGGCCTCCCGTCCGCCTACCCCGGCCACCAACTCCCTGCCAGGGACCGGGTGGCCGGAAGGCGCAGATCGCACTACTTCGACGCGCTGACGATCCTCGTTGGAGCCTCGCCCCTGGCCGGCGCCGGCATGGCCGGCCGGCGGCTAGCAACCAAGCTGACGACGAGGAGGATGAGGCCCACGAGGGTCACACCCCCCAAGGCGGCCAGGGCGAAGCGGGTCCCGGTGGAACCGCCGCTCCCGACGGCGCTGAACTGCACGGCGCCGGCGAAAATGTCCTGCCCGTCACCGAGCTTGATGGTGTTGCGGGTGTCGTCCCATGCGAACACCGCTATGGCGTCGGTCGAGGCGATGCCCGGCGGAGTGCGCATGTCGTAGCCGTTGCTCCAGATGCCCACCCGGCGGTCGATGGAACGGTCGCTGACTCGAAGATTCGTCGAGAACGTGGCGCCGTTGTCGTTGGAGTAGGCGTAGTAGACGTCGTTCGTGAACCCGCCGGTGTCGATGCGGAAATCCCACCACGCCACGTCGACCCGGCCGTTGGGGGCGATGGTCACGTTGGGGTTGGTCTGCACGTGGCCGCCGCCCGGCTCCAGGTTCTGGGGGTCGTCGTCGTTGATGCGCTTCGGCGCGCTGAACGTCTTCGCCCCATCGGTGGACCGCTGGTAGTAGATGTCCCGGTCGGACTGGCCGGCGGTGGCGCCCATCTTGTGCTCGTAGACGAGGTGAACGCTCCCCGCCTTGGTCGGGCCGGGGCCCACGGTCATGATCAGCGGGGCGTAGTAGGGGCTGGGCTCGGCCGCCTCGGTGGCGGTGAACGTCCGGCCCCGGTCGGTCGACCTCACAACGACGATGGCGTTCGAGCCACCTTGGGGCGCGGGCTGGACCGTCGTCGAGCCGAAGAAGGCGCCGT
The DNA here is from genome assembly GCA_050742295.1 of Acidimicrobiales bacterium. Taxonomy (GTDB): domain Bacteria; phylum Actinomycetota; class Acidimicrobiia; order Acidimicrobiales; family AC-14; genus JAHFUQ01. The sequence continues at coordinate 1,736 of JBOGID010000193.1, read as the reverse complement.
AGAGCGTGCCATCCTCGGCCACGCCGAGCGCCGGGTTGCCGCCGCCCCACTTGTTGGGCTCGGGGTGGGTCTTGTTCCAGGCGTCGCCGATCACGACGGGCTCGGCGAACGTGCGCCCGCCGTCGGTCGACACACCCAGCATGGCCTGCGACGGAGCCGAGGCCGCACCGGGAGCTGTTCTACGCTGCCAGCCGACGTAGATGATGTCCTGCTCGCCGTTGCGGGTGTCGACGGCGAGGCCGGTCACGGGCCGGTTGTTCTCGGCCTTGTTCACGTCGTCGGCGCCGCGGGTGCTGCGCACCACTGTCGTCTCCCAACTCTCGCCTGAGTCGTTCGAACGGGCCAGCAGGACGCTGACACTCCCGTACACGCCGCCTTGCTCGGGCGCGGGCGTCAGGTCGCTGTTGTCGTAGCCGGCGAGGGCGTAGTAAAGCGTTCCCTCCCGCCCGAATGCGACCTGGGCGTGGAACACCGTGCCCGCGTTGTGCATGCAGAACGGGTAGGACGCGGGGCTCGGCGACGGGTCCAACAGCTTCCATGTCTGTCCGCCGTTGGTTGTGAGCAGGAACCGGCAGTTCTTGGTGCGCATCTCCGGCGTGGCCGCCGCGATCCGCATGGGGTCATTGGGGTCCACGGCCAGGTGGGGCGCCGCGTACGTGCGGGTCGGGGCCAGGTCGTCGCCGGTGGCGTTGTACGACTTGGTGATCCGGAGCGGGGACTTGGTGTCGGGGAGGGCGACGGCCTGGCCGGCCAGCATGGCGAGCAGGCCGAGGCCGATCCCGGCCGCCATGGCGAGGGCGCGGGTACGGATGGGGGTGCGGCTGGTGGTTTTCATCGGACACCCGCTTTGGCTGCCTCGGCAACGGCACCGGTGCGGCGCCGGCTGGCTGTCACCGCGCTGGTCCCGGCCACGAACAGGGCCACGCCGCCGGCGCCCAGCGCGACGAAGAGCAGGGTGGCGGGGCTGACCGAGTCCTTCTCGACGAAGTCGCCGGGTCGGGACTCGACCTGGGGCGTCAGCGGCTCGCCGACAACGGGAACGGCGCCATTGGCGTCCGCGATCTGGATCACAGTCTGCACCGGGATGCCCCGCTGGATGGTCTCGGACGGCTCCAGCTTCTGCGTCACCCAGAGGGAGTGGATGCCGGCCTTGGCGTCGGCCGGGATGGTGATCGTCTCGGGGCCCCACATGGCGAAGCCTGTCTCGCGGGTCCGGAACTCGCCGAGGACCGGCCCGTCGACCTTGTCCCAGCGGACCTGGACGGGGTTGGTGGCGCCGTACCCGCGGGGGCCGAACACGGTGACGGCCTCGCCCGGCTTCGCTGTGCTGGGCGTCACCTGCATCTGGGCCACGTGAGGTGCGTACGCCGGGATCCCCGAAAGCACCACCCCCACGCCGGCCAGGACGGTGGCGGACGCCAAGCGGCGCGCGCCGGTTTTCAGTCGCAACATGGGCTCTGCCTCCTCGGAAGGTGTCGTGGAGGCATCGTCCGATCCGGCATTGCACAGCCGTTGCACGAATGCCCGAGTCGCTTCTCGCCTCATCCTCCGGACCGATGCCCCGCGTCAGCCCCCGTCGGAACGGACGGGCGAGGTCGCGCCGCCGTGGGGGGATCCGAGATGCACGATGCCCGTCACCGGAGTGCTGGGCGCCGGGTGAACGCCCAGCGCACGCTCAACCGCTACGCACTCGAGCCACTCCAGACGCGCCTCGCCGCCGGGGAGGTGGGCTACCC
>JBOGID010000192.1:0-5863 GCA_050742295.1 Acidimicrobiales bacterium | reverse complement strand
GGCGGCGGCCGTCGCGGCGGCTGCGGGCGGGGCCTGGGGGCCGATGACCCGCTGGGTCTCCTCGGGCTCGGCCGTCGCCTGGTCGGGTGACTTGAGGTTGACGTTGCGGAGCATGCGGGGCTCGACGAGCGGCGTCTCCGAACGCTTCGGGACCGCAGGCTCCTCGCCGCTGGGCATACTGGCCGGGCTGGAACGGCGGCCTTGCACCAGCTTGGCCAGCGCGAAGCCAAGCCCGCCGAGCACGCCGAGGACAGCGACGACACGGATCAGTCGGCGGATCACGGCGATCCACCCTACTTGACGGCCGGAATTCCAACTGTCACCATACGATCGGATGTCTGTGACCTTCTTCTCGGGCCTGCTCCTTACCTAGGGCGAGTACCCACCGGGTGCTCGCCGAAGCCTCTCGTGCCTCCGGGCCGGGAGGTTTTTTCTTTGCAGAAAGGGACGCACCATGTCTGACCGGCTGATCATCTTCGACACCACGCTGCGCGACGGCGAGCAGTCGCCCGGCATCTCCCTCGACGCGGCCGAGAAGCTCGAGATCGCCGAGCAGCTGGCGCGCGTCAACGTCGACGTCATCGAGGCCGGCTTCCCGGTCGCCAGCCAGGGCGACTTCGAGGCGGTGCAGGCCATCGCCCGCAAGGTCCACGGCCCCGTCATCGCCGGCCTCTCCCGCACCCACGTGGCCGACGTCGACCGCTGCTGGGACGCCCTGCGCGACGCCGCCCGGGGCCGCATCCACGTGTTCATCTCCACCAGCCCCAACCACATGGAGCACATGCTGAAGATGACCCCGGCCCAGGTCGTGGCGGCCACCCGCACCGGTGTGGCCCGGGCGCGCGAGCACACCGACGACGTCGAGTTCAGTCCCCAGGACGCAACCCGCACGCCCCTCGACTTCATGCTCGAGGTCCTGCAGGCGGCCGCCGACGCCGGCGCCACGACGCTGAACATCCCCGACACCGTCGGGTACGGCATCCCGTGGGACTTCGGCGCCCTGGTCCAGTACGTCCGCAAGGAGATCGGGGGTGACTACGTCACGTCCACCCACTGCCACAACGACCTGGGACTGGCCACCGCCAACTCGCTGGCTGGCGTGCAGGCCGGCGCCCGCCAGGTCGAGGTGTGTGTCAACGGCATCGGCGAGCGGGCCGGCAACGCCGCCCTGGAGGAGGTGGTCATGGCTATCAAGATCCGGCCCGACCAGTTCCCCGGCGTCGAGGTGGGGGTGCGCACCGAGGAGCTTGCCCGCACCAGCCGCATGGTCAGCCGGCTGACGGGCTACCCCGTCCAGTACAACAAGGCCGTCGTCGGCCGCAACGCCTTCCAGCACGAGTCCGGCATCCACCAGCACGGCGTCCTGGCCGAACGTTCGACCTACGAGATCATCGACGCCGGCGCCGTGGGCCAGGTCGGCAGCCAGATCGTGCTGGGCAAGCACTCCGGCCGCCACGCCTTCAAGGACACGCTGGACAAGCTGGGCATCACCGTGTCGGACGAGACGCTCAACGCCGCCTTCGTCCGCTTCAAGGAACTGGCCGATCGCAAGGTGGAGATCACCGACGCCGACCTGGAAGCAATCGTGGCCGAGGAGATGGGCACCAGCGTCGAGTCCGCGTTCTCCCTCGCGGCGCTGGAGGTCAGCGGCGGCACGGTGGGGACGCCGAGGGCCCGTGTCGTCGTCGTGCGCGACGGCGAGCGCCAGGAGGCGTCGTCGGAAGGCGACGGCATGATCGACGCCGCCTGCCAGGCCATCAAGGCCGCCACCGGCGTGGACGGCCGGCTCATCGACTTCAACGTCTCGTCGGTCACCGGGGGTGTGGACGCCCTGGGCGACGTGATTATCCAGGTCGAGGCGGAGGGGGTGAAGGTGTCGGGCCGCGGCGTCTCGACCGACGTGGTCGAGGCGTCGGCCCGCGCCTACCTGAATGCCGTGAACAAGGTCATCCGTATCCGTGGCCGGGCCGAGCCCCGCCACGCCGAGGTCGGCCCGTGAGCCCACTCCGATGGGTCTGCCCTACGACCCGCACGAAGTCGAGGCCCGCTGGCGCGCCCGGTGGGAGGACGACCGGCTCTACCAGCCGGACGTAACCGCCGGGCCCGACTACTACAACCTGGCCGAGTTCCCGTACCCCTCGGCCGCCGGGCTGCACGTCGGCCACGTGTTCAAGTACTGCGGCCTGGACGTCTACGGCCGCTACCAACGCATGCGCGGCCGTGAGGTGTTCCAGCCCATCGGCTTCGACTCGTTCGGGATCAACGCCGAGAACTACGCCCTGAAGCTCGGCCGCTACCCGGCAGCCGTGATCGACGAGACCATCGCCAACTTCCGCCGCCAGCTGTCCTCGGTGGGCATCGGGTGGGACTGGTCCCGTGAGATCGTCACCAGCGACCCGTCCTACTACCGCTGGACGCAGTGGATCTTCGTCCAGCTGTTCCGGGCCGGGCTGGCGTACCAGGCCGAGGCGCCCGTCATCTGGTGCCCGTCGTGTGCGACCGTGCTGGCGCGCGAGCAGACTGTTCACGGCGTTCGGGCCACGCAGGCCGGCCACGGCGTTCGGGCCACGCAGGCCGGGGGCGACCGGTGCGAACGGTGCGACACGCCGGTGGCCGAGCGCGTCCTGACGCAATGGTTCCTGCGCATGACCGCGTACGCCGACCGGCTGCGGGACGGTCTGGCCGGCCTGGACTGGCCCGAGCGGGCGAAACGACTGCAGCGCAACTGGATCGACGGCCTGCGCGACTGGAACATCAGCCGCCAGCGTTACTGGGGGCCGCCCATCCCGATCGTCCACTGCCCGGCGTGCGGCCCGGTCGCCGTGCCCGAGGCGGAACTGCCGGTGCCGCTGGGCCGCGACCCCCACACGGTGTGCCCGTCATGCGGCGGTCCGGCCCGGCGCGAGACGGACGTGTCCGACACGTTCTTCGATTCCTCGTGGTACTTCCTGCGCTACCCGTGCACCGAAATTGATGACCGGCCGTGGGATGTACACCGCATCAGGCCGGTGGACTTCTACGCCGGTGGGCCCGAACACGTACAGCGCCACCACCTGTACGCCCGGTTCGTCACCATGGCCCTGCACGACCTGGGGCTGGTGCCGTTCGAGGAACCGTTCCCCCGTATCCGGCTGGGCGGGATCATCACCATGGACGGGGCCAAGATGTCGAAGAGCCGGGGCAACGTGGTCGGGCCCGACGAGCTGCTGGCGGTCCACGGCTCCGACGTCACACGCCTGCACCTGCTGTTCAGCGGCCCGTGGGAACAGGGAGGCGAGTACCGGGCGTCCAGCGTGGCCGGGGTGGAACGGTTCCTGGCGAGGGCGTGGCGGCTGGAATCAAAGCCCGACCCCGTGGTCGATGCCCGCACGATCCAGCAGGTGACCGACGCAATCGAGAGGCTGCGGTTCAACGTCGCCGTCGCCGCCCTGATGGAGGCGGCGTCGAGACTGCCACCGCGCACGCTGGTCCGGCTGCTGGCCCCGCTGGCGCCTCACGTCGCCGAGGAGCTGTGGGCCCGGTTGGGCGAGCCGTACTCGGTGCACACGGCTCTGTGGCCGGAGGCTGCCGCCATCAGCCAGACCGTCACGCTGGTCGTTCAGGTTGACGGGAAGGTGCGCGACCGCATCGCCGCGCCTGCCCAACTGGACGAGCCCGCGGCCCGTGCCCTGGCCCTGGCCAGTCCCCGGGTCCGGGTGGCGCTGGCCGGCCGCCCCGTCCGCCGCACGGTCCACGTAATCGACCGTGTAGTGAACCTGGTGGTGGCACCATGAGCTCGCGGGTCATCGAGACCCACTTCCACGCCGACTTCGTGTCGGGCCACCTCGAGTTGGCCGACGTCACGGGCGCCACGATCTGGTACGGCGAGGGGGCGGAGGCCGACTTCCCGATCGGCCTCCCGGCCGACGGCGAGGGCATCAGCCTAGCCTGGGTGACGTCGCGCTCGAAGTCAGAAGGGTGTGGCTACTTCGCGACGACGGTGAAAGCCTTGTGAGCCGGGGGTTTCGGGACTCGCCGGCTTCTGGTTGGGCGCAGTAAACCCGGGGGTATGGCGGGGGCCGGGGGATAGCCCGGGGTTTAGGAGCGCTGGTTCCTGCGGGAGCGGGTGGGGCGCGCAACGGTGGGAACGCCGTCGAGCAGGTACTCGCCCGCGTGACGGGAGAGCTCCTTCATCCGGTGCAGCAGCGCGTCGAGCTGGCGGCGGTTGGTGATCCAGTCCCGGTAGAGGCGGGCTTCGTCGGCTGAGAGGCGGCGTGACACGGTGCGGCCGCCCTCCTTCCAGGACAGCTGGTGGTAGGGGCCGTGGCGATGGGCGGGATCGGCGCAACGGCAGGTGGGCTTTCCGCAGGACGTCCGGCGCTCGACCAGGCTCCCCTCGCAGATGAAGCCGACTTCGGCGACACGGGCCTTGACGGCGTCGTAGTCACGCCGGCACTCGGCGAGCAGCCGCTCCAGCTCGGCAGGGGAAATGCGCCGCTCGGTCATCTGTCAGTATCATACTGATCGCTCGTGGGCCGAGTGGCGCGAGGCGGGGCGGAGGGGGCATCGGGGCTGGAGGCGTTCTGGAACCTGGAGCGCTTCTTGTCGGCCGCCGCCTCGGAGCGCCTCGGGATGGCCGAGATCGAGCGGGGGTCCGAGCAGCGGGGCCGGGAGATCGTGCGGGCGCTGCTCCAGGCCCACCTCGACGGCCGGGGCGACGGCGACGTCGGGCCGGCGATCGTGCTGGCCGGCCCCGGCGGCGCGGTGAGGCTGGGCCACCGCCGGTCCCACACCCGTCGCCTGCTCACCCTGTTCGGGGAGGTGACGGTCACCCGTGTGGGTTACGGCGCCCCGGGCCACGACAGCGTCCACCCCCTCGACGCCGAACTGCAGCTGCCGGCCCGGGCCTACAGCTATGAGATCTGCCGCCGACTTGTCAGGGCTGCGGTCTGCGGGCCCTTCGACGAGGCCGTCGCCCTGGTGGCCGACACCACCGGCGTCGCCATCCCCAAGCGCAGCGCCGAGCAGCTCGTGCTCGAAGCCGCCGCCGACTTCAACGCCTTCTACGCCTCCCGGGCCACCGCCGAGGTCGCTGTTGGGGACGGCGAGGTCCTGGTCGGCGCCATAGACGGCAAGGGCATTCCCATGGTCAAGCCCGAAGGGGCCACCCGCACCGTGCGGCTGGGCAAGGGCAAGAAGCGAAACAAGAAGCGCATGGCGACGGTCGGCGCCGTGTTCGCCCAGGCGCCCTTGGTGCGGTCCCCCGAAGCCGTGGTGGAGAGCCTCTTCTCCCACCCCGCCCAGCCCCCCGAGCCCCGCCCGCCGCGCCAGCGCCCCGCCCACAAGCGGGTCTGGGCCAGCCTGCTGGCCGGCAAGGACACCTTCATCGCCGACGTCAAGGCCGAGATGACCCGCCGCGACCCCGCCCAGGACCACCCCTGGGTAATCGTCACCGATGGCGAACGCGCCCTCCAGAAGCGCGTCGGCGCCCTCTTCGAGGACGTCACCCTCGTCCTCGACCTCCTCCACGTCCTGGAAAAGCTGTGGGCCGTCGCCTACGTCTTCCATCCCGAGGGCAGCCCGCAGGCCGAAGCCTTCGTGCGCCAGCGGGCCCTGCGCATCCTCTCCGGCCAAGTCAGCGGCGTCGTCCAGGGCCTGCGCCAAATGGTCACGAAGCGCCAGCTCAAGGGGACCAAGGCCAAGACGTTGCTCGACGTGGCGGGCTACTACTACCGCAACCGCAGCCGCATGCGCTACGACCACTACCTCTCGAAGGGGTGGCCCATCGCCAGCGGCTCCGTCGAGGGCGCCTGCAAGAACTTGATCAAGGATCGCATGGAACGCTCAGGCATGCGCTGGACACCGGAGATGGCCGAGGCCATGC